>JBEQSW010000484.1:0-13911 GCA_040348565.1 Myxococcales bacterium | reverse complement strand
GGCATGCAATCGTCGTTCGAGGTGTCCGAAATTGGCGGAAAGCCCGCGCTGCAGCTGTACACCGGGGTCCTCGGAGTCTTCACGGCCCCCAGTTGAAGTATCGAGCGCCACGGCTTGACGCCACGGCTCGCGTGAATTGAGGTCGCCGCCGCAAATGGCAACAGCGGCGCAGGCGGGGCCGGCGCCCCAATCGGGGCCGGCGCCCCAAACCTTGGGACTTCGGGCGCAGCGGCCGCGCTTCGGCTTTGCCGACGGCGCGCTCGCCTTCTTCGTGATCGCGATCGTCGGCTTGATGGTCGTGCCGCTGCCGACGTGGCTGCTCGATCTGCTGATCGCCTCGAACCTGGCGTGCTCGGTCGCGGTCTTGCTGGTGGCGCTGTACGTAGGCGAAGCGCTCAAGATCGCCGCCTTCCCCACTCTGCTGCTCATCACCACGCTGTTCCGGCTGGCGCTGAACGTCTCCTCGACGCGCTTGATCTTGCTGCAAGCCGACGCCGGGCAGGTCATCAAAGCCTTTGGTCAGTTCGTGGTGCGCGGCAACTACGTCGTCGGCGCGGTCATCTTCTTGATTTTGACGATCATCCAATTCGTCGTCATCGCCAAAGGCAGCGAGCGCGTGGCTGAAGTGGGCGCGCGCTTCACCCTCGACGCCATGCCCGGCAAGCAAATGGCCATCGACGCCGAGCTGCGCACCGGCAGCATCGACGGCAACGAAGCCCGGCGCCGCCGCCGCTCTCTGCTGCGCGAAAGCCAATTTTACGGCGCCATGGATGGCGCGATGAAGTTCGTCAAAGGCGACGTCATCGCTTCTTTGATCATCGTCATCATCAACATCTTGGGCGGTTTGGCCATCGGCGTCGGGCAGCGCAACCTGGAGGTGGTGGGCGCGCTCAAGCGCTACGGCTTGCTCACCATCGGCGACGGCTTGGTGACGCAAATTCCGGCGCTGGTGATGGCGACCGCGGCCGGCGTGCTGGTAACGCGCGTAGCCAGCGAAGAAGCAGAAACGCCGCTGGGCGCCGAGCTGGCGTCGCAGATATTCGGGCAACCGCAGGCGCTGCGAGTCGGCAGCTTCTTCGTGCTGGGCCTGGCCGTGATTCCGGGGCTGCCTGGCTTGCCGTTCTTGGTCATCGGCGCGCTCATGTTCGCAGCGTCGCGCGCGCGCTTGAAGAGCCTGCGCGGCGAGCAAGAAAGGCTGCAGCCCGAGCCGATTCAGCGTCGCGCCGGCACGCAGGCCCAGCCGCGCTTCGTGCCGTTGGTGGTGCCGTGGGCGGTCGAAGTGAGCAAAGACTTGGAGCCTTTGTTCGAGGACGAGCTGCGCGGCAGCGAGGTGCGTCGTCCCGGTCTGCGCTCGGCGCTGGCGGCGACGCGCGAAATCGTCTTCCGCGACCGGGGTGTGCCGTTGCCCGCCGGCCGAATCGCGGTGTCCGAGGCGTTGCCCGAGCGCCACGCGGTGTTGTCGCTGCACGAAGTGCCGGCGCTGCTCGTCACCTTCCCGAAGTCGGTGGCCGACGACGACTTGGCGCAACAGCTGCTGCTGGAGCTGCTGCCGGCGCTGGAACGCCGCGCCCAAGACTTCTTGGGCTTGTCCGAGACGCAAAACTTGCTCGACGAATTGGAGCAGATCTCGCCGGCTAGCGTGCGCCAAGTCGTACCCAAGCCCATCACGCTGATTCAGCTGACCGATATCCTGCGCCGTCTGGTCGAGGAGCGCGTCAGCATCCGCGATCTGCGCGCCATCTTGGAGGCGCTGTCGCTCGTGGGCGCCGCCGAAAAGGATCCGCTCACCTTGGCTGAATTCGTGCGGGCTCAGCTGCGTCGCCCCATCACTCACTCGTTGACGCGCGGTGCCCGCGAGCTACCGGTCCTGCTGCTCGACTCTCACATCGAAGAAAGCGTGCGAGGCGCCATCACCCGCACCCCCGCCGGCGCTTTTCTGGCCCTCGCTCCCGTTGCCAGCCGCGACATCGTCGCCGCCGTAAAACGCGCCATCTCCGCCCACGCCAGCGATGCCTCGCCGGTCGTGGTCCTCACCCAACCCGACGTCCGCCGCTTCATCCGCAAGCTGCTCGAGCCCGAATTGCCCGACGTCCGCGTCCTCAGCTACGCCGAGCTCCTCCCCGAAGTCGCCATCAAGCCACTCGGCCGAGCCACCATCACCAATCTGTAACGGCTCGAGATTTTTTCACAGGGAGATCGGGAGATCGGGAGGGGGAGGCAGAGGCCAGCGGGGGGCGCCAAGCCAGTTGCGCGCTCGCGTCGCGTCGCAAGGCGACGTGGCCTTTACGGATCCGTACGACGCAACGCAAGCGCCGCGCCAATGAGGCGCCCCCGATCTCCCGATCTCCCGATCTCCCTGTAAGAAAATCTGGGTCCACCCAGCGTCGTTACACCGCTGTCAGACGCGTCTCTGGACGATCATCTTCTTGGGGATTTGCCCGCTCTGCTCGAGCATCTTTTTGGCTTCTTTTTGCAGCAGCGGGTGCGTCTTCTTCATCATGAAGCCGCCCAGCAGTCGAACGTCGACGGCCAGCAGCTTGCGGAGCGCGCGGCGCATCGTGTTCATGTCGCTGTTCTGGGCGGCGGCAAAGGCCTGCGCGCGGTACAGCTGCGGCTTGATCTTCTCGTAGGTCGGATCGTCAGCGTCGAACAAAGCCAGCGTTTCTGCGGCTTTTTTTGCGTCGCCAGAGCGCGCCCAAGCTTCCGCCACCACCGACGCAAGCATGGCGCGGGTGCGCGTGTCTTGGTGGCGGCTCAGGTCGATGTTGTCGGCCAATTGCCGCGCCTGCCCCACTTCGCCTTGCGTCAGATGAATCATCGCGCGCTGGCCGCGCGCTTCGTCGGCCACCGGCGCCATCACCTTGTTCAAGTCGATGGCCTCCAGCGTCGCCAACGCCTTCTTCGGGTCTTCCTGCAGCTCCAGCTGAGCGCGGGCGAAGATGGCCGCGGTGTCGCCCTTCTTGAAGTCGGTCGACAGCTTCTCGAGCGCGACCTTGCGATCTTCGTCGGTCGAAACGTTGCTCAGAATGCTGGCCACGCCCCGCGCCGTCTTGGCTTGGCGCAGCGTCCAAAACACCACCGCGACGCCCACGCCCGTCAGCACCAGCGGCACGCCCAACAGCACCTTGTTCCACGGCGACGAAACGAAGGTCGAAAGCGCACCGAACAAGATCCAGACTCCGAGCAAGATCAGGCCCAGCCGCGTGAGCAACTGGCGCAGCTGACCGCCTCCGAGCGGATCCGGCATCTCACCGCGCTTTTGAACGCTGGCCTTACCGGCTTCGCGCGCCGCCTTACCGGCGCTGGGGGCCGTGCTCTGTGCTCGCTTCAGTTTACGGGTCTCGCGTGCCATTCCGGCGCTGTCTTAGCATCGCTCCGCCCCGCGCGATCGAGAGTCCGAAAACCCCGAGCACCCGGCCCCTCGAAACCGCACCTGGCCCCCGACCCAAACAGGAGGGCTATCACCCGCAACGAAGACGTTTTGTGGGCTCAAGCCCCCCAAAAACACCCCAGCCTGAATCCTCCCGCCTTTCCTTATACGGGTCCTCACAACGTTCCCTCACTGGGACCCACGTCCCCGCGCCTCCGCGTCGCCGCGCCCTGCGTCCCCGCGCCTCCGCGTCCCCGCGCCTCCGCGTCCCCGCGCCTCCGCGCCTCCGCGTCCCCGCGTCCCCGCGCACACCCTCGATCGCCGCGCCGAAGCGGCCTTCCGGCGTTACGCGGAGCCAAGCCCCTCCGGTGCCGCACACACCCTCGATCGCCGCCCCGGAAGCGGCCTTCCGCCGTTGCGCGGAGCCCTTCTCAAACCTCCAAATGACTTCGCATGCGAAGTCATTGCCGCGGTCTCATCGTCGCCTGCCGATTCATCAGTCAATACGAGTGCTTGAAGCTCCACTCCGAGCGGAACCGAGATGACTTCGCATGCGAAGTCATCTCGCCGCGAGCAGGGCACCCGCCAAGCGACCGAGCACCGAGCACCGAGCACCAAGCACCCGAGCACCGAGCACCGAGCACCCGATAATCACCAGGGCTCCGGAAGCCGTCACGATACCGCCCGATCGCTATATCCGATCGAGCCGAGCCGTTAGAGACGCGCGGCGCCGGGAGGTGGCAACAGCGAATCGGGCGGCGCGTCCGGCATCGTCTCGAAGCGGAAGTGTTGGAAAATACTCTGAAGTAACGAGAGCGCCGGCACCCCCAAAAGAGCGCCCCACAGCCCGAAAAAATGTTCGCCCACGATCAACGCCAGCACCACTAAAACCGGGTGAATCTTGGCCGCCACGCCGATGATCTTGGGATTGAGCAGATTGGCTTCCACTTGGTGGAGGCCGACAATCCACAACAGCACCCAGAGCGCGGTCCAAAAGTTCTGCGTCAAGCCGATCAGCACGACCGGCACGCTGCTCAAAATCGAGCCGAAGATCGGGATGATGCTCATCACCGCCGACAAGATGGCCAAGATGGGCCAGTACTTGAGATCGAACATCCAGTACCCGAACGCTGACAGCACCCCGTTGACGCCGCAGATCAACAGCTGCCCGCGCACCACGCCCGACATGCCGCGATCGATGCGCCACAAAAGGCGGTCGAAGCTGATGCGCGAGCGCGCCGGCAAGAGCGAGCGGAAGAAGCCGATGATGTTCTCGCGCGTGCCCATGATGTAACCGGCCACCATCAGCGTCATGAACAAGAGGAAAATGCCGCGCGCCACGCCGCCCACCACCGCGCGCCCAATCGACAGCAGCTCGAGGCCGTTGCGCTGCACGTAGCCCACCGCCTCGTTCACCCCGCGCGCGGTGAGGTCACTGACCTTGAACTTCTCGGCCTTGTGCGCGCCGGGACCAACGCGCCAATGCCCGGGGCCCTGCTGCACCACCTCCACGCCGCTACCGACGTGAAACTCCACGCTGCCGTCGGGCTTGTTCACGATCGAAAGCGCCGACGGCTCCGGCTCGTCTGCCGCCGCTTTGGGCCGTGAACGGCTGCGAACGCCTTCCACCCACTGCTCCAGCTGGGGGCCATATTGGCTGGAAAAGCGGTCGGCCAGCGACGGAGCGTCGCGCATGAACCTGGCCGTCTCGAGATAGATGCGCGGCGCAATCGCCGCGATCGAAAAATAGATGCTGCCCAGCGTCACGGCGTAGACGATCAAAATCGCCGCCGCGCGAGGCACGCGAAAACGCTCCACTCGTTGCACGAGCGGAGCCAGCACGTACGCGATGATCAGCGCCAACATGAATGGCAGCAAGACCTCGCGAACGCAGACGAGCAGCGTGGCAATCACCACGCTGCTCACCGTGAGGAACACGACCCGTTGCCGGGTCCAGCCGCCGCCACTTCCTCGAGTCGACGACGGCTCTCTGACGCTGACGGGAACGGTCACCTAGACCTTAAGTAGGCGGAGCAACCGTTCCCGAACCGTTCAGGTCTCGGTGTCGTCAGCCGCGGGGGCCGGCGGCGGAACCGAAGCGGGCGTCGTCTTGATGTTGCCGAGCTTCTCCTTGAGCAAGTCGCCCAAGGTGGCGCCCTTACCAGCACTCTCGCGCTTCAACACCTGCACGTGCTCCGCCACGGTGCTCTCACCGGGGTTGCGCATGCTGAGCGTCAAGCGACGATCCATGCTGTCGACGTTCGAGACCTCGGCCTTGACCTTGTCGCCGCGCGACAGGTTGGCCGACGCCGGAATGTCGTTGTTCGGGATGATGCCCTCGATGCCTTCTTCCAAGCGCACGAAGGCGCCGTAGTCGGCAACGCTGAGAATCTCGGCCGCTTCCACGACCACACCCGGCTTGTACTTGTCCATGAGCGTGGGCCACGGATCGTCCCACAGCTGCTTCACGCCCAAGCTGACCTTCTTCTCGTCGTGGTTGATCGAGAGGATGATGGCTTCGACGTCGTCGCCCTTGTTGTAGAAGTCGGCCGGGTTGTTGACCTTGACCGTCCACGAAAGGTCGGTCTTGTGGACCATGCCGTCCACGCCGTCTTCGATACCGACGAACACGCCGTAATCGGTGAGCGAGCGGACCTTGCCGCCGATCTTGTCGCCCGGCTTGTACTTGTCGGTGAACAGGCTCCAGGGATCCGGCTCGAGCTGCTTCAGGCCGAGGCTGATGCGCTTGGCGCGCGCGTCGACCTCGAGCACCTGGCACTCGATCTCGCTGCCGATCTCCATGAGCTTCGACGGGTGCTTGACCTTCTTGGTCCAGCTCATCTCGCTCACGTGGATCAGGCCTTCCACGCCGGCTTCCAGCTCCACGAAGGCGCCGTAGTCGGTCAGGCTCATCACCTTGCCGCGGACGCGCTTGCCGAGCGGGTAAGCTTCCTCGACGTGGTTCCACGGATCTTCTTGGGTCTGCTTCAGGCCCAGGCTGACGCGCTCGGTCTCGGCGTTGTACTTGAGCACCTTGACGGTGACCTCGTCGCCGACCTTGAACACTTCACCGGGGTGATTGACGCGACCCCAAGACATGTCGGTGATGTGCAGCAAGCCATCGATACCGCCGAGGTCGACGAATGCGCCGTACTCGGTCAGGTTCTTGATGGTTCCCGTCACGACCATGCCCTCTTCGAGGGTCTGCAGGGTCTTGGTCTTCAGCTCGTCGCGCTCGCGCTCGAGCAAGACGCGACGGGACAACACGATGTTGCCGCGCTTCTTGTTGAACTTGATGACCTTGAATTGGTAGGTCTGGCCGATCAGCTTCTCCAGGTTGCGGATGGGCCGCAAATCCACCTGAGAGCCCGGCAAAAACGCTTTGACGCCGCCGCGGATGGTGACGGAAAGACCGCCCTTCACGCGCTGGCTGATGGTGCCTTCGATGATCTCGTCGCGCTCACAGGCGCTGGAGATCTCGTCCCACACCTTCATCTTGTCGGCCTTCTCCTTGGACAAGGAGATCAGGCCATCGTCACTCTCACGGCTCTCGATGAAGACATCGACTCGATCGCCGGCCTTCACGTTGAAGGCGCCGACGGCGTCGACGAACTCGCTCTTCGAGATCACGCCTTCGCTCTTGCCGCCGATGTCGACGACAACGCTGTCGCGGTTCACTTGCACGACCAAGCCGCTGACAATTTCCCCTTCGCCGCCCATTTGGCCGTTCGGGGTTGCAGCTTGCGTGGCTTCGAACATGGCGGCGAAACCGGCTAGGTCCGCGCCCTTGTTCTGGTTGGTGGTTTGAGTATCAGTCATTAGTGGTAACAGTGCCTCCTTGCGTCCCGCAGACTGTGGGTAGCGCCACTGGCCGAGCCAGAAGGCGGACACACGCCTCGCGACGGACGCGCTCTGGTAGCGCACGGAGCCCCGCCCGTCAAACGCGATTGCCGAGGCGTTTCAGCGCGTTGCCGCCACTATGACTCGGTCTCGTGGGTCGGTGGGGCCCCAACCTTACCGCCTATGACTCGGTCTCGTGGGTCGGTGGGGCCCCAACCCCACCTCCTATGACACGAAGATCAGGGGTACTTGGCGGACAAGCGCTGGACGAGCGTGGATGTCTCTCGCCCCAGCTCGCCCACCTCGGGCGCCGCCCCGCGCACCGAAGGCCCCGAAAAACCCAAACGATCTCCGAGATCAGGCATCTGTAGCAGGCCCTTGATCAGCTCGGCCCGACTGGCGAATACCAGCGCTCCGTCCGGAGTCCCTCCGACCACAGCCCCATCCGAAAGACGACACCCCGTCTCGGTCGGCTCCGAGCGGATTCCGTCGCCGGCCAGCACCTCGCACAAGCTTTTTGCTGCGGGGAGGCCAGTCCCGGCCTGCAGCTGCAGGCCCAGCACCAGCACGAAATCGAACGGATCTGGCCCGACCCCGAACGCCACCTCACGCGCGGCGCTCTTCAGCGAGACGCCCAGCTTCTGCTCCAGCGCCGGCAGACGTTGGTGACGCGGGTCGAGCGCATTCAATAGCGGCTCGATCGCAGCTACGCGCTGTTGGTCGGTCAAATCGACGCGGGCCCGATAGCGCACCGTGGGCGGCACGTGCACCAGCGCCAGGGGCCGATACCCGCCGAAGCGCTGGTAAATCTGCCGCCCCGCCACGAATGCGATCACGGCCAGGCCGAGCGCGATGCCCATCAGCAGCCGGAACGAAATCCTCACGCTGGGCCGCTCGACCACGTCGTTCATCGCGGCGGACGCTACCACGAGCACCCGGCTGCGCTACCTGCCGAGCCAGCTCCCCAGACGCACGCCAGCAAAGGCGCAAGCTGGGCGCGACTGAGCTGGGCCGCCAACAGCACCCGCTCGCTCTCGGCTCGCAACGTCACTTCCAGCTTCGTGTCTCCCAGAGCGCGCGAAAGCACCAGCTTGCCGGCGCGAGCCAACTGCTCGGCTTCGTCGGCTGAAGCCAGCAACAGCTCCAACTTCAGGCGCACCCCGTCGGACTCGAGGTCGGCCACGGCCGTGAGCGATTTGGCGTCCTCGAGCAGCTCCCGCAAGCTGCCGCTGCCCGCCAACCGCCCGAGCAGTCGCGGCCGCGCCGCCAGCGAAATCGTGCCTTCCTCGGGCGGCTGCAAACGCCGGGGGGACGCCGCGCCGTCCAGCGTGCGCTCCACCGCATCTAGCTCTGCTTCGGAAACGAACGCCCGCACGCGGTCGCCCAGCGCGTAAATGCGCGCAACCCCGCCGCGCGTCGCGGGCGGGACTTTGGCGTCCCAGTAGCGCAAATCGCGCCCCAAATCCGTCGCACCCCCGAAGCCGTTCGGCGCTCGCAGCAACGGCTCGAAGCGCCCCTGCAGCGCCAACACGCGGTCGAGCGGCGTCCACAGCGAGCTCGGCCGGTACGCCAAGTACACTTGCTCGGCGGCGAGCAACGAGCCGACGACGAGCTCGTCCGGATCTGGCCCCGCGCTGTCGCGCGCCAACACGTCGTGCGCCAGCGCCGTGAGCACGGTTGCACCCAGCGCCGCCTTCACCCGCGCCAGGTCCAACCGCACCACCACGTCCAAATCGGCCGGAATCAGCTCCGCCGCTGAGGAAAGCGCGGGGGCGGGTGGCAGCGGCGGCAGCGGCTTCGGACCGCATGCGACGGCCCCCATGCCCAACAGCAGCGCTCGACGCCGCAAGGTGCTCGGGCGGCTGCTAGAGTCTTCCAAGATTTACGTGTCTCGTTGGGAGATTTAGGTGCCCTATTGGGCTGGGACCCCTGCGCCAGCGAGCTTTCGCTCCACCGTTTTCACGGTGGCCACGATCAGCTCCACCACCTGCTCGATGGACAACAGAGAGCTGTCCACCAGTAAAGCGTCGTCGGCCTTTTTCAGCGGCGCGACCGGCCTGGTGCTGTCGCGGCGATCGCGCTCGTTCACTTCGCTCAACACCTCGGCCAGGGTGGGCGGCGTACCGCGCGCAGCCAGCTCGTCCCGTCGGCGCTGGGCGCGCACGTCGGCGCTGGCGGTGAGATAGAACTTCGCTTCTGCATCGGGAAACACCACGGTACCGATGTCGCGACCTTCCAGCACCACCCCGCCCTCGCGGCCCTGCCCGCGCTGCAATTCGAGCAACGCTTGGCGCACGCCCGGATGAGCCGACACCTTGCTGGCCCCTTGCCCGATGTTTTGCGCGCGAATCGCCAGTGATACGTCCTGGCCGCGCAGCAGCACCTGCACGGTTCCGCTTTCGGTGCGGCGCAGCTGCACGGCGTTTTCGGCCACGAGCGCTTCGGCCAGCGCGGAGGCGCGCGCGGAGTCATCGAAGCTCACTTCGGCTCGCTCCGCCGCTAGCGCCACCACGCGGTAGAGGGCGCCCGTGTCGACGATGATGTAACCGAGGCGCTCGGCCACCTTGCGCGTCACCGTGCTCTTGCCGGCGCCGGCCGGTCCATCGATGGCAACGACCGGTCTCTTTCTGCGCGGCACGCTCACGTTTCTACCTCGATTTCGGCTCCCAGCGCGCGCAGTGTGCCCACGAAGCGGGGAAAGCTGACGGCAATGGGATCGGCGTCTTCAATCACGCTCGGGCCGTCGGCGGCCAGCGCCAGCAGCACGGCCGCCATGGCCACGCGGTGATCACCGCCACTTTTGACCCGTGCCGCCGAAAGCGGGCGGTCCGGCTCGCCCTCGATCACGAGGCCGTCCGGCTTTTCGCTGACCGAAACGCCGAAGGCGCGCAACAGGCCGGCCAGCGCCGCCAAGCGGTCGGGCCCCTCTTCGCGCAGCTCGGCCACGTCCGAAATTTCGGTCACGCCTCGGGCTTTGGCGCCCAGCACGCAGGCGACCGGCACCTCGTCCATGCCGCGCAGCGCCAGCTCGCCGGAGATCTTGATGCCGCGTAGCGGCGCGCCGCGCGAGCTGACCTCGCCGAACGGCTCACCCAGAGAATCACCCTTGGGAGTGATGCCGGTGCGCCCCCCGAACAGGCGAATCATGTCCAGCACGCCGGCGCGCGTGGGGTTCAAGCCGGTGCGCCGGGTGCTGACGCTGCTGTCGGGCACCAGCTGAGCCGCCGCCAGCACGAACGCGGCCGCAGAAATGTCGCCGGGAATGTCGGCGTCGAAGCCGCGGATGGCCAGCGGATCGGCGGGCGGGTGCAAGCTGACCATCGAGCCCGCCGCCTGCACCGGCAGCCCCAAGGCGTCGAACATGCGCTCGGTGTGGTCGCGCGACAGCACCGGCTCGTGGATCATGGTGGGGCCGGAAGCGAACAGCCCCGAAAACAACAACGCGCCCTTGGCGTGGTCGTTCGAGCGGCTCATCACGTAGTCGATGGGAGCCAGCCGTTCGGTGGTGAGCGGGCCAATGCGCAACGGCAAGCACAGCTCGCTCGGGTCATCGGGGTGCACGGCGCCGGTGATTTGGGCACCGCGGCGCACCAACGGCTCGGTCACGGCGCGCATGCGCCGGCGCGAGTTGGTGGCGCTGCCGATGAGCTCGCTCTGGAACGGCTGCCCCGCCAGCACCCCGGTCAACAGCCGCGCGATGGTCGGCGAGTGACCGCAGTCGAGCGGCGCTTGGGGGGCCGTGAGCCCGCGCAGGCCGCCACCGCGGATGCGCAAGGTGCCCTTTTGGTCGTCCTCGTAGCGAACGCCCAGCGCCGCCAACGCACGCAGCATGCCCAAGTTGTCGCTGCCGTAAGCGAAGCCTCGCAGCTCGCACGGACCGTTCGACAGCGCCGCCAGCAGCAGCGCCCGATGCGTGATGCTGCGATCACTCGGGACGGGTACGCTGCCGCTGAGCGGCTTGCGCGCGGGAGTGACGATCAGACGAGACGGCATGCTCGAGCGTTATTCATTGTGACACGGGCGGGGGCGACGCTTTGGGCAGCGCGCCCAGCAAGTCGTCGAGCCGAGACAAGAGCGTCGAAATCGCCGCTGCGTCCAGCCCGGCCACGAAATGGCCTTCCTTGCCAACGGCGTCGGCTTCCAATTTGCGCACCGGCTGCGGAATGCCGATCAGGGCCAAAAAAGGCGTATAAGTGTCGAGCATGGCGCGAGTTTCGGCGACCTTACCGGCGCCAGTTTTCGCTGCCGTTTCATCCGGATAGACGAGCGTGCCGGCCAAGTTGACGCCGGGCGGCGCGAAATTGCCTACCACCGCCACCGTCTCGACCCCGTCCAAGAACGGCAACTTGCTGCGCAGCGCATTCGGCACCGGGTTGTCCTTCAAATTCGAGCCAAACGCGAAAGGTGCAGCGCCAGGGCTCAGCACCTTCGTGGCCCAAGTCGGCAGCTCGCGATTGGCCGTGCCCTCTTTGATGCGATCGAGCGCCCGGCGGATACCGGTCTGATTGCCGAACAAGGCCGTGCGCGTGGTCAAGATCGTAAAGCCGATGCTGTCGGCGGTGTACAGCGCGCGGCCCGCGTACGTCGACTTGGTCACCGGCACGCCCAGCGGAGTCTTTTGGATTCCGTCGGCGGCGGCCTCGATCTTCTTTGGGTCGAAGTTGCCGACCGCGACGCCTGCCACGTCTGCGCCCTGCATCGAGTACACGCCGAAGTACACTTTGCTGATGTCACGCTTTGGCTCGAAACCTGCCGCTTCCGGCAAGGGTGCGCGCCGCTTGGCGACTTCCAACAACTTGTCGCCGAACCGCGAAGCGAACAGCGCCGTCGCGTCCAAGACGCCGACCGTGATGGCGCCGCCTGGCAAGAGCGCCAACGGATCGGCGTCGATCTGCTGTGCGGTTTTTTCTTTGCCCTGACCGGTGTGGACAATCACGTCTTCTGTCTTGGCGCAGCCGCCGAGCGCCAGCGCCAACGCGCCGAGCGCCAGCAGCGCCGAACCGCGCATCACGTCAGCACCTCGGCCAGCGCGGCCAGAAAACGATTGTTCTCTCGCTCCGTACCGACCGTCACGCGCAACGACGTCGGCAAGCTGGCAAAGGGTCGCACGATCACGCCTTTCTTGAGCAAAGCGTCGTAAACCGCGCGCGCGGGGCGCTTCACGTCGACCAGCACGAAATTGGCCTGGGAAGGCGCAACCGACAGGCCGCGCGCGGTCAAAGCTTCGCTCACGCGGGCGCGCTCTTGCTGGTTGAGGGCGCGCGCCGAGCTCACGTGATCTTGATCGTCGAGGGCCGCGGCCGCCGCCGCTTGGCCGAGGGTGCTGACGTTGAAGGGCGCGCGCACGCGGTTCATGTAGTCGATGAGCTGGCGCGGCCCCACCGCGTAGCCGACGCGAAACGCCGCGAGCCCGTAGATCTTCGAGAAAGTGCGCAGAACGAGCAGCCGTTCCCGCAACCCGCGCAACTCGAGCGAGTCCGGGTAATCGGCGGCGTCTGCGTATTCGAAGTACGCCTCATCCATCACGATGATCACGTGGGGCGGCACTTCGCGCAGCAGCTTCTCGACCGCGGCACGCCCGACGTGAGTGCCGGTGGGATTGTTGGGGTTCGCGACGAACAAGATGCGCGTCGCCGGCGTCACCGCGGCGGCCATTGCCGGCAAATCGTGCACCAGCCCAGCAGTGAGCGGCACGGCCGTAAACGGCACTCCGCCCGACATGGCCGCGATGCGATAAACCACGAACGCCGGCTCGGCGAACACGATGTGCTCGGCCGGCGTGCAAAAGGTTCGCACCGAAAGATCCAACAGCTCGTTCGAGCCCGCGCCGAGCAGGATTTCGTCCATGCCCACGCCGTGTTTTTTGGCCAACTTGGCGCGAAGCTCGTAGGACGCGCCATCCGGATAACGGTTCGCGTGGCTCAACACCTGCCGCGCTGCCTCCAGCGCGCGCGGGCTCGGCCCGAGCGGGTTCTCGTTCGAAGCCAGCTTCACCGCATCGGTGATGCCAAGCTCGCGCGCCAGCTCTTCGATCGGCTTGCCACCCTCGTAAGGCGCCAGCTGCTCAATGGTCGGAATCACCAGTGCCATGCGGGCCGCAGCCTACAACATGCTGAACGGCCGCGCTCGGTTGGAGAGGAATCAATGGAAGGCGGGAAGGCGGGAAGATCGTAGACGGGTTCGGAACTCACCGGACCCGCGGCCCGCACCAAGACCAGCCGCTCAGTGCCGTTCCCGCATGAGGCCGTTGGCGAGCGCGGCTTGCCGCGGGAGCTGCCATGAGGTCAGCCGACCTTGGGAGGAAAGATCACGATCGCGACGGAGAGGTCGGTCGAAAACCCGGCGAGGCCGGGCGCAAGACCCGTGGTTCAAGTAGCCAAGTACGCGAGACGCTTGGGCCGCCGAGGTGAAAACAAAACAACTACTACGCTTCCTGCGGGAACGAACCCAGCACGCGCAGATACCTAGTGCTCTTTTTGACGGCTTCGAGGGCGGTGATGACACCGCGCTCGGTCGCGTGTCCGCCGATTTCGACGTAGAAGACGTAGTCCCAGGGCTCGCGGCCGGCGGGGCGAGAATGCAAGCGGCGCAGGTTGATACCGCGCTCGGCGAAGTGTCGCAAAATGTCGAACAGCGAACCGGGCTTGTCGTCGAGGCTGAATAGCAAGCACGTCACGTCGGCGCTCGAACGGCTCGCCGGG
>JBEQSW010000118.1:0-25098 GCA_040348565.1 Myxococcales bacterium | reverse complement strand
GGTGACTTTGGCGCTGGGTGGCGACCGCTGGCTGGGGCGAACCCGCCTGCACCTGGGCTACGAAATCGGTATCGCCGGCTGTCGCGCCACCAGCGCGCCGGAAGAAGCGAGCTGCCCGAAAAAATCCCGCCCATGGCTATACGGTGGTGTGCTCGACGCGACCCACGACTTGCGCCTCAATCAGGCCGTCACGCTCGGTATCGGGCTCGGCTACGGCGTGCTGCGGCTGGCGACCGACGAATCATCGCCCATCGAGTCCAGCTGGCGGCACGGCCCGCGGCTGTCACTGCAGTTCCTGCGCACGCCGCTCGACGTTCGCCGCTTCGCCGACGAGCCTCCTAAGCAAGCCACCGCGCCCGCGCTCTCGCTCGAGCTACTGTTCCGCGACCGCTTCGTCGCACCACGCCTGGTACCCAGCGTGGCCTGGACTTACGGCGTCGCTTTCTGAGTCGTTGGGTGCGTTGGGACGGAGGTGGAAGTCCCCAGATTTTTTTTACAGGGAGATCGGGAGGTTTGGGGGGGGGCGCGCTTCACGATGACGAGCGGCGCCGATTCGGCTCCGTTCGTCACCTGATGTTTGAGACCGCAAATTCCTGTAAAAAATCTGGGTCCGATGATGTCCGTCTACGCGGCGGGCTTGCGGTCGATCCAGTTTTTGTGGACGTCGGGGATGTCTTCGAGGAGCTGTTTGGTGGCGGCGTTTTGCGGGCGCTGCGTCACGTCGTCGGGCGAGCCTTGTTCGACGATTCTGCCCTCGTGCATGATGAAAATGCGGTCGGACACGTAGTACGCCAGACCGATGTCGTGGGTGATGAACACGATGGTCATGTCCAGCGCCTGCTTCAGCTTCATCAAATAGTCGAGGATGCTGGCGCGGCTGCAAGCGTCGACCATGCTGGTCGGCTCGTCGGCGACTAGCACCTTGGGCTTCAGGATGAAGATGCGCGCCAAGAGCATGCGCTGCATCTGACCGCCCGAGAGCTCGAACGGGTACTTGCCGTCAACCTCGCGCGGCTTGATGTTCACGTTCAAAAGCGCTTCGTCGACGCGCTTTTCCATCTCTTCATCGCTGGGCTTTTGCTCGAACAGGTTGAATGAGCTTTTCAGCTGCGCGCGAATGGTGAAGAACTGATTGAAGGCCGAGAACGGGTCCTGAAACACCGCCTGCACGCTGCGCCAGTGCTTGCGCTGGTCGGGCTCGGCGTCGATCGGCTTGCCGTCGTACAGCAGGGTGCCGCTGGTCGGCTGCTCGAGGCGCAGCAGCATCTTGGCCAGCACCGTCTTGCCGCAGCCGGACTCGCCCACGACCGAGACGATCTCTTTGTCGTGGATCTTGAAGGAGACGTCGTTGACGGCGACCTTCAGCTTCTTGCCGTGGCCGTAAGCGCGCGACAGGCCACGAGCCTCGAACTTGATTCCGTCACTCGGCATACTGACACCTCACTTCACGGTCTTTGACGATACGGATGATCTGCTCGTTCTGCTTGCAGTCGGGCCGCACTTCCGGGCAGCGCTCGGCGAAGCGGCAACCGGTGATTTTGTGGGCCAAATTGGGCGGCGCGCCTTCGATGGCGATGGGCTTCTTGCTCTTCTGCCCGGGCTCGGCGCTGAGCATGGAGCCCATGAGCGCCTTCGTGTACGGCATGCGCGAATCGAAGATGACCTGCTCGGTGGTGCCCAGCTCCACGAACTCGCCCGCGTACATGACGGCGATGCGGCTGGACACGTGGCGCAGCAGGGGCAGCTCGTGGGTGATGAACAGCATGCTGCCGATGATCTGCTGATCCATCAGATCGAACAGCAGGCGAATTACCGATTTTTGCGTGGTGACGTCGAGCGCGGAGGTGGGCTCGTCGGCGATCACCACGCGCGGGTTCAGCAGCGTGGAGATGCCGATCACCACGCGCTGCTTCATGCCAGCGGGCAGCTGAATCGGGTACGAGTTCAGCACCATGTTGGCGTCCAGGCCAATCTTCTCGAAGCGCTCGCGCAGGCGACCTTGGATCTCGGCCTTGTCGGCCTTGTCGTCGTGGCTGAGAATCATGTCCGTCGCCAAGTCTTTGACCTTGCGCGTCGGGTTCAACGAGTTGAGCGCGCCCTGCGGGATCATCGACACTTGGCGACCGAGAACGTCCTTGCGGTTCTTCTCGACGTCCATGCCGATGATGCTCTTGCCGTCGACCTTCACGTCGCCCGACGACAAGTGCAGGGGCGGGATGTACAGGCCCATGCAGGCGCTGACCAAGGTGGTCTTGCCGCAGCCGGATTCGCCGGCAATACCCAGAATTTCGCCTTCTTTCAGGCTGAACGACACGCCGTCGACGGCCTGAATTTTGGCGCCGAAGCGCGTCAGGTAGTGGGCGCGAAGCTGGTCGACTTCGAAGATGGGAGCAGCCGTGGTCGTCACTTGCGGAGCCTCGGGTTGAAGACACCTTCGAGCGAGGTGTTCAGGACGTACAGGGCCAGCACCACTACCGTGATCAGCACCATGGCGGGCATGAATGCCCACCAAGCGCCGTCGGTCAGCGCCTCGTTGTTCTTGGCCTCGTTCAGGATCTTACCGAGCGAGATGGAGTCGTATGGCCCCAGACCGAGCAAGCTGATGCTGGCCTCGGCCAGGATGCCGGTGGCGGTTTGGATGATGAACACCATGAAGATGTAGCTGAGCAGGTAGGGCAAGATGTGCAGGCCCACGATGCCGGGCGTGCCGTAGCCATTGATGCGCGCCAAGGCGACGTGGTCGCGCGAGCGGATGCTGGACGACTGAGCCCGCACCGCACGCGCGCTCCAGGTCCAGGTCGTGGCCCCGATGAGCAGAGCGATCAACGTCAGGCTGCGGCCCTCGTCCAGGCTGGAGCTGATTAAGATGAGCACGATCAAGCTGGGAATGACCAAGAACAGGTTGGTCACCACCGTGAGCACGTCGTCGATCAAGCCACCCTTGTAACCACCGTAGACGCCCACGATGGTGCCCACCACGGTGGCGATGGTGCCGGCCACGAAGCCCACGTACAGCGAGCTGCGCAGGCCGGCAATCAGCAGCGAAAACATGTCGAGGCCGAGGTGATCGGTGCCCAGCCAGGCCTGCGACGACGGCTCCATGTAGGCCAAGCCGACGCGCGTCTTCGTGTCCAGGTGGAAGAAGACGGGACCGAGCAACGCCAACAGCAAGGTCAGCAGGAACAGCGACGCGCCGAAAACGAACGAGGGCGACTTGAGCAGGTTCTTCAATAGCTTCATGGCTACTTACCCCCACCTTGCGTGGCGCGGATGCGTGGGTCGAGCAGGCCGATCAGCACGTCGGCGCTGAAGTTGGCGATGAGCACCGTGGTGGTGATCAGCAGGCAGCAGCCGGTGATGACCGGGTAGTCACTGCTCTGAATCGCGCCCAAGATGGTCATACCCAGGCCGGGGTAGCTGAAGATGATCTCGGCAATCAACGCGCCGCCGACCATGGTGCCGAGTGAAACCGCAAGCCCGGTCAACTGCGGCAGCATGGCGTTTCGGAACATGTAAAACAGGATCTTGTTCTCTTTGACGCCGAGCAGCTTGGCGTACTTCACGTAGTCGGTGCCAAGCTCGTAGATGCACATCGAGCGCATGCCGATGGCTTGGCCGCCGACCACCAGCAAGAACACCGACAAGAACGGCAGTACGTAATAGTAGGCCGCGCTCGACAGAAAGCTGAAGGTCAGCTCGGGGGTGAGGCCGTTGTCGTAGCCGCCCACCGCCGGAAACCACTCTTTTTTGATGGCGAGCGCGTAGACCAGCAGCATGCCGAAGCAAAACGCCGGGATGGCGCTCATCAGCAACGCGCCGGGGTAGAACACCTTGTCGAAGACGCCGCGCTTGTAGGCGGCCAACGCACCCAGAATATTGCCGATCAGCCAACCGAAGATGATGGTCGGTAGTTGCAGGGCCAAGGTCCAGGGGAGGGCGGCTTTGATCAACTCGCCCACGCGCTTGGGGTGCTGCGCGATCGAGCCACCCAGGTCGCCTCGCAAGCTCATGCCCAGGTAGTTGGCGAACTGCGGGCCAAGCGACGCTTTGATCGGCTTGCCGTCGCGGCCGCGCTTGATCTTTCCCTCCGCGTCGACCTCCACCAGGCCGAACTCCTTGAGGTACTTCTCCTCGACGGCGTTGGCGCTCTTGGTGTCCATGCCGGCGCTGACCTTGGCCATGATCGAGTCGACCGGGTTGGCCTTGCCCAAGCGCGGCAAGAAGAAGTTGATGGTCACGGCGACCAGGAACGTCAGCAGGTACCAGCCGGCGCGACCCAAAATGTGCTTGAGGACAGGATGATTTTTCAACATCGGTGTCTCTTCCAATCAGTCTTGGGGCACGGGTTTGAGCGACCAGAGCATGCCGGTACCCAGCCGCTCGCCGGGAATTTGCGGCGGCAGGTAGGGGTTTTGGCCGGTGGCAAAACCCGTCCAATGCCGGGTCGAGAACTCGTAGAACTGGTCGGGGCGATACATCAGCGGGATGGTGGGTTGCTGTTGCATGAAGATGACGTTCAGCTCGCGATAGGCCGCGGCGCGCTCGGCCGAGTCGCTGATGGTGGGGATTTTGGCCAGCAGCTGGTCGATGCGAGCGATGTAACCGGGGGCCTTCGGATCGTTGAAGCGCCCCATGTTCTTGTAGACCTTCTCGCCTTCGGGCGCGAAGTCACGCGTGGTCATGATGGCTTCGAAGCGCGACCAAGGCTTGGACGGGCTCGGCGGCGAAGCGGGCGTGTTCATGATCATGTCGAAATCGCCCTTGAACAGCTCGTTCCAGAAAACGCCGCCGTCGACGAACTTCTCGCGCGCGTCGATGCCGGCTTCGCGCATGCCGCGCACGGCAATCTTGACGATCGCTTCCCAGTCGCTCCAGCCGGTGGGTGACTTGATGAACACGGTCGGCACGCGCTGGCCGTTCTTGTCGCGGGTTTCGACCAGATCGCCCTTTTCGTTGAAGGTCGACTTGTAGCCGGCCTCGGCCAAGGTTTGCTTCGCGCGCGACAGATCGTGGGTAACGCCGTACTGCTTGGCGTCCTCGGCCGAGAAGAACGGCGCCTCGAGGCCGAACGGCATGATCAACCCCGGCTGCAGCGGCTCGCTATAGTTCGAGCCGGCCAGCTCGCGGATGTCGGTGTAGTTGATCGAAAACGCCATCGCCCGGCGGTACGCCGAGTCCGAGAGCGCGCCGTGCTTGACGTTGATCAGCAGCATCGGCATCGCGGTCGGGGTGAAGTAGGGCGCCTTGTCCAGCCAAGCGTGCACGCCTTTCTCGGCTTTGCGCCAGATGCGCGGCACGAACGTGGACGACATGTCGAGCGTGCCCTGACGCAGCGCGATGCTGAAGTGATCGTTGCCCTTGTAGATGGGGTGCACGACGTAGCGCGGCACCGGCTGCTTGCCGTCGTGAAACACCTTGTTTCCCCAGTAGTCGGGGCGGCGCTCGGTCACGATCTTCTCGCTCGAGTACTGCTTGAGCTGGTACGGCCCGCTGATGACCGGGTCTTTGTCGAACTTTTCGTTGGTCGCCGCTTCCAGGCCGACCTTTTGAATCATCGGCTCGAACACGTGGCGCGGAATGATGCGCACGTCCTGCAGCGAGTCGAGCACGACCAGCGGGTTGATCGCGTCCTTGGCGAGCATGAACTGCAAGCGGCGCGGATAGTCGGGCGTATCGGTCGGAGTGTCGGCGACTTCTTTGCCGGCAGCGTCCAGCAGGCGCACGGCGCTGATGTATTGCCAGACCGGCCCCATCGGCAGGCCGCGGTTCTTGTCACCCAAGTCGAACGAGTACTTGACGTCCCAGCCGGTGACCGGCTTGCCGTCGCTCCAGCGCGCGTTGGGGTTCAACGTCACTTCGACGCTGTCGTCGTGCTGCGCAAACGACTCGGCCAGTAGCGGCTGCATCTTGCCCGTGAGCGGGTTGTAAAGCAGCAAGGTCTCGTACATCAGGTTGATGGTGTTGACCGGCCACTGCACGCTGCTTTGAATGGGGTTGAAGGTCGTCGGCTCGCCCCATTGGCGGCCGGCGACGTACAGCGTCTCCGCGCGCGGCAAGCCGCCGCCGTCGTCGGTCGTCGGTCGCTTGCACGCGCCCAGGCTGCTCGCCAGCACCGAGGTCAGCGCCGCCGTGACCAACATCTTCCTAGATAGTTCTCGGATCCTCATCATGGGGCTTGCTCGTCGTCCGTCACAGGCCCTGTACCTCGGCTGGATACGGACCGGAACCAGTTCCACACGCAACGCGCGCGGGACGGTAACGTGCGGCCGCTCGAACTCAAAGGACAATGCGCGGAAAAAGGGTAGCTTGAACGCAAATTTCGCCTGCCGCACGCTCTCGGCAGGACCTTCCCTGATCCTCCATTGCAAGGCATCTTGCTCAACCCGGCCGTTAGCGTGCCCGCGAGGAGCACGGCGACGAGCCGCGTGGGGTGGGGCCCCGCTGAATTCACTTCAGCGGGGCGGGGCGGCGCGTGCCGCCCCGTGGGACCGATAGGCCCAGGTTCCTGGCGCGGGCCAGGCCCGCGCGCGCCGCGCCCAGCTGGGCGCGCAGGCAAGGCCTACCCCCAATCAGAGAACGGATACGTTCGTTTGCTTACGGACCGTCGGGCACGGGCACGTTTACGGGTACGGGGTGAGTCAGTCTTTGGGGACCATGCGATAGAGACGGCTTTGACCCTCATCGGCTTGGTTCTTGACGTCGGTTTGGCAGCGGCCGAACGTGATGGCGTAGACGTAGCCGTCCGAATGCTGGCGAAAGGCGCCGGCGTTGTTCAGGTGGCCAAGCGGCGCGTCGAGCGTGGGCACCCCGTCGTCGTCGACCCGACCATGGCGTAGGAAGCCGGCGCAGTAGTCGCCGAACAACACGCTGCCGGCCAGGCGCCCACCGTAGCGATCGGGGTCGTGAGCCAGCACTTCGGGGCCGGCCCAGGCGACGCGCGCCACCGTGGTCTCGACCGCGGGGTCGTCGGCGATGTAGTCCGGTGCGGCGCCACGCGCCCAAAAAAATGTGGGCGAGGTGGCGTCGCCGCATTCGGAGCAAGGGCCCTCGTGCTCGGGCCAACCGAAGTTGGTGAGCGGGCCGCGCGCTACGTTGATTTCCTCGAAAGCGTCGCTCCCGACGTCGCCGATCCAATAGAAGCCGCGCGAGTCGCGCGTGCCGCGAAACGGAGAGCGCAAGCCGAGCGCATACACCGCTTGGGCGGCGTCTGGGTCGTCGACCAAAGGGCCGTCGGGCGCAGGCTCGTTGCCGCCCAGCCCTGGTTCGCGACTGGGTACGACGCGCAGCAATTTGCCTAGGTTTTGACTCAGATCTTGGGCCGGCGCGCCCTGCACCTTTTCGCCGAATAGGGCCCATAGCACGCCGCCTGGCTCGAAGCCGATCGAGCCGATGTTGTGCCAGGGTTTGGTGGCGCCCGAGAAGCCGACGCGCAAAACGCTGACCTCACTGCCCGCGACCACGTCCTGCTCTTCGTCCAGATCGAGCCGCAAGACTTCGCTGTGAGTTTGGCTGACGCAGGTACCGACGTAGACGTAGTTGCCTTCGCTGAAGTCAGGCTCGAAGGCGAGCGAAATGGCGCCGCAGTCGAGCTTGTCGTAGACGCCCGTCACTTGGGTGCTCGACACCAGCTCCGCGCTCTGCTCGCCCAACCGGTACCGCCGCAGCTTGCCGGACTTGTCGAGGGTGAGAAAATCGGTGTCGCTACCCGGGTAGAAAACGAAGTCGGTGATGAAGGCCGGGTCGCCGTCGAGCGCCAGCTCCTCGAACTCCACCCGCAGGCGGGCCGGGTCCGTCGATGCGTCGCCGCCCGCGCCGGTGGCACCCGTGCCGCTGGGCGTCGTCTTGTCGGGTGGTGCGTCGTGATCGCCGCAGCCAACCGCGACGAGCGAAGTGCCCGCCAACCAAAGCGCACCCAGAACGGCTCTCATGGGTCTTGTTCGTTTCCTAAGGCGGTGATCCAATCCCCCAGCATTTGCACGGCGTTTTCGTCGCGCAGCGCGACCCCGAGCGGCGGCATGTCCTTCACTTCCAGCTCCGTGCCGCCTTTGACGCCCAGGTAAAGCACGCTTTGCTCCGGCTCCCCGGGAACGACGCGGATGCCGTCGGCGGTGGCGCTGGACGCCGTCGGCTCGTCGACGACGTTGGCCAGCGCCACGTCGGGGCGCAGATCGAAGCTGGAAGCGGCGCCGTTGCTGCTATTGTGACAGTGCACGCAATTGCCGACGAAGTAGCCGAGCGCGGCGGTGGTGAGCGGCCCGTGCGCGGGCAACGCGAGCGGCGCTGGGCCGGGTGCGGGCGTGAGCCGCGATGTGAGGTCGCTCAAAGAACCAGATTTGGCGAGCTGCAACTCATTGATGCCCAACACCTCGCTTTGCGAAGATTCGTGGCATTGCCGACATTCCAGTCGGCTGGGGATGACGTGCTGCACGAGCGCGCCGTCATTGGACAAGACCTCACGCGTTTGACCGCGCTTGAGATCGAGCAACTCGGCGTCGGTGGCGCTGTCATTCCAGCCGTAAGCGCCGAGCTCCCAGCCGTCCTCGGTCAACCGCAGCAGGCGCGTTTCCACTGGCACGCTCACGTCAGGACTTTGGGGAGTTGCGAACGCGAACGTCTTGAAGATCAGCGTTCCAAGCGGGAAGACGTAGTTTTGGGGATCGCTCGCGTCGATGTGGCTGCCCTCCGGCAGGGCGATGCTGCGAAACTTCTGGCCGCCATCGCTCCACAGTGGGTAACCGGGCTCGTAACGGACGGCTGGTCCGAGCGGCGCGCTCACGCGCGAGCCGGCGTAAATGCCCACGTCCGACAGCTTGGCGGGCAGCTCGCTGAGCGGGGCATCGACCAACCAGCGGGGCGTCGCTTCCGGAGACGACGCTTGCTCCGAGCCGCTGCAGCCGAGCAAAGCGCTGACGCAAGCGACGGCGTAGCAAGCGACGGCACGGCGGTTCAGCACGCCCCAGGATTAGCTGGCCGACGCGCTCCCCGCCAGCGCGCTCACTTACAGAGCATGAATTTGTAGTCGGCGCCCATGTCCGAGCACCAGGCTAGCTGCATGGCCGGGTTGCAGTCTTTGTTGGCCCAGGTTTGCGCTTTGGTGCCCGTGTACAGGTACACCGCGCTGGCGACGTCGAAGCAGTCGCCGGTGACGAAGCTGATGCTGGTGTTGTCCACCCACGTCTTCTTCGTCGGACAAGCGCAGCCGCCGGTGCCGGTGCCGCCGCTGCCAGTGCCACCTGCGCCGCCAGCGCCACCTTTGCCGCCCGCGGCGCTGCCGCCGGTGCTGGTACCGCCGGCGGAGGTGCCGCCGTGAGGGACGCCACCGCTCGCCGTGCCGCCGCTGGCGGTGCCCGCGCTCGCCGTGCCGCCGTGGGCGGTGCCCGCGCTCGACGACGTGCCGCCGAACGGATTGGACACTCCGGTACCGCCGGTGGCAGTGGTGCCGGCGTGCGGCAGCACCGTGCCGGTGCCGGCGCTGGTGGCCGGCGTGCCGCCGGCAGAGGTGCCTGCGCTGTCGGTGGGCTGGCCGGTGTCGCCCGTGTCCTCGAAGTCCGGTTTTACCTCGGTGGCGCAGGCGCTAGGCAACGCCAGCGCTAGCAGGGCACAGCACAACGTGAGCTTCAGCGGAGCCAAGCGAGCGTGTGACATCGATACCTCAGCGGGCCATCACAGATAGCTCACGAGCGTCAGATGTGCAACCGGTTCCACATGCCACCGCGCCGCGACGGCAACCGTGAGAACGTAAAGTTCTAGGGCTGCAACCGCGCGGCTGGCTCAGCGGCGCGGGACGAGCACTTGGTCCAGCAGACCGAGCTTTTTGGCCCAGTACGCCTTCATCTGCTCGGCGGCGCCACGCGATTCAATCTGGTGGTGCTCGACGCTGACTTCGGTGCGGCCGGCTTTCTCGGCGAACGAAACCGCGACGTGGCTGGTGCCTTTGCCCCAACGCGCGCGAATCACTTTGTCGGCGGTCGTGGCCCGCACCACGAAGCGATCATCGGCCAACCAGCGCGCGCGCTCGCCCGAGTCGTTCCAGAGTCGGAAGACGCGCGTCAGGGGGGCGTCGAGGGTGCAGCTGCTGCTGATCTGAAAGCCGTCCACCGCGGGCGGCTTCTCGGCGGCGCTGCGCAGGCTCTCGTAGCCGACGGCTATCATCTGCTGCCACCACGGACCGATGCCGTGCTTCTGCGCCAAGATGGCGATGATGCCGCGCTGATCGAGGGTGGCGGCGCCAGCGTTGTCGAGCACCTCGAACCAGTCGTCCCAGGTCTTGCCGGTGCGGCGCGCGACGGCGTCAGTGCTGACGCCTGCGGCTTCCTTGATGCTCTTGCGTGCCGGCTTTTTTGGCGCTGGCGTCGGCGGCGCGACGACTTGAGCGGCCTTGCCCTTGTTGGGCGGCGTGGCAGGCGCTGCGACTTTGACCGGCAGCGCGGGCTTGCTAGCCGCGACGGCTTTGGCAGGCGCTGGCGCTTTGACGGGCACTGCCGGCTTCACCGCTGCCACTGCTTTGAGAGGCGCGGTCACTTTGAGCGAAGCCGGAGTCTTCGCGACCGCGGCGGGCTTCGTCGTTGCAGCGGGCTTGGTCGTCGCGGCGGACTTCGCGGATGCCGCGGGCTTCGCGGATGTCGCGGGCTTCGTGGATGCCGCGGGCTTCGCAGCTGCCGCGGCTTTCACCTTTGCCGTCGACGCAGGGACGTGCTTCGCGGACGCTGCGGCTTTGGCGGGCGCCGTTGGCTTCTTGGGCACCACGGTGCTGACCGCCGCTTGCCTGGAGACGCCGTTCGACGCTCGCACCGCCGCCTTCGCTTTGTTGGGCCTGCCGGCATCCGAGCGGGGGGAATGCGCCTTCACGTCCTCCGCTCGATGATACATGCCGAAACTTCGCCGGCGACAAGCCCCAGTTGCGGCTCAGGCCTGTATTTCGAGCCCTCGCGCGCCCAGAAACGCCTTCGCGGTGGTTTTTCCGCCGGCCGGCCCCCGGGACGGCGCGCCCGCGACCACGACGTGGCGAGCGCGAGTCACGCGCGGGACAGCAGGCGGGAGCGCGCTAGAGCGTGTCCCAGCCGAATTTTTCGAGCTCGAAGGCGTTGTCGGCCAGCGCCTTGATCGCCTCGTCTTCGTTGTCGTCGATCTCCGCCATCGTGGTCTTGATGCGACGGCGGGCTTGGCCGGCGAACGTCGTCAAGATGTCGCGCTCGGCCTTGGCGCCTTCTTCGCCCTTGTTGCGGATGGCGGCGTCCACGCGTGACATCACGCACGACAAGACGAACAGATCGATCATGATGTCGGCCAAGCGCCGCGTCGCGAACTGCTTGTCGATGATGGCGCGGCCGTGCTTGCGCAAGATGCGATCGGTCGCGGTCGCCAGGTCGCGCGTTTGCTCTTCGAACATGGCGGCGACGGGCGTGAGCGCGACGTGCAGCTTGGTGAACGAGGTGCCTTCACGCTTGATGCCGGTAGCCAACGCGGCGCGCCGCAACGCCGCCTCCGAGATGACACCGAAGCCCTTGATCGGATCGTTGAACACGCCCTTCAAGCTGCCGGCCAACTCGCGCAACTCTTGACCGACGTCGTTCATGGCCGTCAGCGCGATGAACAAGCGCAAGACGTCGTTGGTGCCCTCGAAGATGCGGTTGATGCGACTGTCGCGCATGGCCCGCTCGTACGGGTACTCGCACATGTAGCCGTTGCCGGCCGCAATTTGCAGGCCTTCGTCGACGGTGCGCCACAAGCATTCGCTGGCGAAAACCTTGCTGATGGCGGCTTCCACCTGGTACTCGCCGAAGCCGCGATCGGTCAGGCTGGCGACCATGCTGACCACCGCCTCCGTGGCGTAACAGTCCACCACCATTTGCCCGACCTTTTGCTTGATTAGGCCAAATTCACTGATCGGCTTGCCGAACTGCACGCGGGCCTTGGCCTGCTGGGTGGCGAGCGAAATGATGCGCTTCATGCCGCCCACGCTGCCGCCGCCCAGACCGGTGCGGCCCGAGTTCAAGATGTTCATGGCCACCTTGAAGCCCTTGCCCTCTTCGCCCAGCAAATTCTTGGCCGGCACGCGCACGTTGTCGAACGTCACCGTCGTGGTCGAGCTGGCGCGGATGCCCATCTTCATTTCATGAGGGCCGGTGCTGACGCCCTCCATGTCGCGCGTGACGATGAACGCCGACAGCTTGCCGCGCTCGTCCGCGCTGCCCGTCTTGGCGAAGACGGTGAAAAAATCGGCGATGCCGCCGTTGGTGATCCAAATCTTGCTGCCGTTCAGGATCCAGTCGTCACCGTCTTTGACGGCGTTGGTCTTGACGGACGCGGCGTCGGAGCCGGAACCGGGCTCGGTGAGACAGAAGGCGGCGATCATCTCGCCCGTCGACAGCTTGGGATAGAAGCGAGCGCGTTGCTCTTCCGTGCCGAACAGCAACAAGCCGCGCATGCCGATGGAGCTATGCGCGCCAACCGTGACCGCGACCGACGCGTCGTACTTGGCGATTTCTTGTAGTGCGCGCGAGTAGGCGCCGGCGCCGAAGCCCAGCCCGCCGTCAGCCTCGGGAATGACGAGACCGAACAGGCCGAAGGCTTTCAGCTCCTCGATGAACTCCGGAGGTAGCTCCGCTTTTTCGTCCCAGCTGCGGAAGTCTTTCGAGTGAGAGCCCATCAGTTGGCCCACCGACGTGACGACCGTCTGCAGCGTCTCGCGCTCGGAGTCGGAAAGAGTGGGGAAGGGCAGAATGACGTCTTCTTCGATCTGACCCATGCAGAGCGACCGCATGAAGCTCACGGTTTTCTTCTCCACGACTGCCTCCTTGAACCGGCTAAGACCAAGCTACACTATGCGAGCCGCGCTTCACGGCCGCAAGCCGGTAACCTAGCCCGATTCCATGGATCCGATCCTCTCTCCCCCCGCGACCAAGCCGCACGTTTCGGTCGCCAAGCTGACCCGCTTCTATTACGTGGCTTGTTTGTCGGAGGAGCTTGGTCCGGGGCCGCTCGCACGCGTGATCGCCGGGGTGCCGTTGGTGCTGTTTCGGTCGCAGGGCCGCGCCACCGCGCTCTTGGATCGCTGCCCCCATCGCAACGTGCCTCTGTCACTCGGCCGCGTGTTGGCCGACGGCCGCCTGGAGTGCGCGTACCACGGTTGGCAATTCGACTGCGACGGCGTGTGCCGGAAGATCCCCGGCCTCGACAATGAAGACGCCGCGCGTGAGCGCCGAGCCGAAGCGTGTGCGGTGCGGGAGCAAGACGGCTTGGTTTGGGTGTGCCCCGAGCCGGGCTTCACACCCGACGCGCCGCCGTTCAGCCCGCCCAAGTTGGACGACGACTACGCGCGCCTCGTGCGCGTAGTCGAGGCGGAAGGCACCCTGCACGCCACGCTCGAAAACGCGCTGGACGTGCCCCACACTGCGTTTCTGCATCGCGGCTTGTTTCGCGGCGGCAAGAAGAACCAAATCCGCGCCGTCGTGCGGCGCTCGCCCGACCGCGTCGAGACCGAGTACTCCGGCGAGCCACGGCCGAGCGGCATCGCCGGCAAGATCTTGTCGCCCCAAAGCGGCACCATCGAGCATTGGGATCGCTTCGTGCTGCCGTCGGTCGCGCAAGTCGAATACAAGCTCGGCCAAAATACGCACTTTTTGATCACCGCGCTCTGCACGCCCGTGACCGATTTTCACACGCGCCTGTACGGCGTCGCGGCTTTCAAGACCCCGTTCCCGAAGCAGATGGTGCGAGCCATCCTGGAGCCCATCGCGCTCAGAATTTTCGGCCAAGACGCGGTGATGTTGAAAGCGCAGTCGGACAACGTGCGGCGCTTCGGCGGCGAGCGCTTTCAGTCGACCGAGCTCGACTTCATGGGTCCACAAATCTGGCGCCTGCTGAAGCAAGCCGAGTCCGGCAGTGCCGGAGAGCACGTCGTCGAACGCGAAGTGACGTTCTGGGCGTGACTCGGGGGCTGCCCAGCCGCAGCTTGATTGCAGAAGCTAGCGTGGCGGTGGCGGGCCACTTTGGCTGGCAAAGGTGAAGGTGGACGCTGCGCCTGCGGCGCAAGCGGGAGCGAGCTTCGCTCGGGTTCGGGCTACGCCCGAGAGCGAGCTTCGCTCGGGTTCGGGCTACGCCCGGGAGCGAGCTTCGCTCGGGTTCGGGATACGCCCGGGAGCGAGCTTCGCTCGGGTGCGGGCTTTCGCCCGGGAGCGAGCTTGGCTCGGGTTCGGGCTTTCGCCCGGGTGAGAGGAGCGCGCCCATGGCGCGGGATCCGGCGAAGCCGGTTCCACTCACCCGCCGTGGGCGCAGCCACTCTCCCCGGCTAAGCCGGTTCCACTCACCCGCCGCAGGCGCATCCACTCTCCCCGCCGTAGGCGGAACCCGGGCTTCGCACGCTCCCGCCGCAGGCGTTCCACTCTCCCCGGCGAAGCCGGTACCCCGCTGCAGGCGGCTCTCGATCGAAACGACTAACCCCCTGGGGGGGCACTGGCGCGGCCGAGCGCTGGGCGACGCCTTCGGCCGCTTCGGAAAACTAAACGAGCTCGTAGCAGACTTGGGTGCGGAGCTGGGCGGGGTCGTCGTGGTGCTCGCCGTAGATTTCCCAGTTGCGGCCGGTCATGGTGTGGCCGTTGGCGTGGCACCAGTCGTGGACGGCCATGTGCGTTTGGGGCAGAGCTTGGTAGGGACCGAGGTGCAGGGCGGTGGCGGCGCGGCACGCGGGAAGGGAGGAGCGGACGACGGGCGGGCTTTCCGCGGACAGCGCCTGGGCCAGCTCCACCCCCACCTCGATGGGGATGCCGGGCGCGACGTGCCACTGGCCCTGGTTCGAGAAGTACACCACCACCGGTTGCCCGAGCTCCTTGACGCCCAGCTCTTTCAGCTTGGCGAACACGACGGGCAGCGCGGCGCCAATTTTGGCCCCGATGTTTTGAGCGAACGCGACGTCCTTGACGACCGCAAGCTGCTGTGCGGCCAACTGAGTCAGCTGTATTTCGGGCGGGGCGGCCATCGTGGGGCCAAAACTAGCAGTCAGCTCCCGGGTGCTCCAAGCGGATCTGCTGGCGCCGCCTGGGCCCGCGTGCGATGAGCCGGCCATGCCGTTGGCGCTGCCGACCCTGAACGCGATTCTGAACTCCCTCTCGGCCCTGTTGCTGGTGACGGGCTTCGTCTTTATCAAGCAAAAGAAGATCGCCCAGCACCGCGCCTGCATGCTGGCCGCCTTCGGCGTCTCGACGGTGTTCTTGATCAGCTACGTGATCCACCATGTCCAAGTCGGCTCGGTGCCGTTCAGGGGCCCTGCGGCGCTTCGCCCCGTCTACTTCGCCATCTTGATCCCGCACGTGCTCTTGGCGGTGTCGGTGGTGCCCCTGGCGCTGACGACGATTTTCCGTGGTCTCAAGCTGCGGGTGCCCGAGCACCGGCGGCTGGCGCGTGTTACGCTTCCCATTTGGCTGTTCGTCTCGGTGAGCGGCGTCGTGGTCTATCTGATGCTGTATCAGATGTAGGTCACGGTGCGCCGCACGCTGGGGTGAAACATTTCGCGCTGCTGGCCGTTGATCACAGGGTGAGGCTATCGGCTCGCCTCCGGCGCACGGCACGGCTCCTGACGGTGGGGCTGATGGGCGGCCTCGCCTTTTTGATGGGGCACGCGCCCCCGCCGACCGCACCTGTCGGGCAACCCGTGGCATCGCCCGAAACCTTGAGCCAGGCATGGGCGTTGGCCGAAAGCGCTCAGGCGCTGGCCGAAGCACGTCACCCGGAGGCCGCGCTCGCCAAATGGCAACGCGCCTACGAGCTCAGCTCGGATCCGACCTTGCTGCTGGAGGTGGGGCGGCTGGAGCGTGAAGTCGGGCACGCGGCCCGGGCGACCCACGCCTTCGAGCTGTTTCTCGCTCAAGGGGCGGGTCGCGTTTCCGAGCCGCGCCGGCAGCTTGCGGCCCGACAGCTGCAAGTGGCCGCCGCCAACACGGCAAGGCTCACGGTGCAGACCAACGTGCTGGGCGCCTTGGTCGAGCTCGAGCCGGAGCGTGGCGTGGCGGCGAGCTCCGGCTTCTTGGTCACCGTCTTGGTCGACGCCGGCGAGCGCCGTTTCAGCTTCAGCAAGCCCGGCTTCGAAACGCAAAGCTTCGTGCTCTCGCTCGAGCCGGGCGAGGTGCGCACCTTGCGCGTCGATCTCGACAAGCCCGCCGCCGGTCGCAGCGAGACGGGCTCGAGCAAGCCACGTTGGACGCGCCTCGATCCGCCGTTTGCGCTAGGTAGCCCGGGCCTGAGCGGCGGCTGAGCCCAGGAACCTCGGGCATGTTGGGTTCCCTGGACCGTCGGTAGGCCTGCGTGGGAGACTTTCGCCATGTGCTCGCGCGTTTGGGCTTCCGCGTGCTTGGCAACGTTTGCCCTCGTTGCGGCTTGCAGCAGCAGTGAACCGGACGGAGCTGCGGGTGGCGCTGGTCAGCCCAGCGTCGCCAGTGGCGGCACGACGGACGCCGCCGGAACCGCTGCATCGGTGGGCGGCGGTGACGCCAAAGCGGGCGCAGCTTCTGCCTCGGGCGGCAACGCGAACGGCGCTGGAACCGGCGGAAATTCGACGCTGGGCGGCGGCGGGGCCGCGGCGGTGGCCGGTGCTTCGACGGGTGGCGCGTCGGCCGGCGCCGCCAACGGGGGCGCGTCGGTCGGCAGCGCCAACGGCGGTGCGCCGACCGGAGGCGCCGGCGGAGCGGCGGCGCATCCGTTCAAGGGCGTAGCCAACGCAGCCTGCACCGACTTGGGCGCGGGTCGGTTGAACGCGTCGTGGTGGTACAACTGGACGACGGGGCCGAGCGGCTGCAAGCAGTCCGAGTTCGTGCCCATGATTTCGGGCAAGAACGAGAAGACGCCGGAGGCGGTCGCGGCGGCGCTCAAGGGCATCAAGACGGCCGGTTACCGAACGGTGTTGGGCTTCAACGAGCCGAACAAGACCGACCAGGCGAACCTGGCGGTGGCGGACGTCGTCAAGCTATGGCCGTCGCTCACCGCCGATGCGGAAGTGCGAGTCAGCAGCCCCGCCACGTCGGCGGACGCCAAAGCGTGGTTCGAAGACTTCATGGCTCAGGTCGACGCTCAGTCGCTGCGCGTCGATTTCGTGGCCGTGCACTGGTACGGCTGGAATGCCGGGTCCTGCAACGACGCGAAAGAGCTGGAGAGCTACCTGACCTGGGCCGAGAAGTTCGAACGCCCGATCTGGATTACCGAGTTTGGTTGCATGAACGCCAGCAATCCATCGGCCGAGGTGGTGCAGAAGTTCTATGCCGCGGTGCTGGAGATGCTGAGCCGGCACGCCAGCGTGGAGCGCTACGCTTGGTACCCGTGGAATACGAACAATGAGCTCGTGGCGTCCGGCAATTTGACCGCCTTGGGCACCGCCTTCGGGCAGGCGCCCGCGGCGCGCTGAGCTGCCGGCGACTGGCCATTCATAGGCAAAATCTATACGTCGCATTGGCCGATCCTTGCGCGAAAGCGGCTCAATCGCGCGCTTTGGCTCAGAAAGCGCTTGCGCCCAACGCGCTCGACCTGAAGGGTGACACGAGATGAAGCGAGCAAGCCTGTTGGGCGCGGCAGTGGTGTTGGCGCTCGGCGTGGTGACGCTGCCGGCGGCCGCGAAGCGCACGGGCATGAACCTGGCCTGCCCCAACTGTCACGAAGGTCGCGACAAGCCGCAAGTCACGGTCGCGCTGTCGGCCATGCGCGTCGAGCCTGGCCAGCCCGTGACTGTCACCGTGACGGCCAAGCACGAGCGCGCCAAGGTGGGCGGCGTGCTGGTCGACAGCCACGACTTGGGCGCCTTCGAGCTCATCGATACGGTGGGCACGCGCTTGTTCGACGGCACGATGACGCAGGCCACCCACAGCATGCCGCACCCGTACGCCGACGGGCAGGTGCAGTTTACGTTCCGTTGGGTCGCGCCCGCCACCCCCGGCGTTGCCGTGCTCGACGTTTGGTCCAACGCCGGCAACGACAATTCGAAGCCGGAGGACGACAGCGCGGCAGAGGTCGTGACCGGTGTCGGCGTCGGCTGTGACGCCGCCTGGTACTACTTGGACGCCGACAAAGACGGCGCGGGCGCCGAGAGCAGCAAGATGCTTTCGTGCACGCCCGTGCCCGAGCGCATCCTGCAAGGGGGCGACTGCGACGACCAGAAGCCGGAAGTGCATCCAGGGGTCACCGAGGTGTGCAACAGCGTCGACGACGACTGCGACGGCAAGGTCGACAACGGCTTCACCCCGGTGTTGCTGGTCACCGACGCGGACGGCGACGGTTTCGGATCCATCAGCGGGATGAGCATGATCGGCTGCCCGCCGGTGGCCGGCTTCGCGCCCTCCTTCGACGACTGCAGCGACACCGACCCCGCCGTCCATCCCGGCGCCGTCGAGGTGGCCAACGGCCGCGACGACGACTGCAACAGCAAAGTCGACGACGTCGCGGCGGGACCCGTCAACCCGGGCACCGGAGGCACCGCCGGCACCGCGGGCAGCGCCAGCACTCCCGCCGCCGCTCCCCCCGCCGCCGAATCGAGCTGCGCTTTCACGCCGACCATGCCGCAGCAACCCCTGTACGCCTTCGGGGCGGCGTTCCTCGTCGGTTGGGCGTGGCGGCGCCGCGGCGCGCGCCGTCACGGCCGCTGATCTAAGGGTCGCGGCACACGGCGAGGCCAAGCTCGTGGCACAGCCGATGAAGGCCGATGCGTAGCTTGTCGGTGATGACGTTGCCCATGCCCTGCTGGGCGGGGATCTCTGGGTAGCTTTCGAGGGTGCCGCAGTCGCCGACGCCGACGCGGGCCTGCTCGGCGCCGGATCGATCTTGAAAGACGAAGAAGTAGGTGGCGTCGTGGCATGTGGCGACGTTGGTGTAGTTGCTGCGGTCGTTGAGGAGCGCGAGCAGGCGGGTGACCTGTGGCTTCGAGAGCGCCACGCCCGGCACGGTGGGTGACAGCTGGTCGGCATGCATCCAGCCCGCCGACGGCTGAGCGGTGACGCGCGCAGCGGGCAGCCGCGGGAACTTGGGCAACTGGCGCGGCAGCGGATCGGCGGGGCATTCCTTGCGGAGCGGAGGCTCGGCGAAAGCCGACACCCGGACTTGGCCGATGGCGGGCCGCACCGCGTAACCGTCGGATCGGAAGCACGCCAACGAGCCGTTTGCTTCGATGCCGCACAGCTCTTCCGCCGCGCCGGTGACGCCGGTCAGGCTCGCGCTCGCAAGCTTCAGGTACGAAAGCTCGGTTCCGCGCTCGGCGGTGTCGCCCAAAGCCAGGCAAGCCCAGCCATCGGCGTCGGCGAAACAAGCGCCTGGACCATTCGACAACGCCGCGACCGCGCAACGCCCCACCCGCTGGGGCTCGTAGCTGAAGGCGGCTTCGGCGCCGAGCAGGGAGCCCCAGCAACGCAGGTCGCCCCCTTCGGTGAGCAAGCAGGTATCGCTCACGTCGCGCACCCCGCCCGCGACCTTCAGCTCCGTCGCGACGTCGAGCTGGTCGGGGCCGTTGTAGGGTCGGCCTTGTTCGAAGGGCTGGTTGCCGCCCCAACAATACAGCCGGTGGGAGCCGGTCAGGGCGCAGGCGTGGCCGTTGAACACGCGCAACCGCGTCACGTCGCTCAGCTCTTGCCGACTCTGCAACAATACGGGCGTCGGCTCGGCGTGGGGCTTGCCATCACCCGTGCCAAGCTCACCCACGCTGTTTTCGCCCCAGCAGCGCACGCGTCCTTGCGGGGTTCGCAAGCATCCGTACCGCCCGCCCAGTCCGGCTTCGGCGACGTCGGACGCCACTAGCGGCAAGGCGCCCCAGCAAGTCAGAGAGGCATCGGTCTTGATGGCGCAAGTCGTGTCGTCGCTGACGACGACTTGCGCGACTTGGCTGATGCCTGGTACCGCCGTCGGGCCAAGCTGATTTGTGCCCGCAGGGGTACCGAGCTGTCCGTGCTCGTTGTTCCCCCAACAGCGCATGGTTCCGTCGTCGAGGGCGACGCAGTGGTGGTGGTCGCTCACGCCCACGCTGCGCACGTGGCGCAACGAGGTGGTGTCGCCCAGAGAAACCTGCTGCCGCTGGGGGCCGCGGGCCAGCACATCAGCGCCGCCCAATTCACCGGTTACGTCCTCTCCCCAACACCAGACCGCGCCGTCCGCGACCGCGCAGGCGTGCTCGGGCCCGAACGCGACGCTGCTGATGCGCGCGCCGGCGGGCAGCTCTTGGCTCGGAGCGGTGAGCGGCTGCTCGCGGCTCGAGCCCGAGTCCAGCTGGACGCATCGTTGCAGGCCTCGTGCGCCAAAGCTGCACAGCGCATGCGGTGTCGCGCTCAGGTGGTCCGCCGTCGGACCGAGCTGCCGCGCAAGCGCTGCGTCGTCGCCTTCCTTCGACCAGCAGCTAACTTTGCCGGTCCGGTGTCGCGCGCAGTGGCGGGTGCCGGCGGCCACCAGCTCGAGCACCTCCGACAAGCCGGCGCGCGGTCGCGGCGGTTGGTCGTCGTGCCAGCAACTGACCGTGCCGTCGGCCATCAGGGCGCAGCCAAGCTCGGTGCTGAGCGAAAGAGCGCGCGCGTTGGGCAACGAGATCGGTGGCGTGGCAACGCCTTCGCCGTTCCAGCAGCTGATTCGTCCGGTTCGCTCGAGCGCGCACAGGTTGTCGAAGGTCAGCGCCACGTCGCTGACCGGGCCGAGCGGTGCGGCTCGCGGCTGTGGTCCCCGCGTTTGGTCGCCATCGAGCGGCTGCAGGCCCCAGTAAAACAAGGCTCCGTCTTCGGTCACCGCCACGAAGCGCTGGCCCGCCCCGAGCACCTTGCTGATCCCGCGCAGCGGCACCTGCGAGAATTGGCGACGCCCGGCCTCGCTCGTGCCGGAGTGGTCATCGCCCCAACACCACACGCTGCCGTCTTCCAACGTGGCGCAGGTCGACCACTGCCCCACCGCCACCGAACGCACGACGGGCTCACCCGGACGCGCAACTGCGGGCACGGCCATGACCGGTGCCCTCGCGGCGGCGCTCGGACCCCCAGCCGGCAGCGGTAGCCTGCTGGAGGGCTTTGCCCCACAGCCGAGCAGCATTCCCCCGAGAAGACCCGCGACCCGATACCCGCGCTGCACCCGCGACTCGACACCAGAGCGCCGTCGAAGTTCCCGGCCGTCCAGGCCTCCGCACGCCAATTCCGGAACGCCGGACAACGAGCAAGCCCCTTCCCGCCAAACTACGGCGATTTTGCGTTGGCATGCTTCGCGCATTGAAGGTTGGCACGTCGCCGCACTGAACCAGCGCGGGACGGAGCCCTCCGACGGGCGCCGCGTTGACTATCCCTCTCTCACGCGGCGCCCTGTCACTAATCTCCTGCTCCCCCGTTTCCGTGCGGAGCCGTACGGCCCGTCCGTGGCGCCTGCTCCCCCGTTTGTGGGCGGAGGTTTACGGCCCGTCCGTGGCGCCTGCTCCCCCGTTTGTGGGCGGAGCCGTACGGCCCGTCCGTGCTCGCTGCGCTGCGCGCGGGCGGGGGCCCTCAAGCGCCGGCTGCGCCGGACGCGAGGGTCCCGCAGAGGTTGGCTCCGCTGCCCTTTGTGGGTGTCGGCAATGTTCCTCGCGTCCGGCGTGGGGCCGGGCTCCGCGAGAGCGCGCACGCTCTGTGCCGCGCGCGGGGTTTCACGGTTTTCTAAGGCGGGCGCGCGTCACAGATCCTGCGCTCGAGGGGCGGAGCCCGGCCCCACGCCGGACGCGAGGAGGCAACATGTCAACGCAACACGGCAAACTCCAACGGCAACAACGGATCAGCGCGCACGCGCATCGTATGCGCTTGGCTCCTTCGGAGCCGGAGCGGGTGCTTTGGCAGGCGCTGCGCAGCTGTCAGCTCGGCGTGCGGTTCCGGCGGCAGGTCGTGCTCAACGGTTTCATCGTTGACTTCTTCCCTCCGGCGGCACGGCTGGTAGTGGAAGCGGACGGTGCGCATCACGCGCGCCGGCGCGGTGCGGACAAGCGCCGGGACCGCGCGCTGGCGGCGGCGGGCCTCCGCGTCCTGCGGCTTCCGGCCCGCCTCGTGCAGCGCCAACCTCACGCCGCTCTGCGGCTCGTTGCGCAGGCGCTGCGGTCGTAGCGGCGAGCTCGACGGTCGTTGCCTTCGAAGATGCTGTGATAGCCGCTACCGCGTTAGCTTCCAAAGCATGGCAATCACGCGGTCCAGCAGCCCCCGAGCGGCTGCTGTTTCATCAAGCTGGCAATAGCCCCAAGCCTCCGCGACGCGCAACGCCGCGCGCGTCTCATTCGCGCTGCCCGCGGCCGTGAACAACCGCGCCCGCTTGTTGCCTCCGTCCGAATAGTCGGCCTCCGCAATGTTGAGCGCCACGCTGCTGGCAGCGCGCACCAACTGATCCGCAAGCGAGCGGTCTCTGCGTTTGATGCGCGACGCAACAGGCCGAAGCGCTTCGATGAGCTGAATACTGACTTCGCCAACGATGAGATTGCCCACGTGATTCTCCCTCCGCCCGCACCCTGCGAGCGCACCTCCCCCATCGCCGGCGAGTCGCAGCCTGGGTCTAGGGCGCGAGCGCAGCGAGCGTCGTGCGCAGCACGAGCGCAGCCCCTAGACCCAGGCGAGCACGCCGGCATCATCAGAAAGCGAGCAGAGCCACGGTTTCCGGTTTCCGGTTTCCGGTTTCCGGTTTCCGGGTCCGGTCTCCGGGTCCGGTCTCCGGTCTCCGGTCCCGGTCCGCGGTTTCCGGGTCCGGTCCCCGGTCTCCGGTCTCCGGTCCCGGTCCCCGGTTTCCGGTTTCCGGTCCCGGTCTCCGGTCCCGGTCCCGGTCCCGGTCTCCGGTCTCCGTTCAGAACGCTGGCGTCGTTTTGTCCATCACCATGCTGCGGCATTCAAGGACGGCGCCGTCAACGGTGACGCCGACGATCGAGCCGACCTCGGCCATGATGCCGACGAACGGCGGCTGCCAGGCTTGGTGCTCCCAAACGCAGCTGAACTCGCCTTGAAAGCGCTTCGAATACACGCGCCCGCGACCCGCCGCCCACTGGCGGCCGAGCGTGTCGATGGCGATGGCCACCATGTCGGGCGCGGTCGGCACGCTGCGCGCGCTGATGGCATTGTCTTCGATCTCCACGACCACGCCGTCGGTGCCGACGGCGACGACCAGCTTGCGCTCTGGCCGTGAAGCGCACGCCAGAAACGCGCGGCTCTTGGGCGTTTGCAGGCGCTGCAGCGACCAGTGTAGGGGCCAATACACGGCCGCGAAGGCTTCACCGTCGACGCCGCGGCCCACCACGAAGAAGCGTTCGTCGTCGATGCGCGCCACGCCCGTGAGCATCGAGGCGGTCGAGACCGGCAACGGGCGCAACCAGCGCTTGCCCACCAACGTGAACAACATGGGCGGCTCCCCGCGGCGCTCTCCGATGAGCACCGCCAGGTCGTCGAGGTCGGTGGTGCCGGCCGAGAAAGCTACGGTGGGGTCGGGGCCGGCGACCAGCTCGCGCGCGCCGTCCCGCGAATACTCGAGCAATTTTGCGCCTTCGGTGCCGATCAACCAAGAGGCGGCGCCAAGGCGCTCGACGAAACGGATGGAGTCGGGCGGAGGAAGGCCGTGGGCGGGCAAGCTCAGCCAACGCGTGCCGTCCCAAAAGCAGGGGCCGCGCGTGGTCAGAGCCAACGCATTGCCCGACGCATCCCACGCCACGTTGGTGACGAGCCGGTCGTCACCGGGTGGGTGGCGCACCGTCCAGTTCGTCTCCACCACCATTTCGCGCGAGCGCAGCGCTTCCATGCTGCTCATCCAGCGGCGGCTGGGGCGCGCGGTGTTGGGCTCCAGATCGAGCCAAGGCAGCAGGCTGTCGGCGAACAGCTTGCCACTTTGCGGGCGATCTTTGGGGTTGATGGAGGTGGCGCGCGCGATGGCAAGGTCGAGCGCCTGACAGGCGGCTTCGCGTTCACGGAGCTCGAAGGCCAAGGTGGGCACGTCGAGCAGCCGGCGGCGCTCGGACGACTTGGCCATGGCCATGGCCGCGGCGGCGCTGCGCCCCTCGAACAGGTTTTCGCCCGTGAGCACGTAGAACACGATCGCGGCCAAGCTGAACAGATCGCTCACCGGGCCGACGTTGCCGCGCTCGTCGAACTGCTCGGGCGCCATGTAGCCGGGCGTGCCCACGGTGGCGCCGCCAAAAGTGGCGTTCATGCCCATCGGTCGGGCGATGCCGAAGTCCGACATCTTGAACAGCTCCGTCTCGCCCGCACCGCAGCACAGCACGTTGCCCGGGTGCGCGTCGCGATGCACCACGCCGACGGCGTGGATTTCGTCCATGCCCCGCGCCAGCGCCTGGACGACCCGCGCCGTCCGGCTCGGATCGAAGGCGAAGCCAGTTTCGCGCACCGAGTAGCGCACGCGATCTTGCAAGGTGGTGCCCTCGACGCCGCCGTGCGCGTACTCGAGCGCGATCCACGGCAGCTCCAGCCCCTTGCCGAAGGGCTTGAACGGCAACGAGCCGGTGTCGAGCAGCCGCACCACGAACGGGGTGGGAGGAACCCGCTCGTTCAAGCGACCGAGCGCCACCGCCTCTTTTTTGATGATGGTGAGCGCGCGCTCGCCCGAGTCTTTGACGATGTGCGGCTGGATGATCTTGATCACGGCCGGCCATTCACCGTCGTGACCGGAGCGTTTGGCCAGGTAGGCCACCGCCGTGCCGCCCTCGCCGAGCTTGTGCTCCAGGCGATACGAAACACCGGGCTGCAGCGCGCTATCCAGCACCTGTCCCAAAAAGACGTCGCGCACCTCGATGCTCTGCCGCATCCGCTGGATCGAGCGTACCCCAAACGGCAAAGCACCGCACGGAACCTGACGAAGGCCCTGGGACACAGCACTAGTGCGAGGGGCTTAGTAGGAAACGCAAAAGGGCCAGGCTCAGCAGCACCGGCACGGCCGCGCACGCGACGGCCACGGCCAAGACGCCGAACACCACCAGCCGATCGCCGAAGCTGGCCGGTTGGGTGGGGTCGCCGTGATGCCGCTCGATCAGCCGCAGGTTCTTTTCGTTGGCTTTGAAGGCGAAGTCGAAGGCGTCGCCGACGAGCGGAATTGCCCCCAAAAGCGCGTCGAGCGCGATGTTTATCAGCATGCGCGCCATCACCAGCTTGGGCACGC
>JBEQSW010000445.1:0-12062 GCA_040348565.1 Myxococcales bacterium | reverse complement strand
GACCTCGCGCGCTTCGGACGCGGGCGGCGTGAACGGCGTGAGCGATGCGCGCGCGCTCGAAACGCCTTCTTCGACGATCGCGAGCAGCTCCGGATAGGTTTTGAGCGGGCGCCAATCTTCGAAGCCGTCGCGCCAAACCAACGACTCTTTGCTGACCGCGCCGGACGCCGCCTTGGAGCGCAGCTCGCTCCAGCGAATCGGGCCGACCGGGCCGCCGTTGATGCCGACGAACCATTCGTCGCCCGGCATGCTGAGCGGGGCATCGGCGGCCGCTGGCGCTTCGGAGCCAGCGCCACCAAACGCTTGCGTGAACGCGCCCGCCAGCGCGCCGGCGTCGGCCATGCGCGTGACCTCGTCTTCACCCTCGAAGTCGCGCGGCATCTCGAACGCCGCCGCGGCAGGCGCGGCCGCAGGCGCAGCCGGAGCCGCCGCCGCAGCCGGTCGCGCCGCGGCAGTTGGCCCGACGGGAGCCGCCGCGGCCCGCGGTGCGCTGGCGCGAGGAGGCGGAGCTGCGGGTTTCGGTACGGGGCCGGCGGGCTTCCCCGGCGGCGGGCGCGGCGCCGGTACCGGCGCGCCCTTCGGGCCAGTCGGTTTGGCCGCAGTGGCTGGCACTGCGCGCGCGGGCGGAGGCGTCGGCGAGGCAACGACGGGAGGCTGCTCGGGCGGCGGCGCGGGCGGCGGCGCGCTGCCCGAGTCGCCATCGCCCATTTCGGGCGGCTCGCTCTCGAGGCTGCTGGGCGCGGCGATGGCGCTCGACACCTGAATCATGAAGCCGCACTTGCGACACTTCATGCGCACGGACCGCCCCGCCACCTTTTCGTCGGCGATCTGGTACTTCGCTTTACAGCTGGGGCAGAGAAACTTCATACAGCGGAGCGCCGTCGCACAATGGCTTTGGTGTTCGAAGAAGCGAAGGATTCAGAGAGAAACCGTACCGAGAAACAGTGGGGCCAGAGCTTAGCCCGGGCTCAAAAAGGCGCGCTCCAAAAAAAGCGCGCTCGCTGTACGGTCGGGCGGTTTCGGAAACCCGACCGTAGCCATCACAGAAGATTGAGCAAATGCTCGCGAATGGACTGGCGGGTCTCCTCGTCGGGGGCAAGGGACAGCGACCTTTCCCACATTTCTACCGCTTTGTTACGAAATCCGGCCTTCTGGTACAAGATGGCTAGGTTTTTGACGGCAGGAAAGTGGCGCGAGTTAATCTCCACCGCCGTTTCCAGCTCACTCACCGCGTCATACACGCGGCCCTTCTTGCCGTAGAGCAAGCCGAGGTGAAAATGCAGCCGATAAGCCAGTGGATCGATGCCGATTCCGCGCTTGAGGTGCTCGATTGCCTCGTCCAGACGACCGGCCTTGTAGGCCTCCACCCCGGCGTTCAGGGCGGCCTCCGCCTCACCCGACACGTCCGGGGCGTCGGCCGGGGGCAGCCGACGCAGGCAGGCGTCCACCGCGGCCATGACGTCACCGATGCGGAACGGCTTCTCGATGAAGTGATCTACGCCGCAGCTGGCCTTTAGATCTTCGGCGTAGCGCCAGCCCCGGTACACCGCGCTCACCATGATGATCGGGATGCCGCCGTAGCGTTGGCTGCCCTTGATGCGCCGCGCGATCTCGAAGCCGTGTACCTCGGGCAGCATGGCGTCGAGGACGATCAAGTCTGGGTGGCGCTCTTTGACCAAGCGCAACGCCGAGAGGCCACGGTCGGCTTCGACGACGTGATGGCCCGCGCGCGTCAACAGGCGCACCAGCATCTTGCGAATTTCGGTTTCGTCGTCCACGACCAAAATCGTCTTGCCGGAGGCGTCGGTGGCGGCCGGGCTCGAGCCGTGCTCGGGCATGTCCGTGACCACGCTGAGCTCGGGCGACGTCTCGCTGAAGTCGTTTTCTTCGACGTCCTCGCGGCGCGACAAGGCTTGCACTTCGTCGTCGACGATCACCCCCGGGGCGTCGAGCGGGCGCGCTTCGGTCGTGGACAAGTCGTGCGGGAACGTGGAGCTGTCGCTCGTGTCGCCCCCGATACCCAGCTTCTTGAGCACTTCCTCGGGGCAGTGCGGCCCCACGTAGAAGTCTTCGCCGCGCGCTTTCTTCTCGTACGCCTCTTCGATGACGTGGGACAGCGGCCCCTCGAGGGCAACGTACGGGTAGACCTTCTTGCCCGTGACGAACTCCAGCTCGTCAATCACCTTCTTTTCACGCGGGTTGGCCATCGCGATGAACAATCGATCGTCCTGCATCAGCACGGGCAGGATCAGATGCCTCTCGGCGATCTCACGTGGCAAGAGCTCGAGATCCTCGAGGCGCAAGCAAATCTGGCTGAGGTCGATGCCCGGGATGCCGTGCTGCTCACTCAGCGCCTTGAGCGCAGCCACGTCGGAGATGGCGCCTGAGGCGGCCAGGCGCGACGCCAGGCGGCCGCTCTTGTTATCGGCGAGCGCGCGTTCCAGCTCCTCGGGGCTGCGCGCCCGTTGGCGCAGCAGGATCTTACCGAGCTGTTTCTTCTCGCTCATCGAGGGTCGACCGCAGTATCGGCTATGTTGCGGAAAACTGCGAGCCGTTCTCGCGCGAAATCAGCGTAGTTCCCGGCCAGGACGGCCGCGCGCGCCTCGCGCATCAGGCGCGCATACAGGGCCAGGTTGTGCTCGCTCAGCATCCGCAGCGCCAGGATTTCCCCGGCCACGAACAGGTGGCGCAGGTAGGCGCGGCTGTAACCCCCCCGGCAAGCCGAACAGCTGCAGTCGGGGTCGAGCGGCAGCGGATCGTCACGGTAGCGGGCGTTCTTGATGGTCAGCTTCCCCTGCCAGGTGAAAGCTTGACCATTGCGAGCGTTGCGCGTCGGCATCACGCAATCGAAAAGATCGATGCCCGCGCCCACGGCAATCAGGAGATCTTCGGGTGTGCCGACGCCCATCAGGTAGCGCGGGCGCTCCGAGTCCAGTCGATGAGCAATTTGTACGAGCGCAGCGTGCATCGACGCCGGCGGCTCCCCCACGCTGAAGCCGCCCAGCGCTAGGCCCTGAAACGGCAGCTTTGCCAGCGTCTCGGCGTGTTGGAGCCGTAGCTCCACGCTGGTCCCGCCTTGCACGATGCCGAACAACGACTGGCCCGGAGTCAGCGCCGCCAGACAACGCTCCGCCCAGCGCGTGGTGCGATCGACGGCGGCCGTCAGCTCGGGCAGGGCCGCTTCCCCGCTCAGACACACGTCGAGTTGCATGGCGATGTCCGAGCCGAGCAGGCCCTGAATGCGCATCGCCTCTTCGGGCGTCAGCTTCAAGCGCTTGCCGTCCAAGTGCGAAGCAAACTCGAAACCGTCTTCGGTCATCTTCATCCGCTCGGCCAGCGAAAATGCCTGAAATCCTCCTGAATCGGTGGCAATGGCGTGGGGCCAGCGCGAAAATGCGTGCAACCCGCCCAGCTCTGCCACCCGTTCCGGCCCGGGCCGAAGCCACAGGTGGTACGTGTTCATGATCTGCATGCGGGCACCGGTCGCGGCGACCTCTTCCGACGACAGCGCCTTCACGCTGGCCTGGGTTCCCACCGGCATGAACGCGGGCGTCGGCACTTCGCCGTGGCGAGTCAAAATGCGACCGGCGCGCGCGTTGCCGGACGTGGCCTCGAGCTGATAGCTGATCACGACGCCCGCCTGGGCAGCCACATGGCGTCGCCGAACGAAAGGAAGCGGTAGCGCTCGGTCAACGCGGCTCGGTAAGCCTCCCGCATCGCGGCCTCGCCGGCGAAGGCCGCGACCAGCGCCAGCAGCGTGCTCTTGGGTTGATGAAAGTTGGTCAGCAAGGCGTCCACGATTCGAAAAGCATAGCCGGGTTGGATCAGCAGGCGCGTAGCCGCGGTCTGGGCCACAACATGGCCGGTTTGGGCCGGATCAGCTGCCGACTCCAGAGCCCGCACCACCGTCGTGCCCACCGCCACGACCGGGGCTCCGCGAGCGCGGGCCGCGGCAATTTGCGCCGACAAGACGGGGTCGATCCGAAAGCGCTCTTCGTGCATGACGTGCTCGGACAAGTCGTCCACTACCACCGGACGGAAGGTCCCAAGCCCGACCTCGAGCTCCAGCCGCCCGAGCTCGACGCCCCGCGCGGCCGCGGCTTCGAGCAAAGCCGGGGTCAAGTGCAGACCCGCCGTCGGTGCCGCCACCGACCCCACCCGTTCGGCGTAGACGGTCTGGTAGCGAGCAACGTCGTCGGCGTCGTCCTCGCGCCCGAGATACGGGGGGATCGGCACCCGCCCTTCAGCCGCAAGCACGTCCTCCACCGTTTGCGCCGACGTCACCGCCAGCAGGAGCGTGCCGTCGGCGCGACGTTCCAGGACTTCGCACACCAGTTTGCCAGCGTCGATCACGAGGCCAAGCCGGAGCGGCTTGCTCGCGCGACCGAGCGCTTCCCACACCTCGCGCCCGTCCGCGCCTTCTAGCTCCGTGCGCCGACCGAGCATCAGCAGCTCCACCTTGCCGCCGCTGGCGCGCCGCACCCCGAAAACCCGCGCCCGGCGCACCCGCGTGTCGTTCACGACCAAGAGCGCCCCTTCCGGAAGCAACGCCGGCAGGTCGCGAATGAGCCGGTGCGCGATCGCGCCACGGTCGAGCACGAGCAGCCGACTCGCATCGCGCTCGGCCAGCGGCCGCTTCGCGATCAGCTCTTCTGGCAAATCGTAGTCAAGGAGCTCGGTGCGCACGGGCGCCCCATAGCAGAAAGGGGCGAATGTGCAGAGTGGAGGGTGACGGTTGGCTGCGGCGAGCGACGTGTCGGGTGCGGAAGGCGCACGAAAAGCGCAGGGCGCAGCGCGAACCGGTCCCCCTCACCCCGTTTCCACCTACCGCCCACCGCTCACCCCCCGCCACCCTGCCCCTGCACTCTGCGCTCTCGCTCTCTCTACCGACTCTCGTAGGAAATTCCCAACCGGGTCATCTTTCGCCAAAGCGTCGTCGGGCTGATGTCGAGCGCTTCGGCGGCGCGCTCGCGGCTGCCGTCGCAGGCGCGCAACGCCATCTGCAAGGCGTCCCGCTCGGCGTCGTCGACGATGTCGGCCAGCGTCCGCCCGGTGGCGCGCGATTTCTTGGGCATCTGCGGCAAGATGTCGTCGGCCGTGACCAAGCCGCCGGAACACAGCGCCACCGACTGCTCGACCATATTCTCGACCTCGCGCACGTTGCCCGGATAGTCGTACAAGATCAGCTTTTCCATCACGCCCTCGGCCAGGCGCGCGTGGGCGTTCATCTTCCGGTTGTACTTGTCGAGGAAGAACTCGATGAGCAGCGGAATGTCTTCGCGCCGCTCGCGTAACGGCGGCAAGTGAAAGCGCGCCACGTTCAGGCGGTAGTACAGATCTTGGCGAAAGCGCCGCTCTTCGACGGCTTGGGCCAAGTCGACGTTGGTCGCGGCGACGACGCGGATGTCGACCTTGACCGGCTTGTTCTCGCCGACACGGCGAATCTCGCCCTCTTGAATGCCGCGCAGCAATTTGGCCTGGAACGAAGGCGTCGTTTCGGCAATCTCGTCGAAGAAGAAGGTGCCGCCGTCGGCCTCCTCGAACAAGCCCTTGCGAGCCGAAATGGCGCCCGTGAACGCGCCCCGCGCGTGCCCGAACAGCTCGCTCTCGAGCAAGGTCTCGCTGATGGCGGCGCAGTTGACGGTCACGAACGGCCGATGGGCGCGCTTGCTGTTGGCGTGCACCGCTCGGGCGATCAGCTCCTTGCCGGTGCCTGATTCACCGGTAATGAGCACGATCGCGTCGGTCGGCGAAATCTTCACGACGCGGGTGAGCACGTCGCGGATGGGTTGCGAGCGCCCCACGATGTTCTCGAGGTGGTAGCGCTCCTTGAACTCCCGCGCGAAGGCCTGTACCTGGCCCTGCAGCTTGCGGCTCTCGAGCGCCTTGCCGACCTTGACGATCAGCTCTTGCTCGGTAAACGGCTTTTGGATGTAGTCGAAGGCGCCCACGCGCATGGCTTCGACCGCGCTCTCGATCGTGCCGTAAGCGGTCATCACGATGACTTCGGTCATCGGCTGCGCTTCTTTGGTTGCGCGCAGCACTTCGATGCCGTCGTACTCGCCCATGCGCAAATCGGTCAGTACGACGTCGAACGCGCCGGTAGCTCCGAGCTCGCGCCCTTGCGCGCCGTCGGCCGCTTCGTCCACTTCGTAGCCCTGCCCGCGCAGCATCATGGCCAGCGTAGTGCGCATGTTGCGCTGATCATCGACGACGAGAATCTTACCCATGGCGCTTCGAGCCCGAGCTACGGTCTACCACTACTTCGCCCGTCCTGGGGGCAAACTCAATGCCGCATGAACAAGAGCACGAACAACGCGACGAGCAGACCCAGGGCGCCGATGGCGTAACCGATGATACTGCCAGCGCTGAGCGAGCTTTGCTGCGGCTGCGAAACGTCGTGACGCAGCCCGGAAAACGACGAGCTGGGGCGGCCCACCGTACTCGGTGACGTGATGTTCGAGAGCCCGCTGCCGGTGACGGAGCTCACCGAGCTGACGCCGCTTACCGTGATGCGGTCCTTACCGGTAGGCGTGAAGGCGAGATCGCCCGACAAAAGGTCGCTCGGCGGCGCCTGGCCGCTGCCCAAGGCCTTGAGCGCCGCGCGCACGGCTTTGCGTCGCTGCTCGATGCGTTCGCCCAGAACGCGTTTCATCAAGCCAGCCAAGCCGCTTTGCGCAACCACCACCCGTTCCGACTTGAGGTAGGCGCGCAAATCTTCGGCCAGCTCGAGCGCGGTTTGATAGCGGGCCTCCGGACGGCGATCGAGCGCCTTCAGCACGATGCGCTCCAGCCCGACCGGGTATTTGGGGTCGATGCTGGTCGGCTTCGGGATCGGGCCGCCGATCACCAGCTTGAGGGTGTCGATGTCGTGCTCGCCGCGAAAGAGCCGGCGGCTCGTGGTGAGCTCGAACAGCACGATGCCGAGAGAAAAGATGTCGCTGCGGCGGTCGACGGCTTTGCCCAGCGCTTGCTCGGGCGACATGTAGCCGAACTTGCCCTTCAGCTGCCCGGCGCGGGTCGCTTCGCTGATGCGACCGACGGCCTTGGCGACGCCGAAGTCGACCAGCTTCACCATACCGTTGGTGCCGATCAAGATATTGTGCGGCGAAACGTCGCGGTGGACGACGCCGCGGGGACTGCCGTCCATGTCGCGCAGCTCGTGGGCGGCGTGCAGGCCGGACGCGGCGTCGGCGATGATCTTCACGGCCAGCTCGGGGGGAATAGCGCGGCGCTTGCCGGCTTCGGCGATGACGGTATGGAGCGACTCGCCCTCCACCCACTCCATCGACATCCACATCACGCCGTCCGCGTCCCCCACATCGTAGATCTCGACGACGTTCGGGTGCTTGATGGCGCGCACCAGCCGGACCTCGTCCAAGAACATGGTGACGAACTCGGTTTCGTCAGCCAGCTCGATCAGCATCGCCTTCACGGCCACCAGCCGATCATCCTTGGGGTCTTTGGCGCGCTCGCGTGCCACCCAGACCGTGGCCATGCCGCCGCGACCGATCCTGAGCATCAGCTCGTTGTCACCGAGCTTCGATCCTTGCTTGAGGTCTTCGGTCATCAGGCGGGTTTGCGGACCACGCGCGGCACGCCGAGTGCGCTCGCGTCCGGCGGCATTCGCTTTGGGGGTTTGTACTACCTGGCCGCCGGCAGGGCCAAGAGGGTTTGCGGGACAGGCCCGGGGCCCCTGGCACCATCAGATCACACTCGGCCTTCCCGATCGGGCAGCGCGGGAGCCAGCCGAGGCGGTGAAGAACCGGCGGACCCGGCCGCGACCGCCGCGGGGCATTCGGGTCATCGATGCCAAAACCAAACCTGCTATAAGCGCCCGGAACGGGAGCTTACGGCACTATGTCAACGTTGAAAGAGCAGCTGGGAGCCGGCGAAAAACGCCAGCAAGTGATTGATGACGCCATCAAGGTGCTCGACGCCGAAGTGGCCGATAAAGGCGGTCTGACCGGACTTGCCGTCAAGGGTGGCTACAAAGTCGTACAGGGCGTGCGCCCGGGCTTCGTGCGCGACGTCGTGACCGGCCTCCTCGACGAGTTCTTGGACGCCGTCGACCCGCTCTATCAAGAGGCCAAGCAAAAGGGCCGGCCGGCTGGCGCCTATTTGCTCGAGAACAAGAGTCGAGTCGCCGAGGGGCTCCTGGCGGTGACCGACCGCAAGGCCCAGCGGGCCGACGGCATGCTCAAAAAGGCCTACGAGAAGCTGCGTCCCCTGGCGAAGGGGCAAGTCGAGGCCGCCACCCCCCGACTGGCCCAGTTGCTCGAAAAACACGCAGAAAAGACGGCGTAGGGCTAGCCGCCCGGTGCGCTGTGTGCTGAGCTGACTCGCGGGCCTGCCGCGCCTGGCGGTGCGCTCATTTGCGCAGAAAATGCGATCTTACCCGCATTTCTGCGCGGTTTCGCTGATTCCGCTATTCCCTATCGGATGACTTGACAATCTCCCGGATTGAGCGAGATTTCCCGCCCAAACGCGCGCTCCATGACCACCAGCACCCCCGTTTCGGAAACCACTCCCACCCGCCACATCATCAAAGGCGCCGTCGTTCGCTTCGCCGGAGACTCCGGCGACGGCATGCAGGTCACGGGCGACCAGTTCACCGCTGCCGCCGCCCTGGCCCAGAACGACCTGGCGACGTTCCCCGACTTCCCCGCCGAGATTCGCGCGCCCGCCGGAACGCTGTACGGCGTCTCGGGTTTCCAAATCCATTTCTCGTCGCAGGACGTGTTCACACCCGGCGACGCGCCCGACGTGCTCGTGGCCATGAACCCCGCGGCGCTCAAGACCAACTTGCGCGATCTCAAGACGGGCGGGTTGCTGATCGTGAACTCGGGCACCTTCAACGCCACCAACCTGAAGAAGGCCGGCTACGCCGAGAACCCGCTCGAAGACGGCTCGATGGACAACGCCGGCTATTCGGTGCTGGCCATCGACATCAGCAAGCTCACGCTGCTCAGCGTCAAAGAAACGGGCCTTTCGACGAAGGAGGCCAACCGCTGCAAGAACTTCTGGACCTTGGGCTTGATGTTCTGGATCTACGGGCGCCCGATGGAGCCCTCGATCAAGTGGATCGAGAGCAAGTTCGGTAAGCGCGCGGATCTGGTCGCCGCCAACATCGCCGCGCTCAAGGCCGGCCACGCCTACGGCGAAACCGCCGAGGTTTCGCACTTCAGCTACGAGGTGCCGAAGGCGCCCGTCGCCAAGGGCAAGTACCGCAACATCGGCGGCAACCAAGCCACCGCCTGGGGCCTCATCGCCGCCACCGAGCTGAGCGGGCTCGAGCTCACGCTCGGCGCCTACCCCATCACCCCCGCCAGTGACGTGCTGCACGAGCTGTCCAAGTTCAAGCACTTCGGCGTCACCACCATCCAGGCCGAGGACGAGATTGCTGCCATCTGCGCGGTGATCGGCGCGTCCTACGCCGGCAAAATCGGCGTCACCTCCACCAGCGGTCCCGGCGTGGCGTTGAAGATGGAAGCGGTAGGCTTGGCGGTCAGCACCGAGCTGCCGTTGGTGATCATCGACATTCAGCGCGGCGGGCCCAGCACCGGTTTGCCGACCAAGACCGAGCAAGCCGATCTCTTGCAAGCCGTGTACGGACGCAACGGCGAAGCGCCGGTATGCGTGATCGCGGCGGCGACGCCCGGCGACTGCTTCTACATGGCGATCGAAGCGGTGCGGCTGGCGCTCAAGTACATGTGCCCGGTGTTCCTGCTCACCGACGGCTACCTGGCGAACGGCGCCGAGCCGTGGGCGATTCCGGACGTGTCGACGCTGCCGAAAATCGAGGTCAATTTTCGCAAGGATCCGGAAGGCTTTCACCCGTTCTTGCGCAATCCCGAGACGCTCGCGCGGGCTTGGGCCATCCCCGGTACGCCCGGGCTGATGCATCGCATCGGCGGCATCGAGAAAGACTTCAACTCGGGTCACATCTCGTACAACCCGGACAACCACGAGCTGATGACGAAGACCCGCGCCGCCAAGATCGCGGGCATCGCCAACGACGTGCCAGAGCAAAAGATCGAGGTCGGCAACGAAAGCGGCAAGCTGCTCGTGCTCGGCTGGGGCTCCACCTACGGCTCGATCCGCGAAGCGGTCACGCGTTGCCGCGAGCGCGGCCTCGACGTGTCACACGCGCACGTCCGGCACTTGAATCCGTTCCCCAGGAACCTGGGCGACTTGCTCAAGCGGTTCGACCGCGTGCTGGTGCCCGAGCTGAACAACGGTCAGCTGGTGAAGATGATCCGCAGTCAGTACCTGGTCCCGGCCGAGAGCCTGCCCAAGATCCAAGGGCAACCTTTCAAGATTGCGGAGCTCGAAGAAAAGATCCGCCAGGTGATGGAGAGCTAGCGAGGGGCGAAGCCCCGAGCCCCGCGCGCAGGAGCCCAATAAATGTCGAACATCATCGAAACCACGCGGCTGACCAAAAAAGACTTCGAGACCGACCAGGACGTACGCTGGTGCCCGGGCTGCGGCGACTACGCCATCTTGGCCACCGTGCAGCGGGTCATGCCCGAGCTGGGCGTTCCGCTCGAGCAAATGGTGTGGGTCAGCGGCATCGGCTGCAGCAGCCGTTTTCCGTACTACATGAACACGTACGGCTTTCACACCATCCACGGCCGCGCGCCGGCCTTTGCGATGGGCATCAAGACCGCCAATCCGTCGTTGTCGGTTTGGATGGCGACCGGCGACGGTGACGGTTTGAGCATCGGCGGCAACCACTTGATGCACTGCTTGCGCCGCAACCTCGACATCAAGATCTTGATGTTCAACAACCGGATCTACGGCCTGACCAAGGGCCAGTACTCGCCCACCAGCGAGGTGGGAAAGGTGACCAAGAGCACGCCGCTCGGCTCCGCCGACCAGCCCGTGGACCCGGCGGCGTTCGCTCTGGGCGTCAACGGCAGCTTCGTGGCCCGCTCCATCGACACCGAGGCCCAGCACCTCTCCGACGTGCTGCGCCGCGCCGCCAAGCACAAGGGCACTGCCTTCATGGAGGTGTACCAGAACTGCAACGTCTTCAACGACGGGGCCTTCGACTCGTTCCGTGAGAAAGACGTCAAGGCCGAGCGCCAGGTGCGCGTCGAGCACGGCAAGCCGCTGTTGTTCGGCACCGGCAACGACAAAGGCCTGCGGCTCAACCCCAAGACCATGCAGCTCGAGGTCGTGAAGGTGGGCGATGGCGGCGTCAGCCCAGACGAGGTGCTGGTCCACGACGAGACCAACTCCACCCTGGCGTTCATGCTCGCGCGCATGCCCTACCCGGAGTTTCCGGTGGCTTTGGGGGTGTTGTTCGCCGAGGAGCGCCCCACCTACGACGGCACCCTCACCGAGCAGCAAGCCGTCGCGGTGAAGAAGAGTGGCAAGGGCAGCCTGCAAAAGCTGCTCAACAGCGGCTCGACCTGGGAAATTTGAGCTCGCCGCCGGATCCGACGAATCCTGAGCCCGTAATCGCTGAAAGCTGCTAGGAAGCCGCCACCATGGGAAGCCCGCAAGACCCCCGCACCGCCCGCCGCAAGCGCGAACGCGCCGCCAAAAAGAACGCTCTCTGGGATCAGAAGCGCGCGAACGAGAACGCCGAGGCCGCCAAGCCCAAGGCGCCGCCGAAGAAAGCGACCTGAGGCCAAGAACAGCTCGACCCTTGGGGCTCGAGCCCGCCTCACCCCTGTCGTTCACGCGCGTCTTTTTACAAGCCGCGCGCTCCGCTGCCTGGCCACACCTACCCATCCGGGTAGGCTAAAGCAGCGGTATTGGTGGTGTTGGGCCTCCCCCCTCGACAACGGGGGTCAGAGTGCTCAAATTGCTCGGTCCACGCCATGGCGACCGACAAGCCGAAAGCCAAGCCCGAAGAAGAGCTGGACGTAGCCACGCGTCCAAAAACCGAGAAGCCTCGGAAGTACGTCGTGGTCTTGCACAACGACGACTACACCACCATGGAGTTCGTGGTGCACGTACTCGAGAAGTTCTTCCACATGGGCGAGACCGAAGCGACGCGGGTGATGCTCCACGTCCACCACAAGGGCTACGGCATCGTCGGCACCTTCTCG
>JBEQSW010000437.1:0-4927 GCA_040348565.1 Myxococcales bacterium | reverse complement strand
CAGGGGGCGGAGTCGTGCTCACGCCAGGAGGAGGTGGCGGCGGCGTCTGGCACAGAAAGCTCTGCAAAATGAATACCCCACGACGAGTGGGCGAGTTGTGATCGGGCTGAGAATGGCCTGCGATCACCGCGGCTTGACCCAAGATGCCCGCGCGAGACGCGTCGGGACCGAGCGTGAGCTGCATGAAGCCCGACGCGGGCGGGCTCACGCCATAGATGGGCGCCAAGGTCGCGTCCACGAAGGTTTGATCGCTGTCGTAGAAGGAACGCACGTCAGCGCCGCGCGCGAGCACGACGTTCTTGATGAACAGTTGCGTAGCCTGCAGCATGGAGCTCTGCAGGGCCGCGTTGAAGCTCGGGAACAGGTCCGGGCTCTTGCGCACGACCGAGACGAGCTGGGCTTGGGAGACCTCACTGAAGAATTGCGCCATTTGATCGATGGCACCCGGGTCATCCAGCAATGGTGCCGCGGCCGACCGCAAGCCCTCCGCGGTGTCGAGCTGGCCGGCGGCGGCGGCGGCGAGCAATGCGTCGCTCGGAGGATGGCCGGTGAGCAGGAACGCCAAACGCGTCGCCATCGACGCGCCGTCGTACTTCAGGCGCCCGTTGCTGGCGTCAAGCTCGTTGGTCTCGACGCGGTAGAGGAAGTTCAGAGACTGCAGTAGGCCAGAGGTGACGGTCGCGAGCCCCTGCGCCGCGCTGGACCCGGGCAGTTGAGCGGCGTCCTGACCGACCTGCACCCAGCGTTGAACCTCCTCCTCCGTCAAATCGCGACGGTAGGCCCGCTTGCCGGCGGTTTGAATGAAGCTGACCACGCAAGCGTCGCTCAGATCGGCTTTCGGTTTGCAGCCTACGAGCTTGTTCCAGCGGGCCGTGTCGGCGAAAACCTCTGCCGTAGCCGTGAGACTCGCGTTTTCGTAGAGGGACGCCGCCGGCGCGTTGACGACCACCTCCGAAGCCCCGATCGAGACGAAGCCGGCTACGGAAGTGTCGTCGGGTAGCTCCAGCGGCGTGCGGATCGTCCCCAGCAAATCAGTGAGCGCGTTCTTGTACTCGGCCTGAGTGAGGAGCCTCAACTTCGCTTCCCCCGGGCCGGCATCTGCCGTCTCGCCTGCACCGCCACCAGCGGCAGAGCCTGTACCGGCGGCGTTGGCACCACCGCCAGTCTGGGCCGAGGCGCCCGCCTGCCCTTCGTCGACCCCGGCACGGTGGCTGACACCACCGCACGCGAGCAAGCAGAAGCCAATCAGACCCAAGCCTGCAAATCTCGGGTGCGGTTGGAAACGGCCAGGAACTACCCTCATCAGGGTCGCCATCCTCCAACCAACCAATATTTGTCACCAAATCGACAGCTCGACGGCGAGCTATTGCGTGGCGGGGCAGCCAGTCGCGCACTGCACGGTGATCGTCGTCTGGTCTACCGCGGAAACCGAGCACGAAAAGGTGATGAAGCCGCCCTTGCACAGGGTTCCGCACGTCGAGAGCGGGAGCATCGTTCCCTGCTTGGCCAACGCCTCCGGCACGCAGCCCTTTGCTACCGTGATGGGCCCACCGCCGCAAAATACGGGTGGAGTGGCACCACAAACGGGTGGATCGCCTCCGACACCCCCACCGCCGCCCTCGCCCGCGCCGCCCTGCCCCGCGCCGCCCCCGTCGCCGCCCTGCCCCGCGCCGGCACCGCTACCACCCTGACCAGCGCCGGCTCCGCCACCGTGCCCCGCGCTGCCGCCGGTCGTGCTGCCCCCATGGCTACTACCCGCGACGGTTCCCCCCGAGCCAGCGTGAGCCAGGCCTCCCGCGCCACCGCCACCGCCTTCCGCCGTGTCGCCGCCGCCGGTCTGAGTAGTCTCGCTCGTTCCGTGACTGGTGGAGCTGCCGCCACACGCAGCTGCGAACGCTGTCATGGCCAACGGACCGCCGACGACGAGCGCGCCCCTCAACAGCCACCTGAGACTTGCACCATGCGCATTCATCGGGATTGGCGACCTGGAATTGCACTCGGCGTGCCAGACCCCCCGACGCCCTTTGGCCGCGAATTTCGGTTGTCGGGTCCTGTCCGTGGCACACGGTGGCTCAGGTTTTTGGGCGCGATTGTCATTGGCGCGGCTCGCGCGATTGTCGTCGCGCGTGGGCTCGGGTACCGTACGGACATGCGTGGGATTCGGCGGTTTTCGCGGGGTGGATCGATCGCGTTCGGTGCGTTCCTGGGAGTGCTTGCGAGCACGACGCTCGCAGTCGCCCAGGACCTGACGTTGGTGACCACGCTCGACCATCCCAACCAAAGACCGGACAACGAGGACCGGTTCGGGAGCGGGGTCGCGATCGGCGACGGTACGCTTTTCGTTGGAGCCAAGGACGAGCTGGCAGCAAACGCCTATAGCGGAGTCGTTCACCTTTTCTCGGACAAAGACTGGTCAGAGGTCGGCCAACTCAAAAGCTCGGTCGATGCCGACATCGAATTTGGCGCCGCCATCGAGGTCGACGGCACGCGCGCCCTGATCTCGAACATGGCCATCGACGATGGAGTGGCTTGGTTCTTCGAGGAGGTCCAGGGAGTTTGGACGGAAAGGCTCCGCGTGCAGGGAGTCGTCAACGAGGCGTTCGGTTACCGTTTGGCGCTGCGCGGGGATTTCGCGTTCATCGCCGCGCCGCGCGTCGGCACCGGAAACGTGCATGTTTATCAGCGCGTGAGGGGGGCGTGGGCAGAAACTCAGGTGCTCACGGCGAATGACGCGCAGGACGGGGACTTCTTCGGCTACTCGATCTCCTTCGACGGACAACGCTTGGCGGTCTCGGCTCCCGGAAACGCGCTGGGCGCGGCGCGGTCGAGCGTGTACACCTTTTCGAAGGTGGGAGAAGCGTTCGTCCAAGACGGAAAGCTTGCGGGGGAGGATCCCGCGGCTCAGTGGTTCGGCGGTGAGGTCACGATAAGTGGCGACACCCTGATCGTGAACTCCCCGCCAGCGTACCAGGCTACGTCGCCCGGCAAAGCACTAGTCTACGCGCGTCGCGCCGAGCAGTGGGAGCTCGACCGCGAGCTCACCGTTGAAGGCGAAAAGTCTTTTCCGACGGGGCTTGCTCTGGATGGCGACACGGCGTGGTTCGGCGCCCCGGGCACGGAGCCTCGCGCTCTGAACGTCTACTCTTTCAAGCGCAGCAACGGCGACTGGCAGGCAGCGCAGACCCTCGATTTTCAGGACCTCGGCCAATACGAGATCACGAGTTGGGCCGTTCGAGATGGGACGTTCGCGATCGGGTTTTGGAACGGTCTTCGCACCGAGTCGGTTCGAGTCTATCAGGCACCTGGGCACGCAAGCTCGAGCGGTGCCGGGTCTGCGAACGGGACCGCCGGTGCGGCGGCGACCGGTGGCTCGAGTGGGACGGGCAGCACGGCCGAGGGCGGCATGTCCGGACAAGGCGCCGCAACGACCGCGGGCAGCTCCAAGTCGAATACCAGCGGCAACGCCGCCGCAGCGGGGAGCAATGCCAGCTCCGAAAGCTCCGAGCGCGGCGGCTGCACGTTCGCGCACAGCCGCGGACGCACGTGGCCGTTCGTGGCGCTGGCCTTCGCCTTGTTCAGCTGGCGGCGCCGAACGCCCGCCGCACGCAGCCGCGAAGCCACATATGGCCGGCGTCGTTGTCGAAGCGCGGGCTCCAGGCCTGAGCGATGGCGACCTTCGTCGTAGGGCCCGTGACAGAAAGCCGGCATAGCCCGAAGCCGTCGACGATGGTGGCCGCCAGCCGGTTGGGAATCACGGTGTAGGCGTCGCTGGAGCGCACCAAGGCCGCCGCCGCCAAGAACGAAGGCACGATGCGACTGGGCGGGCGCGACCGCCGGCCCCGCCGCGGTTTGGTCAGCTCCTCCAGCTTCCCCCGCTGCGTGGCGACCGCGATGTGCTCGAGGGCGGCCAGGCGAGCCGGCGCCACCCGGCGGTTCGCCAGCGGGTGAGCTTTGCGAACCACGGGCACCATTTCCTCGTGGAACAGCGTCTGGATGCGTAGATCGGGCGCGATGCCGTACTGCACCCCGATATCGAGATCCACGTCGCTTGCTTCCGCGAGCAGGACGCCGACCAGATGCAACGCCACGCGCGGCGCCTCCTTGCGCACCAGCACATCGAGCGCGTGCCCCACCGTCACGATCATGGCGTCGGACGCGCGGATGATGAACGTGCGTTCGAGCGTCGCGAGCTCCAGCGGCAGATCGGGCCGAAGCAACGCGCCTACCTCGGCCGCGGCGCGCACCACCCGCTCGCGCATGGCCAGGGCGCGCGGCGTGGGCAGGAGGCGGTTGCCGGCGCGCACGAACAGCGGATCGGCGACGGCGCGCCGCAGCCGGGCCAGCGTGTGACTCATTGCCGGCGGGCTGACGTTCATCCGGCGGGCGGCGCCAGTGACGCTGCCGGCCTGAAAAAGCGCGTCCAGCGCCAAGAGCAGGTTGGCGTCCGCGGATTCCATTTCATGCATCTACCACATTACTAAGTTTCAATCGATTCATTCCGCAGCACGCCGCAAGCTTGAAGCATGAACATCGATGCAGCCCCGCTAGGAGCCACGGCGCCGGCCCGAATGGCGGACGATTCTCCGCGCCGCCGATTCGTCATTTTGGTCACGTGCTGTCTAGCGCTCGTCCTCACCGCCATGGACGCCACCATCGTCAACATAGCCCTGCCCGCCATCCGTAGCGATCTGCACGCCAGCGTCGCCGAGCTGCAGTGGTCGATCGACGCTTACACCATCATCGTGGCAAGCTTTTTGCTCTTGGCCGGCTCGGTTGCGGACCGCTTCGGTCGGCGGAAGACGTTCCAGACGGGGCTGTTGGTTTTTACTTTCGGGTCGCTGCTGTGCAGCGTGGCGCCGAACGCCAAGGTGTTGGTTGCGTCCCGAGCCCTGCAAGCTCTGGGCGGAGCGATGCTCAACCCGGTGGC
>JBEQSW010000426.1:0-3853 GCA_040348565.1 Myxococcales bacterium | reverse complement strand
GCTGGACACGTGCTGCCGCTGACTCAGGGACTTCGTGAGTGGACCGCGCTTCGATGTGCCCGCAGGTCTCGACCCACCATCACTAGCTTCGCGGAGCAGCGCCCGGCGGCAGGACCACCGGTGGCTCTCGGCACTCCCTCAGGAGTTAGCCTCGATGAGACGCACGGGTCGTACCACGCCCTCCGGCCGCACGGCAAAGCCCGATTGAACGCCCGAAACCGCGCTACGCCGTCCACCCGGGCTTTCGCGGGTAGGCCCGGGTTCCTGGCCGGGCTAGGCCCGGCGCGCCGCGCCCAGCTGGGCGCGCAGGAGTCAGGCAACACGAGGGTCCGGGCTCGGCAGCCCGGACCGCTTCCTCAGCCCCCGAGCTTCTTCGATTGGATGACCATCAAGTGGTACTTGCCGTACTCACTTTGGCCGAGAGTGAAGAGCACCTCCATCAGCAGACGGTAGGGCGTGCCCTTGTCCGCGATGACGATGGCTTCCGATGACGACGGATCGAGCCCCTTGGCGCGGCGGACGGCGATGTCGGTCCGGCGTGCCGCCATCAGCGCGTTGCCGAGCGGCACGATGAACAGATCGTTCGGGCCGCTGCGCTTGTAACGGGCGTCGACACCGGCTTGCACCAGCGACTCACGGCCGGGCAAGCCCAAGATCTTTTCGTCGCCGACCAAGATTTGGGTCTTGGAGATGGTGACGAGCACGCCTTCCTGCGCCGGAGCCTTCTTCATGATTGAAGCGGGCAGGCGTAAATCGTCGCTTTGCGGCACCGCCGCGCTCGACTCACCCAGCGTCTTCAACAGGAAGACGAGGATGATGGTCATGATGTCGAGCATCGCGGTGATGTTCAGGAAGTTGATCTCGGGCTCGTGCGCGTTGCGACGGATGGCTTTGCGAAGCTCCGCCTTGTACGTGACGATGCCCGCCTGTTTGGGCGCCGGCGCGCCCCCACCCGGACCTTGCGGTTGACTCATCGGGCCACTCCGAATTTGATGTCCTCGAACAAGGGGTCGCCGGACGGCGTTTCGCGCAGGGCGTCCATCACACCGACGACCGTCTGGAATTCGACGCCGGGGTTGGCGCTGATGGTCGCCGACGTTTCGTCCGCGAACTCGGAGTTCGAGCCTTTCAAGTGCGCGGCGCAGGCCTTGAGCGAGGTGAAGTCGTAGTTTCCGTTCACCTTGGGCACCGCGATGCCGGCGCCCACGTCGTTACACCCCGGCGCGATGTTGCCGCCCGAGGCCTTGAGCGAAAATCCCTCGGTGGCAATCAGCACCGAGAGATTCAAGGCCTGTGAGGGGATCTCCGAACGAACGCCGGCGCTCTTGCTCGCCGGCGGGCTCGTGTCGATGGTGGCGGTGAAGGTGACCGCCACCGTCGCGAGCACGAAGATCAAGATGTTCACGACGATGTCGAGGAACGGAACGATGTTGAGCTCGCCGCCCTCTTCATCGGGCGACAGCTCTTTCGGCTGACTCAGCCGGCGGATCTTGCTGCGCTGCGATGCGCTAAGGGACATGGTTCCTTACCGAGCCTCAGTACTGCCCGGTCTTGGAGATGGTCAGCATGTTGAAGGTGCGCTCCATGGTGCCCTCCAGGTCGTGCTGAATCGTCTTGGCGCGCGTGTGCAAGATGATGTGCGTGATCATGCAAAACACCGCGATGCCGAGGCCGAGGGCGGTGTTGTACATGGCCTCTGCGATACCGTTCGACAGCATGCGCTGCTTGTCGGACTGGCTCAAACCCGGAGCCGCGATGGCGCCGAAGGTTCGGATCAGACCGGAGACGGTTCCGAGCAAGCCGATCAGGGTTGCGATGTTCGCGAGCGACCACAGCGCGCCGATGCGTTTCTCAGATTGAGGCTTGAGCTCGGACAACTTCTCGCTCAGCGAGGCGTCGATCTCGTCCGGACCCTTGTTGGCATGAGTCAGGCCGGCCTTCACCAGCTGCAAGATGGGGTAGTCGTCCGCCTCGCAAAGTTTGATTGCGCGGTCGATGTTACCCGCCGAAACCAGCTTCTTCACCTGCGCGAAAAACTCCTTGGAGTTGACGCGATAGCGAGTCATCTGGAAGGCGAACCGCTCAATCACGATCGTGAGCACGATTGCGGACGTGCACATGTTTAGGACCATGAAAGTCGGGTTCGTCTTGAACGCTTCGACGATTTGGCTTTGTCCGCCTTCGGCCGCTAGAAGCAGGAGATGCATTCCCCAAGTCCCTTCTGTTGCTTTGGGTGCTGATGGTGTCTCGGGCGCCTGAAACTTGGCGCTCGTTCACGTCAAGCCGAGGACTATAGCCGCCTGAAAACTCGAATTACAAGTGCCCGTTAATCCCGGCGATTTTCGCGTGCTCGTGCGGAGGCGCAACGGCCGCATTCGCCGGGGCTAAAGGGGTGACTTCATGCACCACAGCTTCCGAACGATAGGCCGGTGAGCGTCGTCGTGGTGCGGCTTTCCGTTGGATTTGGGGCGAAGACGTTTCGCTCCGCCCATCGTTCCCGCATCGCGCCCGCCTCGCGCCCGCGCTCTACGCTCTCCGCGCTCTCCGCGGCGGGCCAGTCGATTTCGTTCGCTCGGCGTTGTCGAGAACGCAAGCTCGCGCGAGCTTGCCCGCGCTTCGAGCGAAGTCGGTCTCCCGAGTTTAGATAAGCGCTTCAGTGAGCGCGAAGCGGAAGTTGGCAGCATCATCTCGTTGGGTCGGTGGGCGCAGGCCGCCATCCAGGCACGGCCGACTCGGGTCGCCGCGACACCCGCTGATGAGGCGTGAGCGTGAGCGCGACCGATGGACGGTGCGCCGAGAGGGGGGGGCTCCCTCGACGCCCGCCCCCGGCCTGCCTCGCCGTCGCTCTCTCCAATCAAACCTGGCTGAGTTGCTCACGCGGGCCCCGCGCCCGCTGAAGCCAGCATGTAAGTTTCTCTCGTACCGGCGCACCCCGGATCCGAAAAATTTTATAACGGAGCGCGAACAGCTTCGTAAAATCCAATCTCTCTTGACTGGCGGGGTTCCAGTTTAGCAAGATGCCCCGCACCCAAAACCGCGGTCCTCGTGGCGCGGGGCCCCAAGCCACGTATTCGCGGGCTCGGGAGTCCGAAAGCGCGGCGGTTAAGGCCGGCAGCAACGGTGGGAATCAGGCTCAGAAGCCGAGTTCCTAAGCATCTCAACGAAGCATCAGGCGGAAGGTAAACGTAAAAATGTCGAGCGCATGGCATCACTTCCAAGCAGGCGGATGGGCGATGTATCTCATCCTGTTTTGGCTCATCTGCTCGATCGCCGTGATCGCGGAACGCTCCGTGTATCTGTTTGGCGCATCGATCAATAAAGAGGTTTTCCTCGCGACCATGCAGAAGTGCATCCTGGCCGGCGATATCGCCAAGGCCGTGAAGATGTGCTCGGCCGCCAACGCCCCGCTCGCCCGCATCGTGCAGTCGGGTCTGGTGAAGGTGAACCGTCCGGACGAAGAAGTTCAGGCGGCCATGGACGAGTCCGCTCTCCGTGAGATGCCGAAGATCGCCAAGCGCACGGGCTTTCTGGCCCTGTTCGCTAACCTGGCCATGCTCTGCGGCCTGTTCGGCACCATCGTCGGTCTGATCAAGGCGTTCGGCGCCGTCGGCGGCGAGTCGGTGGATCCGAGCCAAAAGGCCCGCATCTTGGCTGAAGGTATCGCTGAAGCCATGAACTGCACGGCTTTCGGCCTTCTCTCGGCCATCTGTGCACTGATGGGTTTCGCCTTCCTCAACGGCAAGACGCAGACGATGGAAGACGACATCAACGAGGCGTCGGTTCAGGTGCTCAACCTGGTCGTCGCCAACCGCCAGAAGGTCAACCTCCAGGGTATCGAGGGCTGAAGCCCTTT
>JBEQSW010000111.1:0-20197 GCA_040348565.1 Myxococcales bacterium | reverse complement strand
CATCGCGCGGGCGATCTTGGTCGATCCGCAGATCTTGGTGCTGGACGAGGCGACCAGCGCGGTGGACGTGCAGACCGAGCGCGAAATTCAACGCGCGCTCGACAACGTGGTGCGCGGTCGCACCACCATCGCGATCGCGCATCGCCTCAGCACTTTGGCCAAGGCCGACCGCTTGCTGGTGCTGAAAGACGGCAAGGTGGTCGAGACCGGCACTCACGCCGAGCTGATGGCGCGAGGCGGCGAGTACGCGCGGCTGCAGCGTATCCAGCAAACGTCGATGCCCGGCCTCGAGCCCGAGGCGGCGGAAGGTGCGCCGGAAGAGCCCGAGCTCTTGTCGTCTCCTTTTCACGCGCCTGCCGCCCACGAGCTGCGGCTGCACTGGGCGCCCGACAGCGACACGTTGAGCGCCGAGACCACCGATGGGCAACGCATCACGGTGCTGGCTCGGCGCTGCTTCCCTCTCACCGATCCGGAGCGCTTCATCGGTTTGGTCGATCCGCGTGGGCGCGAGCTGTGCTGCCTGGAATCTCCCACGGCGCTGCCGGCCGAGAGCCGTCGGGCGTTGCAGAGCGCGCTGGCCGCCACGGAGCTGTTGCCGCGCGTCGAGCGCATCGAAGCGGTGTTGGAAGCCGCCACCCAATCCAACTGGCGCGTCGTCACCGATCGCGGCGCTCGCGATTTCATCGTCGAGCAGGAAGATCACATTCGTCGGCTGACCGACGGTCGCCACCTGATCACCGACTCGCATGGCATGCGCTACTTGATTCCGCGGCCGGAAGAGCTGGACGCCAAGAGCCGCAAGCTGCTGTCGGCGTTTTCGTGAAACCCACCGCGCCGGTCGTCGCTGCCGGCGGCGCGATGCTCGATGCCGCCGCTCAGCGCGAGCGTTCGGGCCCCGTGGACAGGAACGACAGCGACAAGCTGGTACCTTCACCCGGCTGGCTGTCGACGTGCAGCACACCGCCCAGAGCACGCACCACTTCTGCCACCGCGGACAGGCCCACACCGCGGCCCGAAGTCTCGGTGACTTCGGCGCGCGTGGTGAAGCCGGGCGCGAGCAGGGCCGCGACCAAATCTTCGCGGGAGTCGCAGGGCCAGCTGCGCTCCTGACACATGCGGCGTACGCCCTGCCAGTCAACGCCACGGCCGTCGTCGCGAATTTCCAAGCAATAGCCGAGGCCGACGCGCTGGGCCGAGAAGCGCAGCTCCCCGTTCGCAGATTTGCCGAGGGCCAAGCGTTGCTCCGGCAGCTCCACGCCGTGATCGATGGCGTTGCGCACGACGTGCACCAAGGCGGACCACAGCTGCGTCCAGGTCGAAGGCTCGAGCCGGATGTCGTCTGCGCTGATCTCGATGCGTAGTGGTGGGCGTCCGAGCCTCCCCGCCAGCGCCTGCGCGTGTTTCGCCAACCGATCCAACGAACGTACCACCGGCTCGCGTCGCAAGAGCTGCAGCTCGTCGACGAGCTCGGGCGCGGGCGCGCCTCTTTCGGCGCTGGCAACGAGACGCAATAGCTCGTCTTCGCTGACTTCGATGACGCGATCCAAGCCCTGCGGAGCCACCGAGCTTACCGTTTGCAGAATGGCGGCCCAACGTGTCTTGATGCCTTCCAACGTCTCCAGCCGAACCTCGCCTTCCTCGGCGAGCTCGGACTCGGCGGCGTGGCATTGGTCGGCGATGACGCGCAGCCCCAACGTGGCGGCGTTGCCCTTGAGCGTGTGCAGCAGTTGGCTCTGCACGAGGGGCGGACACGTCGGATCCGCCAGCCGCGCCAGCGCGTGCCCCGTGCTCTCGACGAACGCGACGAAGCCACTGCGATCCTGCATCAGCGCCTTGAAGGCCGCCAACAGCTCGCCCTGCTCGGCGTCGGCTCGCTCTCGCGCGCGCCGCTCCGTCACGTCGTCGATCACTAGCAAGAGGCCGGTGAGCTGGTCGCGCTCTTCGATGGGCAGGTAGCGACACTGGAAGTACCGCCCCTGCAGCACCAGCAACCGCGGAAGCTGATCGAGGCAAACCTCACGAGGCAAGACGTCGTCACGCAGGGCGCTCAGGCCCAGCCTGAGCAACGAAGAAAAACGTGAATCGGCCGAAACGTAGTCGAGGAAGAACGGCTTGCCTTCGGCTCCGAACCAGCGTTCCACGACGCTGGAACGCTCGAGCGCCAGGCGCCCGTCCAAATCCATCGTGACCAGGGCTTGGTCGATGTTGTCGAGCACCAAGCGTAGATCGCGGTTTTTGTCGGCCAGCTCCCGAGTGCGCTCGCGCACGCGCCGCTCGAGCGACTCGTTGGCCTCCAGCAGCTCGCGTGCTGCCTGCTGTAGCTCTTGATCGCGCTTTTCGAGTGTCGCGTTGGCGGCTTGCAGCTGCGCTTTCTCGCGCTCGAGCTCGGCCACCAGCATGGCGTTGGCGACCAACGACTCGATGTGTTGAGTCGCGTTGCTGAAAAAGGCCGCGTCCTGCTCGATGAATGGGGACTGAAAGGAGGCCTTGGTGCGGTCGAAGCCGGCCGCCAGCAGCAGCTCGGAGCCCGAGCTGGGAGCGATGCGGCCCCACATGAAGCGGTGAAGGCCCAACGCTTCCGCGAGCGCGCGGCTGGGGCGCTCGTCTTCGTGCTCGGGATCGTTGCAGAAGCCGGACGAGCGGGCGTCCACGAGCGCCCGCACGTCTGGTGGAAGCGGTTTGGCCGCGCCGGCCGGAACCACCGGCCGTAGCTCTCCCGCGACGACTTCGAGCACGACGACGCGCTGCACGCGCAGGCGTGAGATCAGCATCTTGCGGACGCGATCCCACCGCTGCTGCGGCGTGCTCTTGTGATCGAGGAACAGCTCGGGCAGCGCCTGCCCGAGCCCTAGCCAAACCGCCAGCCGCTCGTACTTCTGGAGCAGCTCGAAATGCTCTCGCTCACGCTGCAGCAGCAGTCGCGCTTTTTCTCTGAGGTGCTGCTCTTCGCCGTCCAAGATCTCACCCGAGGTGCACGATAGCCGCGATCACGCTAGCCACCTTCCTAATCCACCAACAGCAGAAGCGGGTAGGTATAGTTGTGGAAAGCCGGCCGGCCTGCGCACGGACCGATCTCACCCCAAGCCATCATGCCCAGCCAGGGCGAGTCCGGCGCAACCGCGGCGCGCAACCCTTGGTGCTCTTTGTTGGTGTTGGCTTCGCCCAGGAACGGATACGTGCGAGCCGCGCACTCGAAACCGAGCACCGCCCAAGGCTTGCGACCAGATAGGCGGGTGGCAAGATCACGACCCATCGCCTGGGTGCCGCTCAAGACGTTGTCGATGGTCCGGTGATACAGCATCACCCTCGTGCCTTCCGGGACGGCGGCTTGCAGAATGATGGCCCCGGTATCGGGTGCGAAGCCGAAGGCACCGCGAATCAGGCGCTCGACCTGGCCTCCGCTGCCTTTGATTTCGACGCCGACGGCCCACGCCGCCAAGTGGCTTTGATGAACGAGGTCCTCTTCTTGGCAGCCGGTAGTCTCGCGCCAGACCTCGACCGCGGGTCGGCCGTCGATTTCGATGATGTGATTGCCGGCCGCCTTGGTGACCACGCTGGCAATACCGGTGGGTGAGGTACCGTGCGAGATGCCGACCTCGACCGCGAATGGGCCGGTGAGCGCGAGCGCGACGACGCCGTGAGACAACACCTCACGGTCCCAGTATTGAAACGTCTGTTTCGGCGGACCCCAAGGTTGCCCCGCCGCGCCGCCCACGATCGGACAGTCGACCTCCAGCCTCATGCCTTCGAGCACGGCCTCGACGTCCATTCCCGCGAGAGGATCGTAGAAGACGAGGATGGCCTTGGGCTCGGTCTTGAGATCTCGCTTGAGGCTCTGGGCGAGCAGGCGGCCCTTCTCTTTCGGGCTCGTCTGCACCTCACGCTCCAGCGCCACCGCGCACTCCAGCTCCGCACCGCCGAACCCCATCAAGCCGAGCGCGAAGCCGTCCTCGGTCAAGTTGTCGTTGGAAACGACGCCTTGCACCGAACAACCGATCAGCAACGGACCTTGACCAATGCCGGCTCGCACTCCTTCCAAGACGGCCTGCTGATCGTGGTTCATCGTCGCGTACGCGATGACCGCTTTGGGTGCGACTCCTCCCAGCTCTGCGACCAACGCCTGAGCGGCGGTTTGACCCGCGTCTCGAGACTCGGGCTCATCCGAAAACACACTGTGAGCGATCTTCTGCATGTGGCGGCAACTCCTTAATTGGCCAAGACGGAAATTCTGAAAATAGCACTCTGCTCGAGGCTTCGGAAGCGTTGAGAGCGCTTCTTCGGGTTGTCCGCTTGTCTGTCTTGCTCGCTCTCCGCCGCTCTCCGCCGCTCCGCCGCTAGGGCGTAGTCACACCTCGACACACAGCATGTCGAGTTACTTTCGTCGTCGCGATTAATCGAGACTTGCCCGCGAGGAAGCGGTGCTGGTTCAGAGTGATCATGGAGAGCGTAAAATCGTTTTCTGTCTGAGGCGTTCCGACCCTGCAAGCATGCCCGGCTCACGTTTCACTACGTGGGCTCACGACGTTGGGGCGCGTCTCGATGAGACAACGACGGTTTGGCGATTAGGTTAATAATCCCGGGCAATCGGCCCCACCGGGGGGCAGATGGTTTCTGCTCAACGAGCTCCGCGAATCGACAAACGGTCCCACCAGCGCGCGCCAATCGAAATTGCCGTCGTGTGCGAGCGGCAGGACGGCTCGAGCATCGGGGGGACGGCCCGAGACATCGGGATTGGCGGGATGTTCATCGAGTCGAACGAGCAACCGGACTACGCAGAGCCGGTAGTCATCGTTGGCCGGCTACCAGGTGCCCGCCACGACGTGCGGTTGCCGGGCGTGGTGCGCTGGTCGAAGGCCAACGGCTTCGGCGTGCAATTCGGCTCGCTCGGCGCGCAGGAAACGCACGCCATCTTGTCGCTCGTGAAGTGACGGCTACAGGGCGTCGACGAAGCCGACGCTGACCGGGGCTTCGTTGTCGCCGAGCGTGATGGTCGTTCCGTAGCCCAGACGCCCGGACGCGCCCAGACCCCAACACCGCACGCCGCCGGGCAGGACGACGCAGGTGTGGTTCTGGCCGGCGGCGAGCTGCAACGCCGTGCCGCCAATCGCGATGTCGCCCGCCGTGGTAGGCGTTTCGTTGTCGCCGATGTTTTGGGTGGAGGCGTAGCCGAGCGCCCCGTTGGCGCCGTAGCCCCAACAACGCACGCTGCCGCTGTCCAGGCGCGCGCAGGTGTGATTCAAGCCGAGCGCAAGCTGGACGACGCTGCCGCCAACGTTGACGTTGCCCGCGCTGCCCCCGGTCTCGTCGTCACCGATCGACAGCTTGTTGGCGTAGCCCAGGCCGCCGTACAGCCCGTAGCCCCAACAGCGAACCGAGCCTCCCGACAAGATCGCGCAGGTGCGCGTGCCGCCAGCGGCGATGGCCACGGCGGTGCCACCGAGCGGCACGTCGCCTGCCGTCGACGGCGCCTCGTCGTCTCCGACGATGCTCTTGCCGACCACGCCGTAGCCGAGCTGGCCGTTGACGCCATTGCCCCAGCAGCGAACCTTGCCGCCGCTCAGCAACGCACAGGTGTGGTCTTTTCCGGCGGTAATGGCCAGGGCCGAGCCGCCGAGCGGCACGTCACCAGCGCTGGCCGGCGTTTCGTTGTCGCCGATGCTCCTGGTGTTGCCGTAGCCCAGGCGACCGGCAGTTCCGAGGCCCCAGCAACGCACGGCACCGCTCTGCAGCAGCGCGCAGGTGTGAGCCTGGCCCGCGGTGAGGGCGGTCGCTTTCGCGCCAAGCTGCACGTCGCCGGCGCTGGCGGGGGTTTCGTCGTCTCCGACGGTGTTGGTGTTGCCATAGCCGAGCTGGCCCTGAGCGTTGGAGCCCCAACAACGCACGCTGCCGCTGCTCAACAGCACGCAGGTGTGTAGATCGCCCGCGACCAGCTGCGCTACCGTGCCACCGACGTCGACGTCACCCGCGGTTTTGGGCGCTTCGTTGTCGCCGATGTCCGGGCCCGCCGGGTATCCGAGCTGACCGTAGGAAGCCGAGCCCCAGCAGCGCACCGTACCCAAGTTGGTCAGCGCGCACGTGTGCTCGGCGCCCGTCGCCGTGCTGACCACTGCCGGCGCCAGCGCGCAGGTTCGCCCGTCTCCGGTGTAGCCGACGTTGCAGGTGCAGCTGAAGCCGTAGAACGTATTGGAGCAGGTAGCGTGGGGCGAGCAGCTGCTGGCGCCCGCCAGGCAAGCGTCGAGCTCACGCAGGGCGGGCCCGCCCCCGACCGGCGTTTCGTCGTCACCGATCGTGGCCGTGTTGCCGGTTCCCAGCTCACCGAAGGCCGCGCCGCCCCAGCAAAGCACGCTGAGATCGGCCCGCAAGGCGCAGGTGTGCGCGCCGCCGGCGCGAATGCTCGACACGGACTGGCCGACGTCGACGTCACCGGCCGTGGCCGGAGTCTCGTCGTCGCCGACGTTGTCGAGGTTGGCGTAGCCGAGCCTGCCGTCGAGCCCGTAGCCCCAACAACGGACTTTGCCGTTGTTCAGGACGGCGCAGGTATGGTGAAGGCCTGCGCTCACCGCCACGGCTTGCCCGCCGATCGTGATGTCGCCGCCCGCGCCAGCCGGCTCGTCGTCGCCGATGGTCGCCGTCGAGGCGTAGCCGAGCTCGCCCAAACCTCCGTAGCCCCAGCAGCGCACGCCCGACGCCAAGCGGGCGCAGGTGTGGTACCAGCCGGCGCTGATTTCGAGCGCGACGCCGCCCAGCGGAACGTCGCCGATCTGCGCGGGGGTTTCGTCGTCGCCGACGTCGACGCGGTTGCCGTAGCCGAGCGCGCCGTACTGGCCGCGGCCCCAACAACGCACGGCGCCGCTTTCCAACCGCGCGCAGGTGTGATCGCGTCCGGCCACGACGTCGACGGCCTTGGCGCCCAGGGGCACGTCGCCGACCTCGGCCGGCCGCAACACGGCCCCGACGTTTTGGGTGTTCGCGTACCCCAACTGCCCGTGAATGTTGAGGCCCCAGCAACGAACCGCGCCCGACTCCAGCAAGGCGCAGGTGTGCTCGCCGCCTGCGGCCAGCTTCTTGACCGCCGCGCCGACGTCGACGTTCACGCCCGCGCTCGGTAGCTCGTCGTCGCCGATGTCATCGTACGCCAGCGTGCCGAGTTGACCGTAAGCGTTACGGCCCCAGCAGCGCACCGCGCCCGATTCGAGCAGCGCGCAAGTGTGCGACGCGCCCACCGACAGCCCGACCGCGCGCGCGCCGAGCTGGACGATTCCCGCCGTGTCGGCCGTTTCGTCGTCGCCGACTGGCAGCGTATTGCCGTAGCCGAGCTGGCCGAAGTCGTTGCGACCCCAGCAGCGCACTCCGCCGTTGTCCAAGAGGGTGCAGGTGTGGCCACCGCGCGTGTCGAGAGACAGCACCCGCGGAACCTCCGCCACGACCACCGGTCCGCCGCCGACGCTGCCGCCGGTACCACTGCTGCCGCCGCTGCCGGTGGTGCCGCCGCTGCCGGTGGTGCCACCAGCACCGCTGCCACCACCGCTGCCGAAAGTGCCGCCGGTGCTCCCCGTTCCGCCATTGCCGCCGTTGCTAGTGCTCCCGGCGCCGGTGGCGCCGCCGCTACCGGTCGTGCTGCCGCTGCCAGTGGTGCCGCCACTACCGGTGGCGCCGCTGCCGGTGGTGCCGCCGCTCCCGGTGGCGCTGCCGCTGCCGGCGGTGCCGCTGCTCCCGGTGGTGCCGCCGCTCCCGGTGGCGCTGCCGCTGCCGGTGGTGCCGCCGTTGCCGGTGGTGCTGCCGCTCCCGCCACTACCGATAGACCCGCTTCCGCCGTTGCTCGTGCTGCCAGCGCCGGTGGCGCCGCCGCTGCCAGTGCCGCCCGAAGAACCGCCGCCGGCCGAGCCGGTGCCGCCCGAACCAGTGCCGCCGCCGCCACCGCCGCTCAGGCACATGTATCCGCCCGGCGTGTTCTGGCACGTCGCTCCGCGCTGACAGTTGGCGCGACGCTCGGCACACTCATCGATATCGTCGCAGATGAAACCGGAGCCACTGAAGCCGCTGTGGCAGGCGCAGCGGTAGCTACCGACGATATTCTGACAACCGGCGTTCGAGCTACATTGCGCCGTGCCGTCCGCGCATTCGTCTTCGTCGACGCAAGCATGACCATCGTAGACGTAGCCGTGCTTGCACGTACAAGCGTAGCTACCGTCGCTGTTCACGCACGTCGCCGTGGCGCCGCACACCGGGGAAGCTTGGTGACACTCGTCGATGTCGGCGCACGTTTTGCCGTCGCCGCGATAGCCGGCTCGGCACGCGCACTGGAATCCACCGTCGGTATCGATACAGTCGGCGTGGAGGCTGCAATCGTGTAGGCCCAGCTGGCATTCATCGACGTTGGCGCACTGGAAACCGTCGCCTTGGTAGCCGGGTAGACAGCTGCAGACGAACCCTCCTTGCGTATTCGAGCAGCCGGCATGCGAATCGCACCCGGCGGTGCCGCTCGCGCACTCGTCCACGTCGCTGCAAATCCGGCCGTCGCCCACGAACCCGCTCCTGCAGCGGCATTCGAAGGAGCCCGGCAAGTTGTTGCAGTCGGCATTGGCGGCGCAATTGCTGCGCGTCGCGCATTCGTCGACGTCTTGGCAGCCGTCAGCGCCGAGCGCGTAACCGGACGGGCACTCACAGCGGTAGCTGCCGGCGGTATTGACGCAGGTCGCTCCGGCCCCGCACGGGTTCGCGGTCGCGCACTCGTCGACGTCGACGCACGTGTCGCCCAGGTTTCGATAGCCGGCGTCGCAGGTGCAAGTATGCCCGCCCGGCAAGTCCGTGCACGCGCCGTGGTCCCCGCACACCCGCCCGAGCGCCGCGCACTCGTCGATGTCGACGCACACGAAGCCGTCGCCCGCATACCCGGCGCTGCACTCGCAGGAGTAGCTTCCGCCTAGGTTCGAGCAGGTAGCGTTCGCCCCGCAGCCGGAAAGGCCTGGCGCGCAGGCGTCGACTCCCGCGCACACCGCGCCGGCCGGACAGCGGCACAGGTAGTGCCCGAGCGTGTTCTCGCAAGCGGCGCCGGGGTTGCACCTGGCCGTGCCGGTGGCGCATTCGTCGATGTCGGTGCAGGTTTTTCCGTCGCCGCCCAAGCCGGACCGGCACGTACAGCGGTAGGCGCCGGGCGTGTTTTCGCACACGGCGTTGGCGTCACATGGGTGGCCCGAGGCGCACTCGTCCACGTCCGCGCATTTGAAGCCATCCCCGCTGTAGCCGGCGTCGCAAACGCAGGCACGACGGTTGGCCTGGGCCACGCACTGCGCGTGCTCGCCGCAACTGGGCTTGGCGGGGTCACAGTCCGCGCCGGCTTGGATCAAGGCGCCCAAATCCAGCCGCCCGCCCGTCGCCACCCGGCCTGCCAGCGAGCCCAGCGGAGTGACGCTGCTGAACAAGAATTGCCGCACGGTTTGGCGCGTCGCCATCGGCGCTGCCGACCACAGCAGCGCGACGGCTCCGGTCACGTGGGGCGCCGCCATCGAGGTGCCGCTGTACGGCGTGTAGCCGCCTCCCGGCACCGTGCTCGTGATGTCGACGCCGGGCGCGCCGAGATCGACGCTGGTGCGACCCCAGTTCGAGAACGACGCCAGCGCGTCCCCGCTGTCGATGGCCGCCACCGACACGATGTTGTCCAGGTCGTAAGACGCCGGCAAGCCCGGGCGGACGTCGTTGTCGTTGCTGCTGTTGCCGGCCGCGGCCACGAAGATGCCGCCGGCGTCGCCGAACGCGCGCAGCGCGTCTCGCTCGTAGGCCAGCGGCGAATAGAAGCCACCGAGGCTGGCGTTGATGACCTTGGCGTGCATCTTGGCCGCGTACAAAACGGCGTTGACGGTGGCGGTCGTGGCGCAGCCCGACGGCGAGCAAACCTTCAGCGGCAGCAGGCTGACCTTGAAATTGACGCCCACCACACCGATTCCGTTGTCACCGACGGCGCCGATGGTGCCGGCCACGTGGCTACCGTGGCCCACGTCGTCGACGGGCGAATTCGTGCCGTTCACGAAGTTCCAACCAGTGACGTCGTCGACGAAGCCGTTGTGGTCGTCGTCCACGCCGTTGCCCGGCGTCTCCCCAGGGTTGTGCCAAAGGTTCGGGGCCAAATCAGGGTGAGTGGCGTCGATGCCGGTATCGACGATCGCCACCAGCACGTCGCGAGAGCCGGTGGTGCGGCTCCACGCGTCCGGGGCGTGAAGCTTCGGCATCGCCCACAGCCGACCGTACAGCGCGTCGTTCGGCTGCATGTCGAACGGCACCAGCACGACTGGCTCCGCGCTCGCGGCCAACCCGAGCGACAGCAGCTGCTGTTGGACGTCCTTCAGGGCCGCGCCCGCCGGCAGCTCGATGGTGTCGTAGCCAAGCTCCGTCGACAGCAGGTCGTCTGACGAGATCAGGCGCGCGCCGAACGCGGCCAATCGCGTCGCTAGCGCCTCGCGCGTGAGCCCGGGGGCACGCTTGAGCACGACTTGGTCGGCCAGCGCGTGCTCGCCGCCCGGCAAAGTCACGACGTTCGGAGCGTCCGGACCGGCGCCGCCGGCTTCGACGACCGCGGGCCCTCCGGCGGCCGACGGCAGTGGCAAGCCGCCATTGCCTTCGCCGGCAACGTCGTCAACGCCGCCAGCTCCCACGACGTCGTTCCCACTACCTCCTACAGAGTCGGCGGCCCGCCAGTCGCTCACCGCGGTCGCGCGCCCCGAGCCCGCGACGGCCGTATCCTGCGCACCCTGGCCTACGTTGACGCTCTCGGACGAGCCACCCGAGCAACCGACCAAGACGCTCAACAGCAGCAGCGCACCGCGCAGGGCTTGCGTTTGCTTCGGGGAAAGCCTGATACCGCGGGTCACCGTGAGGCCATCGTGTTCGTGAAGCCTGGCGGTACCCGGTCCTTCGGTAACCCTTCAAGCCGTGGGCAATTGCTGCCGGTAGGCCAATGGCTTTGCGTCCGCACCTTTCGGATGCGTTTGCCGTTTCGAGACCACCTGGGCGTTTCAACCCACTCGAACGGTTGTCCCCACCAATCCTTTAGCGCCACCCAGCGCTAGTCGTAGACGTAGAGCTCGCCGATGCTCCAGCTCTGCCCGTTGGCCTGCGTGATTTCGAAGCGCAGGTACCGCCCGACTTGGGCTCCCTCGAAGTCCACCCACAACCACTGATTACCCTGAACGTGAGGCTTGGTGGGCTCACCGAAGCTACCGTCGCTCGAGACGTAGGCGTCGATGTAACCGGGGAAGTCGGCCGGGTGCGCGCCGTCGACGACCTTGAGCAAAGCTTTGAAAAAGATGGTTTGTTTGCCCAGGTCGACGTCGACGTACGCGCCGACGTGCTGCCGGGTGCCGGACGTCCATACGGTTGTATCGTCACCGTCGAGGGCGTTGGCGTTGCCGCTCTCGGTACCGCTCTCGGAGCTGGTCAGCGTCCATTTGCTGCGGCTCAGGGTTTGGCCACTCGGGTTCTCGGGCACGCAAATATTGCGCTGGCATAGGCCCGAAGCGCAGTCCTCAGGCCTGGCGCAGCTGGAGCCGACCCCACAGGCCGCACACGCGCTGCCTCCGCAGTCGACCGCAGACTCGCCTTGATTTTGCACCAGATCGCTGCAGCTGGGGGCGACGCACTTGGAGGCCGTGCATACCCGGCTATCGCAGTCGTCCGGTACCTTGCACTTGTCGGGCGCCACGCACGGCGCGCACTGGTCGCCGCCGCAGTCGACGTCGGTCTCGTGACCATTGACGACGCCGTCCGTGCAGAGCGCGTCGACGCAGACGTCTTGCTGACAGCGAGCGCTTTGGCAGTCGTCGTTCACCACGCAGGCGCTGCCGTTGGCGCAGCCCGCGCAGCCGCCGCCGCAATCCATTCCGGTTTCCTGGCCGTTGCGCACCTCGTCCAGGCAGCTGCTGGGCTGACAGACGCCATTGCAGACGAGCGACGCACAGTCCGCGTTCTCGCGGCAGCGGCGGTCGGTGTCGCAGCGGGTGGCGCAAGTGCCGCCGCAATCGATGTCGCTTTCGGTTCCGTTCTGCTGTCCGTCGTCACAGCGGGGGCAGGCGCCACACGAGCCGCCGCAGTCGACGCCGGTCTCGTCGCCGTTGCGCATGCCGTCACTGCACACCGCGCACGGCTCGCAACTCGGGCCGCAGTCGATGCCGGTCTCGTCGCCGTCACGGACGTCGTTGCTGCAGCTGGGCCCCACGACGATGGGCGCTAGTTGGTAGTCGGGAAAGGAGCACGCGCCGATCCCCGTCAGCGCCAATGCGCACCAGTGGCGGCGGCCTTTCATCGATCCAATCAATTTAGCAAATCGCCGAGCTTGCGGGAGGCCATTGGCAAAAAGCCCAGGCACCGGCCAGGTTCGGGCTTCGCAAATCCGCTGGAAGGCGTCAAGGCCCGGCGACTGCGGGAACCGGGCGGCTTCGGCCTGCGCGCCGAACGGGGAGCAGCGGCGGGCTCAGCGCGATGGCAGCACGACTTCGGTCGCCCCCGCCGGCGCGACGCGCAGTGAGTCTTGGTCGGTGGCCACGTACAGCGCACGTTGCTCGGCGCTCGTCGCCAGTACGTTGCTCGACACGAACCGCTTGGGCAGCCGATCCAGCAGCGCCTCCACCGTCTGGTCGAGGTTGCCGTTGCTGCCCTTCAGGTCGACGCGGCACATGGCGCCGCCGCAGGCAAAGCCGAGCGAAACCGCCTCGGCGACTTTCGCGGCGCGCAGGGCATCCAGCGCTTGCTGCAGCTCTTCCCCCAGCTCGGGGCCGGCAGGCGTCGTGGTCAGCCGGGCGTCGAGCAGCTCTTTTCTGCGGCTGGCGGCCGCGAACGCGTCGTCGGGCGGCGGCGTGGCCGAGGCCGCCAGCATGGCTTGGAGCATGGCTTGCTGCATTTGTCGCAGCTCCTGCTCGTGAGCCCTCGTCGAGCTCACTGGTTGGCCGGCGGGCTCGGCGCCCCGGTCGCCGCCAGCGAGCGCTCCGGCGTGGCGGGGCTGGGCGCGGTGGTTGGTCGGAGCGCGGTACGCCGAGTAGGCGACGGCCAGGGCGACGACACACGCCGAAGCCGCCGCCAGCTGCTTTAGCAAGTGACCCAAACCGCGTAGGCCGCGCTCGTGGCGCCGTTGTAGCCGTACACTTTCAAGATCACCCCCGCGCGCGAGGTCGCCGAAACGTCGACCGATTCCGACGAAGTCACCGACGTCGACGAGCCGATGAGGGTGCCGCCCATGTCGTACACCCTGATGTCCAGGTCGTTCGAGAAGTTGTTGATACCTACGACCTTGAGAGGCAAGCCCTGACAGGTGACGTATAGGTAGTCGACGTCGTTGACGGGGGTGATGGCGTCGGCGCTCAGGAAAGTGATGGTCGAGTTCGTGACGTTGGGTGCGCCCAACATCTGAACGTCGCCTCGGAAGCCCGAGAACATGTAAGGCAGCGTATTGTTGCCGGGCTCGGCTCCGAGCGCGCTCGTCACCAGCGTTGAAGACAAAGCGAGTGACAACAAGGCGGCCAGCCCACGGCGTAAGAGCTTCATCTGGTTTCTCCCGAGGCGGAGGTTAGCCGATTCGAGTCCAGGAATGCGATGGGCCGTAAACGGCAAGGATCTTCACGAACCGACGAAACCTTCGAAGCCTTCGCGGCCTGGGCTTGGCGCGGGGCCGCTCCGCGAAACCGGCCTCAATGCTGCACGATTTCGCCGCTTCCGGTGTCGCGGTAGCCGTCGATGCTGGCCGCGCCGAACAAGTCGATTCGGCCGGAGCCGGAGAGGCCGAGGCTGACCGAGTCTTGCACGGTGGCGGCGATGTCGCCCGAGCCGGAAAGCTCGATGCTGGCGCTCGACGCCGTCAAGTACTGGGCGCGGATGGAGCCGGAGCCGCTCAGCTTCAGCTGGGCGTCGCTGGTGTCGCCTTGGAGGCGAATATCGCCCGAGCCACTCAGGTAGGCGCCGAGCGCGGCGGTCGTGCCGACGAAGCGCAAATCGCCCGAGCCGCTCAGGTAGAGGTCGAGCGGTTGCTCGGGCGCGTCGAAGCTCACCGTCAGGCTGCCGGAGCCCGCGAGCTTGGCCGCGCTGAGCGCGGGCATCGTGATCAAGACGTGCGGTCCGTCGACCGTTCGATCGACCTGGTCTTTCACGTTCACGAACAGCGTGTCGTCGCTGACGCGCGTCTCTACTAGGTCGAGCAGGTTCGAATCGAGACTGACGGTCACGGACTCTGCGTCCCCTTGCGTTATCTGCACGTCCAGCTCCGAGTCGCTGCGGACGCGCGAGAAGGCGGCCACGTTGCGCGTCTCTTCTTCGCGGTCACCGTTGCCATCGACCCCCGGGTTGCAACCGACCACGCTCGAGCACAAGACTCCCGCCACCGCCAAAAGCCAGGTAAAATTCGTCATTTTCAGCCGCTCCTGACCCTCCGTGCCCGCTCCGGCTCGAACCGTTCAAAGCGCTGGACGAGAAACGGGCAGGCGTGCTGGATTGGCCGGCGTGACGCGCTTTTCCGCCGTGATTACCAGTCAAGAGCTGGCGGGGCTGCTGGCCCAGCCCGGTCTCTGCCTCATCGACTGTCGAGCGTCGTTGCAAAATCCAGCCGCCGGCCGCGAGGCCTTCGCCAAGGCCCATCTGCCTGGTGCAACCTTCGCCGACCTGCTGGAAGATCTGTCAGGGCCCATCGTGCCCGGCCGCACCGGGCGGCATCCCTTGCCGCCGCTCGAGCCGTTCGTGGCCAAGCTGCGCGCTTGGGGCATCGGAGGCACGAGTCAGGTCGTGGTTTACGACGACGCCGGGGGCGCGTTCGCAGCGCGACTGTGGTGGATGCTGCGCTGGCTCGGTCACGACGCGGTTGCGGTACTCGACGGCGGCTTCCCGGCGTGGGTTGCGGAGGGGCGACCGGTAACCGACGAGCTCGTCGCGAAGGCGCCTGGAGATTTCCAGCCCATGCCGCGCTCCGAGTGGCTGGTGACGACGCGTGAGCTCGAGGCGCCGGAGTCCGTGCCACGGCGCCTGTTCGATGCGCGCGCGCCCGAGCGCTTCGCCGGTGACGTCGAGCCCATCGATCCGGTGGCCGGGCACATTCCCAAAGCCGTGAACCTGCCGTTCGCCGAAAACCTGGACGGCGGACGCTTTCGTTCACCGGCCGAGCTGCGCCGACGCTTTGCCGCTGCGCTGGGCGACACGCCGCCCGAGGCCGCCGTGGTCTATTGCGGCAGCGGCGTCACGGCGTGCCATGACGTTTTGGCCTTCGCGCACGCTGGTCTGGAGCTTCCGCGCTTGTACGCCGGCTCGTGGAGCGAGTGGATCACGGACCCGTCTCGCCCGACAGAGCGTGGCGGCGCCCACTGAGCCGCGGCACCAGCGTGAAGCGTTTGTTGAGCTTGGCCAGACCCAGGAACACCAGCACGCGAGCGTTGATTTCCGGTCGATCGACGCCAAAGCCGGCGAGCAGCGACGTGATGGCGGCGCGCAGATCCAAAAATTCGCTCGGAGCCATCAGCAGCTCGACGAACTCCGGTTTGTAGAAGCCTTTGACGAACTTCTTGTAAGCGTCGACTTGCTTGCGCACCCAGGCTTCGTAGGCGACGAACTCACGCCGGGAAAAGCGGCCGGCCGTCAAAGCCGCGTCGACCGCTTCGGCGGCCCGGAACGCGCCCACCATGCCCAAGTACACACCGGTCGAAAACACTGGATCGATGAAGGCGCCAGCGTCGCCTACGAGCACGAAGCGATCGCCGGCGAGCTTCTTGCTCACGTACGAGTAGTCCGAAATAGTTCGCACCGGGGCGACGCGAGTGGCCTTGGCCAGGCGCTTGGCCAGGTAGGGCGTGGCCGCAATCTGCTCGTGAAAATAAGCTTCGTCCGGCTTTTTGCCTCTTAGCATGCTGCGCGGACCGACCTGACCGACGCTGGTGCGCCCGTCCGCGAGCGGGATGACCCACCACCAGCCGCCCGGCACCAACACCACCGAGATGTCGCCTTGGCGCTTGCCCTCGTGCCGCTCGGCGCCTTCGAAGTGCGAGAAGACGGCGAAATTCTTGAGCCCCTGGTCCATCTCACGCATGTCCAGCTTACCCGCCAAGAACGAGCTCTGCCCGGTGGCGTCAATCAGCAGCTGCGCCGAATGATGCGACTCCGTGCCCGAGTCATCGCGTACCGTCACTTCGGCGCTTTCGCGCGTGAGCTCGAAGCGAACCACGGTCGCGCCCTCGCGCACCTCCACTCCCAGCTTTTTGGCGTTCTCGAGAAGCACCTGATCGAACTCGGCACGATCGACCTCGAACGCCGATGGTGCGCCGGGAATCAAGCCGTCGGCGAACGCATAGCGGCGAGTCAGGCTGCCGTCGGCGGTCACGAACTCGGCGGCGTACTTGGGTAAGAAGCCATGCTCGAGCAGCGCCGGCATCACGCCCAGCTCCTCGAACAGTGGCATCGAGCAGGGCAAGAGCGACTCACCGATGTGAAAGCGCGGAAAGTGCTCTTTCTCGAGCAACAACACGCGGCGACCGCGCTGCACCAGCCGGGACGCCACCGTCGAGCCGCTCGGCCCACCACCAATTACGATCACGTCGTACTTCACGCGCGCAGGCTCGCGCGCGCCGCCACGCGCGTCAATCGCGAGCCGGCCTAGGGCTCGCCCGCGCCGGCCAAAGCCAGGTCTCTCACGGGGGGAGCTCGGATTTTCGCCGGAATCTGAAGTTGTCGGTCTTGGCCAGCGCCACCATCAACTCCGCCAACTTGCCGTCGCTTGCGGCGAAAGCTTGCGCGAGCTGGTTCGCGGCGCAAGCATCCGCCGGTTCGGCGGTGCGACGGTAGGCTCGCTCGAGCCAATGATCGATGAAGCAAGCCTTCGCGTCGTCGCTCTCGGCTATGCGCTGCATCAGCTGGATAGCGTCGGCGAACTCGCCCTTCGCGTCCGTCCGGTACAGCTCGCCGCTCGAGTCGATGGGCCGACCGTTTTCGGTGTCACGCCATTTGCCGACGGCATCGTAATGCTCGAATGCGAAGCCGAGGGGGTTGATGTCGCGATGACAACTTTGGCAGACGGCGTCTTGCGTCGAGATCGTGAGGCGCTCACGCATCGTAGCGTCGGGCGCGGTGCCCCCCGGCAGCGTGACGGGGACGGCGGCTGGCGGAGGCGGCGGGTCATAGCAAAGCAGGTGCCGCAGCACGCTCAAGCCGCGCTGCACCGGCGAGCTGGAGTCCGGATGAGAGTTGGCGCGCAAGAACGCGGATTGGGTGAAGAGGCCGCCGCGCTGGGTCGGATCGAGCATGACCTTGCGATACTCAGGCCCGCTCACGCCCGGCAGGCCGTAAAATTTGGCGAGTGGCTCGTTGACCCAGGTCGTTGGTTCGGTGAGCAGCTCCCGGAACGTGCCGTTGCCGTCGAACGTGACGTCTTCGACGAAGCGACCGCTCTCTTCGCGTGCGGCGGAGACCAATTCGGCGTCGAAACCAAGGTCTTGGTTTTCGCTGACGTAGCTCCAGCCAAAGAGCGACGCGTAGTGGTACCGCACGAGCTCGCGGTTGGCGGGGGTACCCAGCAAGCGCTGAGCTTCGGATTCGAGCGTATCTGCGCTGAAGCTACCCTTGGAGGCCAGCGCGGCCAGCGCGTCATCGGGGGGAGCGCCGGTCAGAAAGTAAGCGAGCCGTGCCGCGCTTTCGTAGCCGGTCAGCGCGACGGAATCATTTTCGACTTGGTCGCTACCCAGCTCGAGCAAATAAGCAAATTCCGGGCTCTGCAGCGTTACCTCGATCACGGCTCGGATGCCGCTGGCAAAGTCACCGCCCAGCCGCTTGCCCTCCGCGAACACCGCCCGCATGTCTTCGGCGTCTTCCGGCGTGGCCGGGCGCCGATACGCGCGAGCCACGAAGGCGTCGATGAAAGCGGCCGCGCACGTCGCCTCCCCCGACTTGACCGGGTCACAGCCGCTCAGCTTCCTCAGAGCCGCGCCATCTTGGCTTACCCGGAGCGCGAGGTCGTGCGCGAGCCCGTGCAGCTGCTCGTCGAAACCGCCCGGCGGACCCTCCCCAGGGGCAACGTAGCCGTCCTCGGGCAGCCAGGGCGGCGCGAGCTCAGGCAAGGCGTCCCCCAGCAGCGCGCGCACGCTGCGGTTCAGCTCGAAATTGCTCAGCACGCTGAGCGGAGCGGAGCCTGGAGTCGGCCCTGCCTCTTGGCAGGCAGATTCGGGCATGCCGCTCGTCCCGGCTGGGCCCGAGCCACCGGTGGCGTCGGCGCCTCCGTTGCCGCCTCCGGCGCTGGGCAGCTCGGGTACCTCGCCGATCGGCCGCTGGCCGGTCTTGCCGCAGCCGAGGGCGAGCAGGACGACACAGCCGTAGCCGGCCAGGAGTCGGCGCGTCACGTCAAACCTCGGAGCGGGCCCGTGCAGAATTGAGCCGCGCCGAACGACGTCCGCGGATCTCCGCACAAGTTGAGCAGCGAGACCAAAAAGTCGTTGTGGGATGCGCCCGGCGTCTGCAACCAGCGATTGGTACGCAGGCCCCCGCCGCCACCCGCGACCAAAAACGGCATGTCCGTCTTCTCGTAGTTGGCAGGGTTTTGAAGGTGGGAGCCGAAGAACACGAGCGTATCGTCGAGCAGCGTTCCGGCCGCTGCTGGAGTCTGCGCCAGCTGCTGCAACAAGTACGCGTGCTGCGTGTGATACCAGGTGAAGATGGTGGTGCACTCCGCAGGTTGATACCCGCCGTCGTTCATGTAGAAACGCAGGTGCTCGTTGAGCCCGAGCCACGGAAACGTGTGCTTGGCTTCGGTATCACTCCACATCAGCGTGGCCACGGACGTGATGTCGCACGCCAGAGCCATCACCAGCATGTCGAGCATCAACTTGCCCACCCGGGGTATGGCGGCGTCGGTCGCCGGATCTTTGATCTGCCCGGAATCACCCGAATCGAGGCCGGAGGCCGGATTGTAGTCGGACGTATCGACCAGCGTCGGGGCCTGGCAAGCAGTCACCTGCGACAGCTGTTGCTCGATCTCACGGATGCGGGTGGCATGCTGCTCGAGCCGCGCGCGGTCGGCGGCGCCCACGCGCTTGGCCAGCTTGGCGTAACGGGCCGCCACCGCGTCCAAGATCGATTTGTCCCACTGCTGGTCGGGTCGCGCGCTGGGTGCGGTGCCGAACAGGTCCTGCCAGATCTGCACCGGATCGAGTCGCGGCGCGATAGGCGCGAAATTCGGCTGGTCGGCGAAGCTGAGGATGTCGATGGGGCTGACCAAACCATGGGCCTTGCCGGTGCCCCAGCGCACCGCCAGCTCCAAGCTGGGTAGCCGCAAATCGCGCGACAGGCGGCTGGCCAACACCTGGTCGACGGACGGCCCGTTCGCGAAATTTTCCGGAGCCCCGGTCTGGGAGGTGCCGGTGAGCAGCGCGATCAACCCGCTTTGATTTTGCTCCCCGACCGCGCAGGTCATGTTGACGCCGTCGACCACCAGCACCTGCTCCTTGACCGGAGCAAGCGGCTGCAAAATGGGGCTGAGGGCGAACGAATTTTCGCTCCCGGTCGGGCGCCAGTTCGAAAGCACGGTTCCGCCAGGCGTGTAGACACCTACGAAGCGCTTGGCGGGGGCGACTGCGGCCTGCGCGGGCCGCTCCGGGGCCATGGCTTCCAACCAGGGCAGCGCAAGGGCCACGCTGCCTGCGCCCCTCAGCAGTACCCGGCGATTCAAGCGAAGTTGCGACATCGGACCTCCAACCCGAACCCGCCGCCTTCGCAGCGGGTTACTTGGTTAGTGCCGGGTAGGGCGCAAACTGAACCAGATTTGCAGCGGGAGCCCCGCTGATCGTCGAAGGTCAGCTCAAACGGCTGACCACCGCGTCACCCATGGCGCTGGTGGACAGGGGCTTTTCCGCATTGGGAGAAAGATCGCGTGTGCGCGCCCCGGCGGCCAACGCCGCTTCGACGGCGCGCTCCACCGATTGCGCCTCGGCTTCCAGCCCGAGGCTGTGTCGGAGCAACATCGCCGCGCTCAAAATCGTGCCGAGCGGGTTGCAAATGCCCTTACCGGCAATGTCGGGGGCCGAGCCGTGAATGGGCTCGTACAAGCCGAGCTTGCCGTCGCCCAGCGACGCGCTCGGCAGCATGCCGAGCGAGCCCGTCAGCACCGCGGCTTCGTCGGACAAGATGTCGCCGAACATGTTCTCGGTCACCATCACGTCGAAGCTGCCCGGGTTGGTGACGAGGCGCATCGCGC
>JBEQSW010000424.1:0-6509 GCA_040348565.1 Myxococcales bacterium | reverse complement strand
ACGGCTAGTGGCGGCTCGGCCAATAGCGCCGGTGCCGCGGCCTCGACGTCAGGAGCCGGCAGCTCGTCCACTCCGAGCGCCATGCCGGGCTCGGGCGGCGGGGATAGCAGCGGGTGCGGTTGTAGCGTGCCGGGCCGAGCTGCCTCGGGTCTGCCGTTCGCCTGGCTGGTGCTGGCGCTACCCTGGTTGCGCCGCCGTCGCGCTCGCTGATGATGCCAGGTTGGGGTGGCTGGGCGCGTCGGGCAGTGCACCGTCCACCAGCGTGATGCTGCGGCCGCGCTGCGCCGCCACGCGCACGCCGGGTATGATGCTGCCCACCAAGTTCAGCGGATCGCAGGCCGAAAGCGTGACCGATTCGCCGTCGCGCGGTTGCCGCCGGATGGCGCGCAAGCTGTCGACGGCTTCGGGCAGCGCGTACTGCTCGCCCACGAAACCGTTCACGAATCTGCCGCCGCGCACGACACCGCGCGCTTCCAGGCGTCGCAGCGCCCAGCTCAGCTCGCGGTACGGGACCGCCAAGTTTTCTCGACTCGCCACGTCGGCGAACACCACGCCCCAGCGGGCCAAGAGCTGCTCGGCCACGGCTTCGGCCAGGGCGTCGGAGTCCAGCGCGCTGCGCGGCTCGGGCAGCAGCGCCCAGCGCCCCTCGCGTGACAGCTCGCCTTTGCCGCCACGGCGCAGGCCGAAGACGGCGGTCGGGCGCGCAGGCTCTTCGAGCCGCCGCCGCATCAGCTGGCGTAGCGCGCCGAAGCCATCGGACGTCAACCGGCCGCGCGCCACCGCGTCCCACAGCGCGTCGTTCAGCTCGCGCCACGGCAGGCCAAGCTCGCTCATCAGCTCGTTCGTGAACGACGCGCCGCGGTCCTTGAGGCACCCGAGCAACGCCGCCGTGGCCCGCGACAGCTCGCCCTCGTCGCGCGGCTCCGTGCCGCGCAGCGCGCGATGCAGCCAAGGCAAGTCTTGCCGGAACGCCAGAGTGACCGGCGTCACCCGCGAGATGGTGGCGGTGCGCAGCGGATCCACCGGCGCGCTGCGTGGGCTGAAGCGACCCCACACCACTTCCCCCGAAAAGCACAGCGCGTCGAGCCATTCTGGCCGATAGCCCGCCACGCGGGCCGGCAAAGTATCTGCCTCCCAGCTGGCCACGGCGGCTTCGAAACCTTGCAGTTGCTCGATCACGGACGACACACCGCGCTGACCAGCCTTGCGCGTGTCGCGCGTCACGCCCTGCCAGCGCAACAAGAAGCGCATGAAGTCTTGCGGCGAAACCGGTTCGATCTCACGGCGCAGGCGATCACGGGTGTAGCGGTGAATGCGATCGAGCAGTCGCCGCGCGCAAAATTGCTCGTCGACTTGGCCGCGCTCGAAGAAGCCTGAAAGCGCGAAGCCTTCGTGGCGCAGCCGAGCGAGCGCCGACGCGACGGTGTCGCCGTCCAAGCCGGTCAGGCGCACCAGCTCCGCCGCCGAAGCCGGTCCGATCAGCTCCAGCTGGCCACGCACCGCGCGCGCCGCCAGCTCCTCGCGCTCGGGCACTGGCGCGGTCACTAGCGAGCTTGGCACGGGCAAATCGGGCGAAAAGCGGCCCTGTGGGAACAATGTCGCGGCCGCGCGCCGCAGCTCGAGCGCGCACCAAAAGCAGCCCTGCGCCGTCTCGATGCTCAGCGCTCGCCCGGCCGTGACCAGCGCCTCGAACAGCGGGCTCAACGTCGTCTCCGCGCGCATCGTCACCAACGACAGCAAAAGGTCGTGGAGCTCTTCCGCGTCGCGTGGCGTCGGGCGCGCTTCATCGCGAACACGCAGAATGGCTTCTGGATCCAACGCCGACAAGTCGCGCGCTTCCAGCGGCAAGCCGCGCGGCACCTGCACCGCGCGTGTGCGTCGTTCTTCGAGCGGCGCGTCGTCCAAAAACGTGTACGGACGCGCGTTCAAGATTTCGTGCGAAAGCGGCGACGGCTCGGTAGTGTCGCGGAAGTGCACGCGCACGTCGCCGCTGGCAATCGCGTCGAGCAACTGCTGGAGGCCGGTGAGATCCATGGCCTCGTGCATGCAGTCGTGCAGCGTTTGGCGCACAAGCGGGTGATCTGGAATTTCGCGCGGACCGGTGGCGTTGTCTTGACACGCGGCCAGCGACGGAAATACCGCCGCGGTGATGTCGTCGGTCTCCATGCGCTGGATGGGCGGCGGGTTGCGGCGACCGCCGCGGTAGCGCAACACCACCAGGGCGCGGTTCAGGTTCCAACGCCAGCGCACGCCGAACATCGGCGTTACCAACACCGCGTGCGTGAGCGCGCTGGCAATGCCGCGCGGCGCCAAGAAATCGAGCAGGTCCGTCAGCGGAAAAGCGTGAGAAAGCCCCAGCGAAAGCACGACCGAGTCGTCGCTGGCGGCTGCTTGCAGCTCGAAATCGAACGAGCGACAAAAGCGCTTTCGCAGCAGCAGGCCCAAGCCCCGGTTGATGCGCCCGCCATACGGCGAGTGCAGCACCAGCTGCATGCCGCCCGAATCGTCGAAGAAGCGCTCGAACAGCAAGTCCTGATGCGTGGGCAGAACGCCGAGCGCGCCGTGGCTCGCGCGCAGGTACTGCACCACCGCGTCCGCGACGGAAGCCGCCACCCCCGCCTCGGCTTCCAACCAACGTGACGCGGCCGAGATGCCGCGCTCCACCAGCTCGCGCTCGACGGCGGCGCGCAACGCCGACACTTCTTCCGATAGCTCCGCGGTGCGCGCCGGCGCTTCACCCAGCCAAAATGGAATCGTCGGTGGCGCGCCTTCGGCGTCGACCACCCGCACCGTGCCGCTCTCGACCCGGCGGATGCGCCACGACGTGCTGCCCAGCAAAAAGACATCGCCGGCCATGCTCTCGATCGCGAAATCTTCGTTGATGGTGCCGATGAACGTGTCGTTCGGCTCGGCGACGACGCGGTAGTCCGCGTTGTCGGGAATGGCGCCGCCCGAAGTGAGCGCGGCCAAGCGCGCCCCGCGCCGACCCTTGGCGCGGCCGTTGATGCGATCGCGATGCAAGAAAGCGGCGCGTTTGCCGCGTCCGGTGGTGATGCCCTCCGACACCAGATCCAAAATTTCGTCGAAGCTTTCGCGCGTCAAGGTCGCGTACGGCGCGGCGCCCCGCACGAGCTCGAACAGCTCGGTGTCGTCCCACTCTTCCGCCGAGCACTCGGCGACCAATTGTTGGGCCAGCACGTCCAGCGGAGCCACCGGCACGTTCAGCACGTCCAGCCGCCCGCCGTGCACCGCGCGCAGCAGCGCCGTGCACTCGACCAGCTCGTCGCGCGTCAACGGGTAGAGTCGCCCGATGGGCGTGGCGAAGCGGCTGTGGCCGGAGCGGCCGACGCGCTGCAGGAACGTCGCGATGCTGCGCGGCGAGCCGACTTGGCACACCAGCTCGACCGGACCGATGTCGATGCCGAGCTCGAGCGACGCGGTGGCCACCAGCACCTTGAGCGAGCCTTCGCGCAGCAGCTGCTCCACACGCGCTCGGCGATCTTTGGACAGGCTGCCATGGTGGGCGGCCACGTTTTCGGCGCCCACGCGCTCGGCCAGCAAATGCGCCAGTCGCTCCGACAGGCGCCGGGTGTTGACGAACAGCAGCGTCGTGCGGTGTTGCCGCACGTGCTCGGCAATTTGGTCGAGCACCTCACCCAGCTGCTCGTTGGACGCCACCGCCGAAAGCTCGCGCTGCGGCAGCTCGATGGCCAAATCCAGCTTTCGACGATGGCCGACGTCGATGATCGCGCAGCGCGGCTGGCCGTCGTGGCCTTCGCGCGCCGAACCCGAGCCGACCAAGAGTCGGGCCACGCGCTCCAGTGGCCGATGCGTCGCCGACAGCCCGATGCGCAGCGGCCGCGCCGCCGCCACGTGGTCCAGGCGCGCGAGCGTCAACGCCAAGTGCGAGCCGCGCTTGTCCCGCGCAACGGCGTGAATTTCGTCGACGATCACGGTCTGGACCGAGCGCAAAATTTCGCGACTCTTGCCGGCGGTGACCATCAGGTACAGCGACTCGGGCGTGGTGATGAGAAAATGGGGCGGCCGCTTCAGCAGCGCCACGCGCGCCGACGCCGGCGTATCACCGCTGCGCGAACCGACACGGACTTCGGGCGGTTCGAAGCCCAGCTCGCGCGCCACTTCGGCGATCTGCTGCAGCGGTTCTTCGAGGTTTTGCCGGATGTCGACGACCAGCGCCTTCAGCGGCGACACGTACACGACCTCGACGGCCGCGTCGGCCAGCTCGCCCCGGTCTGCGGCGCGATACAGCCGGTCGATGCACAACAAGAAAGCCGACAGCGTTTTGCCCGAACCGGTGGGCGCGGCAATCAGCGTGTCTTCGCCCCGCGCAATAGCGGGCCAACCGCGCGCCTGGGCCTGCGTTGGCCCATGCGGAAAACGGCGCTCGAACCACGCGCGCACGGCGGGATGGAACAGCGCGAGCGCGGTGGCATCGCTGTCTGGCTCGACACTGACGGGTGCGTCGTTGCGCGTCCACGGCAAGGTCTCGCTCATCGACATGCGGCGCGAACAGTACGCCGCCATCGGCCTGCTGCTAGCAATTCCAGCAAGCCGCGAAATACACGGAGCTTTTTCGCCAGCGCCAAGCCGCCCCGCAGAGGCGCGCTGCCACGTCCCCCTCACCAGGTTCAACCACGCGTCGCCCGCTTCAACGATACGACAGGTAGAAGCTGGTGATGATGGCCGCGCCCGAAAGCGCGAACATTATCAAAGCGATGTAGCTGCGCCGCCGCCGCTCTGCCTTGATCTCGCGCAGCGCTTGCTCGGGGCTGAGGTCGTAACCGTGCATTGACGCATGTGCCATCGGTACCTCCAGTTTGGGAAACGTGCATTCCGTGTGCCGTTGATCGTTCAACCACCGAGTGCACCAAATCGTTCCTTCGACGCACTCATGGCTGCCAAATCGCAGCTCGCATTGCAGAAGCTTTCGTGTCGGAAACAGGCAAATCCCAGGCGAATGCCACGCAGAGGTCGAGGAACGCCGCTTTTCTCGTCCCTTGGTCATGCGCGTGAAGCGCCTTCACGTTTCGTCCCTCGCAGCGTCTCCGAATCACTTCGCATGCGAAGTCATCACGGTGAGCTCAACGCTGGTTGGCGTTCACTAGCGAATACGAACAGTTGAAGGTCTGCCCCCGGAGGAAGCAGAGATGACTTTGCGCGCGCGACCTCTTCGGGGCGCTGGCGTTCTGACAGCCCCTCTCGAGAGCCTCCGAGATTTTACAGGGAGCAGCTATTAGGCATGTCAAGCGCTCGCTAAGGCTGGATCCCAGGGCTTCTCGTCTCGGACGACGGCGTTGAGGATGGTGAGCAGCTTCCGCATGCACGCGACGATAGCGACGAGGTGCGGCTTGTTGGCTTCTTTGAGTTTTTGGTAGCGGCTGACCGTGGGGTCCTTCTTGTGCCGCAAAGAAGCGTAGCAGGCCATGTAGAGGGCCGTGCGTACAGTTGCTCGTCCACCCCAGATTCTACGTTTGCCTTTGCTCTTGCCCGAGTCGTGGTTGAACGGAGCCACGCCCGCGAGCGCAGCGATCTTCTTGCGATCGAGGGTACCGAGCTCGGGCAGATCGATCGCCAAAGTCATAGCGGTGACCTTGCCGATGCCTGGTACGGACTTGAGGAGCTCGTCCTTAGCCTTCCAAGCCGGGCTCGCCTCAAGGCGGTTTCTCAAGTCGCGGTCGAGCTTGTTGAGCTGCTTGATGAGATGGCTCATCGTGTCGCGGATGCTTTGAGCAGCGGCGCTTTGCTTGGCCGGACCGAAGAGAGATTGAAGGCGATTTTTCTCGCTTGCGATCATGTCGATAAGCTGCCGGCGCCGGGTCAAAAGGGCCTCAAGCTCAAGGGTTTTGTCGTCGGGTAGCGGTTGCGCCGCCGGCTTCACGGCGGCGGCAAAGCGCGCGATTGAGACGGCATCGAGCTTGTCGGTCTTCGCCAGAACGCCGGTGGCCTTCGCGAAGTCGCGTACCTGGCGTGGGTTGACCACAGCCAACGGGACCTTCGCGGCCTGCAGCACAAGGCTTACCTCCAGCTGATGGTTCCCGGTGGATTCGAGCGCAACCAAGGTCGGCTTCACTTGCAAGAGCCTTTTCGTCAGCTCAGCGTGCCCCTCCTCGTCATTGGAGAACTGCGCCACGAAAGCGCCGTCGTCGCTGGCCACATCCAATTGCTCCTTCGAAACGTCAATTCCTACATACACGTCGGACCTCCTGGCCGACCCTGCTGACGCAACCCGATCTTGCGATTTGATACGAGCTCTTCGGCTCTGGCAGCTATCCGGGTTTTCACGAGCAGGGTCTACCGCGCGGCGGCCCATGCTCCCTGTCGGTTTCTTCGAACCAGGACGAAGTCGGCCTGCCGCGCAGTAGTCTTTCTTAGCCCCAGACCCCTGTTTCCGTCGACGTTCTTTATACAAGGACGGGAGGACGGGAGGGCGAGATAGAGGCGAGAATTTTTGGGGGCCGCGCTGCCGCCAGCGAGTGTGCGGCGCCATC
>JBEQSW010000403.1:0-3249 GCA_040348565.1 Myxococcales bacterium | reverse complement strand
CGCTGCAACGGCGATGGGCTGGTCAAGATGGTGTGCAGCGTCGTCACCACCGGCATGCGCAGCTCTCGCAAAAGCGTGAGCACGTGGGTGCCGCATTTTCCGCCAAAAATGCCGTACTCGTGCTGGAGCGAGAGCACCTCCACGCCGCTGACGTTGAGGTACTGAGCGGCGCGGCGGTAAGCGGCGATATCGTCTTCGGCCACCTCGAAGCGCACCTGCTCGGGGTAGGCGTGGTCTTGCCCGGGATCGTTCATGGCGACGATCAGCGAGTCGACGTTGGGCGCCGCCTGCGCAACGGCGCGGCTCAGATCGGTCGTGAACGTCGCGATGCCGCACTGCCGAGGCAGGTGGTTACCGACGAAAGCCAGCTTGTGAAACGCGGACGGGAGCGAATGGGGCATGGCAGTCCAAACCGCCGAAAAACGGCGCCGAAGGCAAAGCAAGCCGCCTTGGCGGATCGCTCACGGGTGCGTCGACGCGCAACGCTCGACGCGCCAGCGCGTCGGACGTGCGGAAACACACAGGACTATGCTTCTACTCGAATAGTAGTGCCGAGTCAAACCCGGACGGTTCGAGCCTCGTAGCTCGCCGCGAACGCGGCTCGACCGCGTGAGCTGCCACGACGTCAGCCGACATTGGAAGGGCAGATCACGATCGGATGTGATGAGCTGACCCACGAGAACCCGGCGAGCCCGGGAGCAAAACCCGTCGTGAAACCCGCGAGGGACGCAAGGCGCTAGGGCCGCCGAGGTGAAACCTAAGCCGTATCCTGCCGCGCGGCGTCGGCCATGTCGTCGACCAACGCCTTCAAGACTTTCGGGTCGGGGCCTTCGACCATCAAGCGCAGCTTGGCTTCCGTGCCCGACCAGCGCACCAGCACGCGGCCGTTGCGACCGAGCTTCTTTTCCGCGGCGCCGATGCGCGACGTCAGCTTCAGCATCTGTTCCAACGGACGACGCGCGGGCAACTTGATGCTCTCGAGCACCTGCGGCACCCGCTCCATCACCTGCGACAGCTCGCCCAGGCTCTTCTGCTCGGCGACCATGATCGCGATGACCTGCAAGGCTGCGACCAAGCCGTCGCCGGTGGTGGCGTGATCCATGAAGATCAAGTGACCCGACTGCTCGCCGCCGAAGCTCAGGGATTTGGAGCGCAAGGCTTCGACCACGTAACGGTCGCCCACGTTGGTGCGGATCACGCTGCCGCCGACCGCTTCCAGCGCACGCTCGAGGCCCATGTTGCTCATCACGGTGGTGACGAGCTTGCCCTTGGCGAGCTTGCGCGCCTTGTGCATGCGCGTTGCGCACAAGGCCATGATGGCGTCACCGTCCACGATCTTGCCGTGCTCGTCGACGAAGATCACCCGGTCGGCGTCGCCGTCGAGGGCTACGCCCAGGTGCGCTTTCTTCTTCTTCACCTCGGCCGCCACGTGCTCGGGGTGCAGGGCGCCGCAGTTGCGGTTGATGTTCACGCCGTTGGGCCTGACGCCGAGCGCGATGACCTCCGCGCCCAGCTCGGCAAAAACGGCTGGTGCTACGCGGTAAGCGGCGCCGTGAGCGGCGTCGACCACCACGCGCAAGCCGTCGAGCGTGAGCTCTTTGGGGAAGGTGTTCTTGGCGAAGACGATGTAGCGCCCGACGGAGCTGTCGAAGCGCTCGGCGCGCCCGACGGACGCTCCAGTCTTGCCCTGTGACGCCAGCTTCGGATCCCGCAGCAGCGCTTCGATGGCGGCCTCTTCGCTGTCGGGCAGCTTGAAGCCGTCGGGGCCGAACAGCTTGATGCCGTTGTCGGCGAAGGCGTTGTGACTGGCGCTGATCACGACCCCGGCGTCGGCACGCATGCTCTGCGTCAGATTGGCCACCGCGGGCGTCGGGATGGGACCGCACAACAGCACGCGCCCGCCGGCGCCGCAGATCCCGGCAGATATGGCGGTTTCGAGCATGTAGCCCGAGACCCGCGTGTCTTTGCCGATGACGATGCGCGGCGGCCGCGTCTTGCCCCGTCGCGCGACGGAGGTGATGGCTCGGCCGAGTTGGAGCGCCAGCTCGGGGGTCATCGGGTCGACGTTCGCGCGACCGCGGATCCCATCCGTACCGAAAAGCTTGCGTTCACTCATGGTCGCTCCTGGCCGAGTCTAGTCTCGGAAGTTCGTGAATTGTAGATCGAGCTCCAGCTCGTCGGCGCCGCGCAACAGGCGCATGGCGTCCTGCAAGTCGTCCTTCTTCTTGCCGCTCACCCGCACCGAATCTTCGTGAATCGAAGCTTGCACTTTGAGCTTCGACTCTTTGACGATCTTGACGATGAGCTTGGCTTTCTCGGTCTCGATGCCCTCTTTGAGCTTCACCAGCAGGCGAGTGGTGCCGCGTGGACCTTTGCCCGGATCCTGCTTGTCCAGGTGCTTGAGGCTCACCTTGCGTTTCACCAGCTTCTCTTCGAGCACCACCAAGGCCGCCTTGCAGCGATCGACGGCGTTGGCCAAAATCACGATGCCTTCCTCGTTCTTCTCGAGCGAGGTCTCGGTGTTGCGAAAATCGAAGCGCTGACCGATTTCCTTCTGCGCTTGCAAGAGGGCGTTCCCGAACTCGGCCCAATCCACCTTGGAAACCACGTCGAACGACGGCATGGCCCTTACAGGTCGATCGCCGGATCGGTAGGTAGGTTCAAGAGCGAGGCGCGCGCCGCGCCCACCAGGAAAATGGAGCCAGTAACGACGACCAAGCCACGCTGGCCAACCAGCTGCCGGGCCCGCGCCAAGGCGTCCGGAACGCCCTCTGCGACCTCGCCCGCGACGGCGGCCGACATCTCGTACGGATCGACGGCGCGCTTGACCGGGGGAGCCACGAACACCCGATGCCCGGCGACCGATTCGAGCCGCTTCAGCATGGCGCGCCAGTTCTTGCTGGCGATGGCGCCGAACACGAGCGCAATCTCTTTGCGCGATTCGATGTCGCCCAGCACGCTCGGGTCCAGGGCGTGCGACAGGGCCACGGCGCCGTCTGGATTGTGCGCGCAGTCCAGCAGCGTGAGCTCTTGGCCGTTGCGATGCAGCAGCTCGTTGCGGCCCGGCCAGACCGTCTGCTCGACGCCCTTGGCCAGCACCTCGGGCGAAAAGCCCAGCTCTCGGCCGATCGTGACGGCGACGGCCAAATTGGAGCCCACTAGCGCGACGCGCGGGTAGGCGAGGGGCGCGCCCTGCACGGGCTCGGGGCTGCCCAGCGCGACTTCGCGAGCCCCCACCTCGGCCATGCG
>JBEQSW010000320.1:0-3566 GCA_040348565.1 Myxococcales bacterium | reverse complement strand
GGCGCTGTCGATCGCAAGCCAGTTGGTGACCGCTACCGCCGGCGCTGGCAAATCTCCGAGGCTTTGGGCGCCCGCGCCACCGACCCAAAGTGCGGTCGACGACGGTAGCTCCGCCGCCAGGCGACGGAGCTGGCGCCGCGTTGCCGGCATGTCGGCGGCCGCGCTGACCGCGATGCCGACCACCGAAGCCCCCAGCGCCCGAGCCGCCGAAGAGATTTGGTCGGGCGGCGTATTGGCCCCCAATAGTCGCGGTTTTGCCCCGCTCAGCGCCAGGTAGACGGCCACCATTTGTAGTCCCAAAGTGTGATTTTCTCCGGGCAGGGTGCCGAGGACGACGTGCGGCGCGCCTTCCACTTCTTGGTGGGCTGCCAATAGCGCGCGCAGCTGCGTCGTCAGGCATTCGGTCATCAAGTGCTCGTGCCTGATCGAAAGCTCACCGTTCGCCCAAGCTTCGCCGACCGCTTGCGCCAGCGGATGCGCGAGCTCGGTAACGAAACGCTTGGCGCCCCAAGCCGCGGCCGCGAGCCGCAACCGCTCCTCGATGCCTTTGGCGTCGTCTGCTGCAAGAAGCTCGAGCAGCGCGGGCACGTCAGCCGTTGGCGCCAACACTTCCGGACGCGGCGCCGCGCTCGCGCCGAGCAACTGGGCCAACTCGGGCTCGGTCTTGTGGATGACGTCACTAGGGCGGTACCCGCGCTCGAGCAGCTGTGCGACTTGGCGTAGCCGCGCCAGCTGCTCAGCGCTGTACAGCCGTCGGTTGGAGTCACGACGCCGCTCCGGCTGCGGAAAGCCGTAGCGCCGCTCCCAAGCGCGCAGCGTACCCATGGGCAGCCGGGTGAGGTCGGATACCACCTTGATGGAATGGCTCGGCGTCGGGCTCGCCTCGCCCCTGCTGACGGTTTTCTTCGGCGGCAATGGTTGACCTCTACATAATCTGTACAACATCTATACACGTCGCTGCCTGCCGGCAACCGGCGCGCAGCTCCCAACAGGCAAAACCTCCAATGATCTCAACACAGTCCATGATTTTCGAGCGCCACGGCTCCTCACCTGGGAACGGCCCACAGGCCTTTGCGGTCCCGGGGCAGGTCCACGCTCACATCGTCGCGACCGCGGAGCTGCCGACGGAGTTCGGTCACTTCCGCGCCCATGTGTTTCAAAACGACCGAGACGCGTTCGAGCACGTTGCCTTGGTGCGCGGTGCGCTCGAGGGTGCAGAAGACGTGCCGACGCGACTCCACTCGGAGTGCCTGACGGGCGACGCTTTCGGCTCCCTGCGCTGCGACTGCCGCGGCCAGCTCGAACGGTCGCTACGGCTAGTGGGTGAGGCTGAGCGGGGCATCGTGCTGTACCTGCGCCAAGAGGGGCGCGGCATCGGCTTGGCAAACAAGATTCGAGCCTACGAGCTGCAGGAGCAAGGCTACGACACCGTAGACGCCAACCTGATGCTCGGCTTCGCCGCGGACGAACGTGACTACGCAGTCGCGGCGGCCATGTTGCGCACGCTCGGGGTGGCTAGCGTCGCCTTGATGACCAACAATCCGGACAAGATCCAGCAGCTGTCCAGAGAGGGAATCGACGTTAGCCGACGCCTGGCCCACGAAATGACTCCCAACCCGCACAATCGCTTCTACCTCGCTACCAAGGCACGACGCTCCGGACACCTGTTCGCCCAAGGCCGCTCGCTCGAAGCCGACACAGCGACTTCCCCCAGCTCGGCGCCCGAGGTCCGTGGCATCTGAGTGGGCGATGCGGCTCACGCCGGAGCCGTTTCGCGATTTCTTACCTTACACTTCGCTCTCTGCGCTCAAGGTCATTCGAACGGGAACGGTCCTAAAACGCGCGCTAGAAATCGTCCAACACTATGGCTCGGATGCCGCGCGCACACGCGCCGCCGAGGCCCTGACGGCATCGCTGAACGCCGCGGGTTTGGACATCCAGATCGCCCGGTCCCCCGTAGCGCCGTTGGACGTCGGTGCGCTCGACCCCGAGACGCGTGCCGCGATCGGATCGAGCGTGCTTAGTCTTTACTTTCACCAACTCCAGCGGCCGGGACCGTGGTTCTTGGACTTGCGGCCGCGACATTTTGCATGGGACGACGCCCGGCGCTCCCTCACCTTCTATCCGAGCGGACTGTGGTACGAGCCCAACCCGGCCTTCCGGCGGCGCGTGCAGTCGTTGTACGAAGGTTTCTACCGCCAAGACCAAGCGGCTCTGGCAATGGGCCTCGAGCTTTACGGCTGGGACTCGCACCCCTCGCCCGGCTTCGCGCCGCGGATCCAGCGGTTGCTGCGGGACCATTTTGGCCCGGGCGACTCGCCCAAGATTCGCTTCTCGATTGTCCATTTTCGCTCGACGTTCGACCGCATCTTTCGCGAGGCGGCCGACAGCAACGCCAAACTCCATCCCGAGCTGACGTTCTTGGGCGTCGGACTGGTGGGTCTGTACCTGACGCTCGAGCAATTGCAGGTGCCGCTGGATCCCCGGCGAGCGTTCGAAGCAAACGCCCCCGGCGGCGGTGGGCCAGAGGCCGCATGACACAGCTGCCCAAAGACGCCTGGAGTCGCTCGAAGGCCGTTCTCGGCTTGGTTGCGGGACTTTCGAGCCAAGAGCTTCGACATCGCGTTCGGGTCGGGCTTAGCGGTTCGCTCGAAAAACTTCAGGCGTCCGAGCTGACGGCGCGCATCGAGCAAGCGCGGCTGATGGTCGACAGCCTCGGCAGGCTCAAAGGGGCGTTGATGAAAGCAGGTCAACTGCTGTCGATCGACGCGAGCGACGTGCTGCCGCCAGAAGCCCTGGCGATCCTCGGCCAGCTACAGGCAGGTGCGGAGCCGGTCGAGTTCGAGACCATGCGCGGGGTGCTCGTCCAAGAGCTCGGACCAGATTGGGAAAAAGCGTTCGACAGCTTCGATACGCGCCCTGCGGCGTCTGCCAGCATCGGGCAAGTGCACCGGGCTGCCACCGAAGGCACCTCCGTTGCCGTGAAGATCCAGTACCCGGCCGTACGCGAGAGCATCGACAGCGATCTAGATGTCTTGCAAAAGCTGGCCAACGGTTGGCTCGCGGTTTCGCGGAGCAAGATCGATCTGGGCGGTGTGTTCGAGGAGCTGCGCAGCATTCTGCACCGCGAAGCCGACTACGGCCACGAGCTAGCCAGCCAGTTGCGCTTCGCAAAGCTGGTCGAACACGACCCGCACTTCGTCGTGCCCCGCTCATTCCCACGGCTGTCCACGACGCGCGTGCACACCATGACCTGGGAAGAGGGCCAACCCCTCGGACAGTGGCTGCAAGAAGCTCCGCCACGAGCCGATCGGCTATGGCTCGCCCAACTGCTACTCGAGCTCTATTGCTCGGAGTTCTTTCGCTGGGGGCTGGTGCAGACGGACCCCAATTTCGGCAACTTCTTGGTGCGAAGCAACACGCGTCAGCTGGTACTGCTCGACTTTGGCGCGACCCTGGAGTTCGAGCCCGATTTTCGTCGGGGCTATGTGCAGTTGCTCGGCGCAGTGGCGTCGGGGGACGCGGGTCGAATCGGCGACGAGGGTGTCGAGTTCGGGCTGATCGAT
>JBEQSW010000314.1:0-5993 GCA_040348565.1 Myxococcales bacterium | reverse complement strand
ACGCACGAGCGACAAGCCTTTTTGCGAAAGCGCGCCCAACTCGTCGGTCTGCTGGCGGATGCCGCTGACGAAGTGCTCGCGGACCGCGACCAGCGTGCGAGCCGGCACGATTTCCTCGAGCATGTTGTGAATCCGCTCGAGCTCGGCTTCGGTCAGCGGCTGGGCCAGGCTGATGAAGCGGTTTTCGACGGTGCCGTCCGAGAAAACGATCACCGCCAACAGCTCGCCCGGCCGCGTAGCGATGAAGCGCAGCTTGAGCAACGTGCGCGTGGCGCTGCCGGCGCGCACCAACAACGCTGGCGCGCCCGAGAGCATCGACAAGCGACGCCCGGCTTCGCGCAGCAGATCCGTACCGGGCGGCAGCTCTTGGAACCAACTGTCGATGTCGGCGCGCTCGGCGCCCGTCAGTTGTCGCTCTTCCATCAAGGCGTCGACGAACAGCCGGTACGCAGCTTCGGTCGGGACGCGACCGGCGGAGGTGTGCGGCTGACTCAAGTAGCCGCCCTCCTCCAAGTCGGCCAACACGTTGCGGATGGTCGCGGCCGACAGCTCGAAGCCGTATTTTTTGGTCAGCGTGCGGCTGGCAACCGGCTCGCCCGAGGCAATGAACTCGGTGACGGCGGCGTACAGAACCGAACGCGCGCGCTTGGGCAGAGAGCTCACCCCGCAAATTTGGCTCGGCCCGCCCTGCCCCGTCAAACCCGGCACGCAAACGGCGGGCAAAGGGCGAGCAACCGAGACCAAACGGGGGTCCAAACGCGGCCCTCGCCCCCACTTACTGAAACGCATGGCGCGGAGGTCTGCGAAATCCTTGACAGTTTTCGCATGGACGCCGATGATTTCGGTCCGGCAAAAATCCGGACTAGTTTCATGACCGTGCCCGCTCATTTGGAGGACGCGTGACCACCACCCTGCTGGCCGTCGACGACAGCAAGACGATGCGAAAGGTGATCGAGATCACCTTTGCTGGGGAAGGCTTCAAGACCGTGGTTGCAGCCGACGCCGCCGATGCGGTGGCCAAGGCTCAGTCCGAGCAGCCGCAAGTGGCGCTCATTGATGCTGCTCTCGAAGGAACCAACGGTTACGACCTGTGCCGTCAGATTAAAGGCGCCTCGCCTTCGACGGTCGTCGTGCTGCTCTCGAACAAGGCTCAGCCTTACGACAAGGCCCGCGGCGCCGCCGCTGGCGCCGACGACTTCGTCGACAAGCCGTTCGACACCCAGCAGATGATCGACAAGATCACCGCGCTCGCCAAGCGCGGCGCTCAGGCTCCGGCTGCCGCCCCCGCCCCCGCGCCGGTCGCGGCGCCAGTCGCGGTGGTCCAGCCGATGGCAGCGGCCAAGCCGCCCGAGGCTCAGCGACAACGCGTACCGACGTTGGCATACGGCAGCACGCCCGTGCCGCCGCAAGTCGCGGCCGCGCCGACCGCACCGCCCAAGCCGCTCGGTGGCTCGGCGCCCTTCGGCTCGCGCGCGCCGACCACGCCCGGCACCCAAGCCTATTCGCCGCCCGCACCGGCGGTCGCCGCCAGCGGCAACGGCGTCCACGCCGACTTCGCCAGCAAGCTGGGCGGCCTCGGGCTCACCCCCGCCCAAATCGAAGGCGTGCTCTCCCTCTCGCGCGAAGTGGTCGAAAAGGTCGTCTGGGAAGTCGTCCCGACCCTGGCCGAGGCCATGATCAAAGAAGAAATCACTCGCCTCACCCGCGAGTAGCCGCTCAGCGCCGTAACGGCGCCGAGTGGACCCAGATTTTTTCACAGGGAGGACGGGAGGACGGGAGGGCGAGCCAGAGGCGAGAATCTTGGGTTTCGAGGCGTGCGGATCCGAACGGAAACTGCGCACTCGCCCCGCAATTCCGCAAGTCTCGAACCACAAAAGACCTCGCGGACCTCCCGTCCTCCCGTCCTCCCTGTGATTCTCGATCTCGAGCCGCTTGGAGTGACCTAGTTCCGCTACGGGAGTTTCTGCGAGGTGGGCTGCGGGGTGGCAGCCCATTCCGTCTTTGCCCGGCGGTGCTATAGCGCCGACGCTATGGAAGAGCTTTCGAAGGCTTACGAACCTGCTGACGTAGAACCGCGCTGGTACAAGTACTGGCTCGATTTGGGGGTCTTCAAGGCAGGTACGGAGCGGAGCCTGGGCAAGCCCACCTACGTGATTCCGATGCCGCCGCCCAACGTCACGGGCTCGCTGCACATGGGGCACGCGCTCGGCAGCACGTTTCAAGACGTGCTGATTCGGCACAAGCGCATGCAGGGCTACGACGCTTTGTGGCAACCGGGCATCGATCACGCCGGCATCTCCACGCAGGTGGTGGTGGAGCGGTTGCTGAAGCGCGAGGGCAAGACGCGCCAGGACTTGGGCCGCGACGCGTTCATCAAGCGCGTTTGGGAGTGGAAAGAGCAGAGCGGCGGGCGCATTTCGCAGCAGCTGCAGATCATCGGTTGCTCGGCGGATTGGGAGCGCAGCCGCTTCACGATGGATCCGGACATGTCGGCGGCGGTGCGCGAAGCCTTCGTGCGCCTGTACGAGGACGGCCTCATCTACCGCGCCACGCGGCTGGTGAACTGGGACGTCGAGTCGCAAACGGTTTTGAGCGACCTCGAGGTCGAGGTCGAAGAAAACGTGCAGGGCGAGCTGTACGAGTTCGCTTACCAGGTGCTGGATGCGGACCCGGCGGCGGGCGCGACGGAGCTCGTGATCGCGACCACGCGCCCCGAGACGATGCTGGGTGACACCGCCGTGGCCGTGCACCCCGACGACCCGCGCTTCAAGCATTTGCACGGCAAGAAGCTGAAGCATCCGTTTTTGAGCCGGGAAATTCCGGTCATCACCGACGCGGTGCTGGTCGACATGGCGTTCGGCACCGGCGCCGTCAAGGTGACGCCGGCCCACGATTTCAACGATTTTGCGACGGGTAAACGTCACGGTCTGGAAGAGATCAACATCTTCAATCTGGACGGCACCATGAACGCGCAGGGCGGCGAGTTCGCGGGCATGGAGCGCTTCAAGGCCAGAAAAGCCGTGAAGAAGCGCTTGGCGGAGCTGGGCCTGGAGCGCGGCAGCAAGCCGCACAAGATGACCCTGCCGCGTTCGCAACGCACCAACAGCATCGTCGAGCCGATGATCTCGACGCAATGGTTCATGAAGATGGCGCCGCTAGCCGAGCCGGCGCTGCAAGCCGTGCGCGACGGACGGATTCAAATCATCCCCGAAGAGTGGGTGAAGACCTACGAGTATTGGCTGACCAACATTCAGGATTGGTGCATCTCGCGCCAGCTGTGGTGGGGCCATCAGATCCCAGCGTTTCATTGTCAGGATTGCGCGCACGTCACGGTGACGCGCGACGACGTGGCCAGCGCCTGCAGCAAGTGCGGCAGCAGCAAACTGGTACAGGATCCGGACGTGCTCGACACCTGGTTTTCGTCGCAGCTTTGGCCATTTGCGACGCTGGGCTGGCCGAAGCAGACGCCGGACTTGGCTCGCTACTACCCGGCCAGCGACATGGAGACCGGCTACGACATCATCTTCTTCTGGGTCGCCCGGATGATCATGATGGGCCTGTATTTCATGGGCGACGTGCCGTTCAAACGCGTGCTGCTGCACGGCATGGTGGTCGACGAGACCGGCGACAAGATGAGCAAGGTCAAGGGCAACACGCTCGACCCGCTCGACTTGATCCACGGCGCGCCCTTCGAGACGATGGTGCAAAAGGCGCTGCCCGACGCGCCCGTGGCCGAGGCTCTCACCAAGTTCAAGAAGTCGTACCCGTCGACCGCGCAGATGGGTAAGGGCTTTCCGGCGTACGGCACGGACGCGCTGCGCATGACTTTGTGCAGCTACTCGCCGCAAGCCAAGCGCATTGCGCTGTCGCCGGCGCGCGTCGACGGCTACCGCAAATTCTGCAACAAGGTCTACAACGCCACGCGCTTCGCGCTCACGTACATCAAGGACGAAAAGCCGACGGGCAAACCGCCGGAAGCGCCGAAGCTGCTGCTCAATCGCTGGCTGCTTTCACGCTTGTCGGCGGCGGTCACGGCCAGCACGGCCGGCATCGACGAGTACCGCTTGGACGACGGCTCCAAGGCCCTTTATGCCTTTTTCTGGGACGAGCTGTGCAACTGGTACGTGGAGATGACCAAGCCGGTTTTCACCGACGGCTCGGCCGAAGCGCAAGCCGAGACGCGCGCGACCCTGGTGCATTGCCTGGAAGTGGTGCTGCGCGCGCTGCATCCGTACATGCCGTTCATCACCGAAGAGCTGTGGCAGCTGCTGCCCAAGGCCGAAGGTCATCCGGCGTCCATCGCGCTCGCGAGCTACCCCACCGCCGCCGACGGCCGCCCCGACGCCGAAGCCGAGCGCGAGATGGCTTGGCTCACCGCCGCGATCAGCGGCGCCCGCACCGTGCGCAGCGAGCACGGCATCAAGTTCAGCAATCGCGTGCCGGTCGAGCTGCGCAGCGGCGACGCCAACGTGCGCCGCGTGCTCAGCGACAACAGCCGCGTGATTCAGTTCTTGGCCAGCACCGACGGACCGCCCACCGTAGCCGCGCCCTCGTCGGCGCGCCCGCGCGGGTCCACCTTGAACGTCGCCGGTGACGTGGAGGTGCTGGTCACCCTCAAAGGCCACATCGACCCCGCCAAAGAGTCCGAGCGCATCGACCGCGAAGTAAAGCGCGTAGCCAAAGACATCGAAGTCATGGAAAAGCGCCTCGCCAACCAAAACTTCGTCGCCAACGCCCCCGCCGAGGTTTTGACGGAAGCGCGCGCCCTGCTCGAAAGCCTGAATCAGCAGAAAACGCGCCTGGAAGCCGGTCGCGAGCTGGTCAAAGAGCTTTCTGACTAGGGTCGAAGTCGCAGGTTCGAATCGCCCCCGCGCAACCAAGAAGCCTCGAAGGAAACTTTGAGGCTTCTTTCGTTTCTGGGGCTGCCGAGACTTGAATCGTCCCGACCCGGTCAGATGCCGTACCGGTTGACCGTTTCCCAATCTTCGTTCGACGGTTTCGGCGGACTCGGGCGAGTCTTGCCCCGAGCCGGATGGGGGGCTGGCGCGGGACTTCCGGCGACCGGGGGAGCTGCCTGCTTTGGCGGCGCACTGCTCGTGGCTTCGATCTCGTCAACCAGAAGCGGCGGCGAGCTCCAATTGGGTGGCGGGGCGAGCGTCACCGGTTTGGTGACGGGTGGAGAAGCGGCCGCCGCCGGCGCGGGGGGCGGTGGTGGCTTCGTGGCGGCCACGGCGGTTGCCAGCACCGATACGCCCACCACGGCGACGGCGGGCAAAAGCCAGCGCAGCCGTCGTGCTGGTCGACCTTCCGGATAATTCGAGGAAGGAGAGGGGGAGAGCTCCGCCGCGTCGCCGAAGGCAATGCTCGCATCATCGAGCTCGCTCCTCGACGCCAGCCACTCCGACAGCTCATCTCGCAGGCGCTCGAGCGAAGGGGTCCTCTCCGCACGAGCCTTGGCGAGTCCCTTGAAGATGATCTTCGCGAGCGCTGGATCCACGTCCGCAAGGGGAGGCGGCTCGCCGTGCAGCACGCTGAGGAGGACATCGGTGGAGGTCTCGGCGTCGAACGCCGGGCGTCGCGCCAAGCCTTCGTAAAGCACGACGCACAGCGACCAAACGTCCGTGCGTTCGTCGAGCTCGGCGCCGGTAGCCTGTTCTGGAGACATGTAGCCCGGGCTGCCCACCACGTGCCCCGTGCCCGAGAAGGACCGCGGCCGCGCCTGGGTCCCGACTGCCTTGGCGATTCCGAAGTCGAACAGTTTGGGTTGAACGCGCCCGCCGCCGACGCTGGCGAGAAAGATGTTTTCTGGCTTGAGATCTCGGTGAATGAACCCGCTCGCGTGGACGAAACAGAGTGCGTCGGCGATCGGCAGTAGCAGCTGAACGAGCTCGACCGCCCCAAGCGGCTCTCGCTCGAGCCGCTCGTAGAGCGTCTCACCTTCTAGCAGCTCCATCACGATGCACGGCTCGCCGGAGGGCGTCTCCTCGATGTCG
>JBEQSW010000284.1:0-21477 GCA_040348565.1 Myxococcales bacterium | reverse complement strand
GACGCCGACGGCGAGTACGACTTGCGCGTGAAGCTGCGCGCCCGGGTGGTGCAGTAGTGCGTTTCGGCTCGTTTTTGGCGCTGGCTTGGGCGCTCGGCAGCGTGCCGGCCTTCGCGCAAGCCGGCGGCGCCGCTCCCGCCGGCGCCAACCCGCCCGCCGAAAGCCCGCCCGCCGCATCCGCCAACCCGGCCGGCGCCGCGGAAACCGCCGCCGCGCCACCGGCGTCGGCCGCCACTACTTACGACGACGTCGCCGACACGCGGGGCGAGGCCATGCGCGCCTACCAAACCGCGCTCGACTCGAAGAAGCTTTCGGCCTCGGCCCCGCTCAGCATTCAGCGCCTGCGCGACGAGCTACCCGCCATCGAAGAAAAGATCGGCGTCGGTCGCCGCGACGAAGCCATCGGAGATCTGGTGTACCTGGTCGAGTCGCCGCGCTTCGAGCCGTTTGCCAGCTCCGAAGAAGGCAAGGCGGCTCTGTTTCTGCTGGGTGACTCACTGGCGAGCGCCGGCGCGCTACAGCCCGCACGCGGCTACCTCACGCGTCTCCTCAAGGGCGACCCGGGTGACACCTCGTACCGTCGGGCCGTGCACAGCCTGGTCGACGCGGGGCTGGCCAGCGATCGACCCGAGGTGATCTTGAAAGATCTCGACGCCGTGCCGCCCAGCGCGCCCGACGAGCTGACCGGTGACGTGAACTACCTGCGCGGCCGCGCCGCCGAGCTACAGAAAAAATCCGACGAGGCGTTGGCCGCCTACGCCAAAGTCGGCGAAAAATCCCGATTCTGGGCGCAAGCCACCTACCTGTCCGGCGTGCTCGAGGTGGAACGTCAAAACTTCAAACGGGGCGAGCAGCTGTTCTGCAAGGTCGCCGACAAGAAGCAAACGCCCAAGCGCGCGGCCTTGTTCGGCGGCTCCGACTTTTTCCGCGTCCGCGATTTGGCCCGCCTCGGCCTGGGTCGCGTTGCGCACGAGCAGTATCGCTTCGACGACGCGCGCTACTACTACTACCTGGTGCCTCACGACTCGGAGAACATCACCGAGGCCCTCTACGAAACCGCCACCACGCGCTACGAAGCCAAAGACTACGACGGCGCGCGCCAAGCGCTGGACGACTTGAAGCGCCTGAAGGTGAACCACGTCTACGAAGACGAGGCGTACATCCTCGACTCGTACGTCGACTTGGCGACCTGCCACTTTCCGCAAGCCGACAAGAAGCTCGACGCCTTCATCAAGCGCTACGAGCCGGTGCGCGACGCCGCGCGCCGCATCGTCAAAGACGGCGCCGCCATGAAAGCGTTGGTCGACGCCGTACGCGGCGGGGCCGATCCAGCTAGCGCCGGCCTCGGCGTACCCGACGACACCGCACGCGCCTTGGGCTCGCTGTTGCGCGTCGACGCCGGCTATGGGCGGGCGGCGCGTCGGCTGTCGTTGCTCGACCACCAGCTGAGCGGCTTGCGCCGCTCGATGACCGAGCTGGACGAAGGCTCCAGCAAGCTTTCCGCGCAAAAGGAGACGCGCGCCCAATCCGACGCCGGCTTGAGCGCGTCGCCCGCCGACAAAGTCGCGCGCATCGAATCCCAAATCCGCGAGCTGAAGCGGCTGCTGCGGGAGGCCGAGCGCACCGGCAAGAAGGGTCCTGATCTGGAGGTCCTAGGCAAGGAGCTGGCCGGGCTCGAGGTGCAGGCTCGCGCGGCGCGAGCGTCGCTGTCGGAAGCCGCGGCCGCTCCCGCCGCCAAGGGCGTCGATTTGCCGGGGCTGATCGCCAGCGACCGGCAGCTGGCGACCGAGCTATACCAAAAGTCGTCCGTGCTCCGGCTCGCGGCCGAGAAACAGCAGCTCGATTTGGCTCAAGATTCGCTGCAAAGGCTCGATTTGCGCTTGTCGCGGCTGCTGCGGCGCGCCCGGCTCGGTCGTATCGAAACCGTGCTCGGCAAGAAGCGCGCGTTGGAAATCGAGATTGAAGCGCTGTCCCAGGGCTTGTTGCCTCAAACCATCGTCGACTCGCTCGACGCCCAGCGCTTCTTGCAAGACAACGAGGAGTTCTGGCCCTTCGAAGGCGAGGACTGGGAAGACGAGTACGTTGGTGGCGAAGGCTTGCGATAGAGCGTAGGACGCTGGCGCCGGGCCCCTACCGGATGCGAAACCGATGAGTCTCATAGGCCACCTCTATCTCCTCCCCGCAGCGCGCGTTCAGGCGCTCTTGACCAATCCAAGCTTGGTCGTGAGCACCATCGACTCCGCGTACAACGAGCCTGGCGCCGGCTTCGTAGACCTGGACAAGGCCTGGAACGCCTTGCACTACCTGTTGACCGGCAGCGCGCGCGACGGCGAAGGCCCGCTCGCGTTCCTGCTCAAGGGCGGCACCCCGGTGGGGGACGAAGACTTGGGCCACGGGCCTGCTCGCGTGTTTCAGCCGCCGGAAGTGGCGGCCATCGCCGACGCCCTGGCTGACGTTTCTCAACGTACCCTCTTGCCCCGCTTCGATCTGAAGAAGCTCGAGCGGCTCGAGATTTATCCCGGGCGCTGGTCCGAAGTGAACCTGCGTTCCGACTACGATCTTGGCTATTACTTCGGTCCGCTCGAGGACATGAAGCGCGTCACTCGCCACGGCAAGAACGACGGCATGGGGATGCTGGTATGGATTTCTTGAGCTGATGGCTGGTCGACGCGAGCCCAACCAAGCGTGCCACCGGGAGCCACCGGGGCGCCGCCGTGTCCGCGCGCCGCGCCGGGGCGAGCCTCTGGACAATCGTGTTAGCTTCCGCGCAATGCTCGTGGCCGGTCGGGTTTACCTGAGAGGCGCCGTCCTCGTCGGAGCCACCGCCTTGTCGGTGTGGCCGGGCGTCTCCGGCTGCCAATTTCCCGACTACGATTTGCCCCGCGGCGGCAGTGGCCAGTCAGGGTCGGGGGCTGACGCGGGCTCCAGCTTGGGCGGCGTGTCGGCCGCTGGCATGGGGTCGCCGGGCGGCGCGGACGCGGCCGGTGACGGCTCCGGCGGCGCGTCGACTCCAATCGTAGCTTGTGGCCTGGGTCTGGTCTGCACCGCGGGGGTGCCCGCTGGCTGGCTTGGCCCGGTCGCACACTGGCAAGGCAAAGCGGGGACCGAGCAACCCGACTGCCCTGACGGCTACGCAGATGCCGTAGATTTGCACGCCGGGTTGTTGGCGCCCGACGCCGAGTGCAGTTGTACGTGCACGCCCAAGGGCCAGGTTTGCGACAAGGGTGCGGACGTGTCCGTCTTTACGGATATGGGTTGTAAGAACGAGTGTTTCCACGCCTCACCTCTCGCGTGCACCGCGGTCTCCGGTTGCGACGGCAGCCAGGGCACGGTGCGCGCTGACCCGCCGAAGCCGTCGGGCACGTGCCAGGCCAAGGTGACGACGCACGTACCGGACACCGTGTCCTGGCAGTACGACGCGCGCCTGTGCACCTTGGAAACCGCAGAGCCGGGCAGCTGCACGGGTGACGGCGAGCTGTGCACGCCGACTCCGGGCGCGCCCTACGCCTCGCAGCTGTGCGTGTTTCGCATCGTACCGGAGGGGCAGGAGCTCCCGGAGTGCCCGAGCGAATACCCTCACGCGCGCGAACCGCTCTACGAAAGCTTCACCGACGAGCGCGGCTGCTCCAGTTGCAGCTGTACGGGCCTGATCGGCGGCAGCTGCGCCGGCACGTTGACCTTGGGCACCACCGGGCAGAGCTGCGGGACCGGCTTCGAGTACAAGCTGGGCAGCGGCTGCCTATCGTTTGGGTTCGCCACGCCTCCGGTGCAACTTGATGCTGAGTACACGCTCATGCCGGCTACCTGCGGCATCGCGCGAGACACCGAGCCCACCGGCGGCGCCCTACCCAGCGGGAGCGCCACCGTCGTCTGCTGCCTGTAGCGCGCGGCGCGCCCTTCGGGTCAGAGCAAGAAGTTGATGCCGGCCGTGATCATCGGGAAGCCGATGCGCACGGTGGCTCCGATGCGATCGCTGAACATGAAGCGACCGCCGCCGGCAAAGATGAACTCGAGATCATTGGTGGTGTAGCGCTGCTCGCAATAGGCGCCCGCGTTGCCGTTGCAGTACCAATTGTAGCTCCAGCGCCGGTGGGCGATGGCGAAGCCCGGCTCACCGAACACGCTGATGACCTTGGTCAAAAAGAAGTTCCACTGCATCGCGACCGGCAGCCACAGCTCGGTCACGCTGCAGCCCTGACCGTTGATCCACAGATTGCGATCGTAGCGGCCATAGCACCAGCCAGGTCCGCCATCGCCGAACGTGAGGTCCAGGCCGAAGGTGATGCCTATGTTGTTGTTGATGGAGCTGATGGGCCCGTTGTGCACGAACGGGATGTTGAAGCGCGCGCCCGGGCCGAAGCCGTCGTTGGAGCCGATGCGATCGGTCCACTGAAAGGCCAGGTGCGGCTCGATCTCCACCGTGTAGTCGGGGTGATTGCCCGGCTGCTTGATCACTGATTGCGCGTGCGACACCGCCGGCACGAACAGCCAGGCCAGCGCGGCCAGGCCGAGCACGAAGTGAAGAGCGGCTTTAGAGAGCATCGGTGAACGCGAAGTCTCAATGTCCATGGCGCATGAGTAACCCGAACTCGAGCGCACGGGCAGCAAAAAAGCACACCGACGAAGCGGTCGAGTCGCCACCGCACGGCGCGGCAACTCGCCGCGTGCGCGCGTGACTCTATTGGCGCTTGGGCTGCGCGCTCGGCGCGGCTTTGGGCTTCACTCGCGCGCTCGGCGCAGGCGCGCTCGCCGCCGGTGCTGACGCGGTTCTTTTCGCGTCGGGCGCGCTCGGATCGCAGTCTTCGCGTGGCGCGCCCGCGTCGATCCAATCGAGAATGATCTTTTTCTCGTCGTCGCTCAACGGCGCCACCGGCGGGTTGGCGGGGATGCGATAGGGCATGTAGTTGGTGCGCACCGCGCGCCCAATCACCGTGTACAGCGGTTGGCCCAAGCGATCCTGTCGAGTGTCTTCCCACGTCAAGAACACGAACGGAGCGGCGTGGCGCGTGGGAATGGTGTGGCAGCGCCGGCACTTGGCCGCGAACACGTCGTCGACCTTGCACGGCAAGCCCGAGTGCGGAGCGCGCAGCAGCTCCACGGGTGGCTCTTCCGGCGGTGGCTGTGCGGCTTTGCGCTCGGCCTCGGCGGCCCGCGCGCGGGCTTCGGCGTCGGCCAGGGCCGCTTCGCGCTCGCGCCGGCGAGGTTGCCGTTCGCAACCACCCACGAGGGTGATGAGCGTGACGAAGACGAGCGGCAGCCAAGAGAGCGAGCGGGCCATGTCGCGGGCGCGGCATCATGGACCATTTCCGCGTCGCCTGCCGCGGCTCCCGGAGAGCCAGCGAGCGGTGAGCTGAACGCTGGGATTTGCCGCATCGACTTGTTCGGGGCGACGGCGAATGCCGCGCGCTCGTTGAGTCAATGGGCGCAGGTTGCGAAATTTCTGAGCGCGGCGGCCCGAGATGCCCCTTTTAGTCCACGGCCATGCGCGGCACGGCGCAGGAAACCCCGCGTTCGCTCACTTGTACGTGGCGGTCGCGGTGTAACGCAGCACGCGCTGGCATGCCCCGTCACCCACGTAGCCCGTGCACTGATGCTCGCCCTCGAACTGCGTCTCACCAGCTTTGAGCGAGCGCGTGATGGCGTTGGTCACGTCGTGACCGCCGTCTTTGCAGGCAGGGTCGCGGCAAGGCATGTCGAACAGCAGCGGCGCATGCGCCACCACGACATGGCGAATGTGCCCGGTTTCAGCCACCGACACGTCTCCCTTCGCCTCCTGCAAATGCAGCTTCAAGGTGAGCAGGTTGGGGACCGTCGCGCTCAGGCGCGGGGCTTCGTCCTCCCGGCGCCGACGCTCTGCGTGACGCTCCGAGGCCTCGTTGTTGCGACGCATCATCACGACCTACCCTAGCCCGAAAGCGCGCGCGGCGCCGCTACGCCCTGAGCGTCTGCGCAGGCCGGGTGGCCGATCCCAGAGCGCCGATCAGTTTGCAGCAGCTGCGCTCTAGGCCTTTCCTAGTGGGGGCGGCACGCGCCGCCCCGCCCCGCTGAAGTGAATTCAGCGGGGCCCCACCCCACGCGGCTCGTCGCTCCCGCGCCTCGCGCCTGGGCTTTCTGGCTGGACTCATGCGAGCCTTCGAAAAGTAAGGTGGGGGCAGCGTTCACCCAGCTCGTAGCTAGGCCGCCAGGTTTCGATCAGCTCGAACCCGGCCGCCAAACTGTCGGCCACTTCCCGCTCGCTCGAGAAGGAATAGCGCTCGTCGATGCCGCGATAGCCTTCGATGGTGCCGATGATCGGCTCCGGCCAGCCCACGCGGGCGGAAAGCTCGGCGGCGCTGCCGGCGCGTTCGCGAAACGTGCTCCAAATGTCATCCAGCCGCACGCCGCGCGTCCCGTCGCCTTGAAGCGCCATGGCCAGCCGCCATTTGAACACGTGAAAGTTACCGATGGTGCCGGCGAACAGCGCGTCGAACACTTGCGCGACCGACTCGCTCGGCTCCTGACGACAAAATAGTCGCAGTGAAAGCAAGCCCGCGGGTTTGACGAGGTCGCCGAGCGCGCTCGCCAGTTGCGCGTAGCCGCGTGGGAAATCGAACAGGCTGAAGACGCCGTCACCCACCACCAGGTCGAAGGGCGCTTCGGGCAACTCGAGCGACAGCCAGTCACCGACGATGCCGCGTCGAGTGAGGGTGTCGCCCGGCCAAACCGCCCTGACCATGCCTTCGGACTTGTCGACGGCCACCAAGCGGTGTGGTGGCTCCCAATCCAGCTCGGCTATCTCGGGCGTCACGCCCAACAGCAATGCCGTGCGCGGCGAGGCGGCCGGTGCCGTGGCAACGCCGAGGCGCGCGACGCTTTCGCGCAAGTACTCGAGGTCCGGTGCGGCTGGTCGCAGTGGCGCTCCGATCAGTCGCCAGCGTGCGGCGTGCGCGTCCCAATGTGCGGAGCCGTGGCGGCTTGGCTGCTCCATTGACGCGCAAATATCACGTAGCGTTGCCGGCGGGGCTTTGAAGTAGGCTGCTCGCGCTTGCTGGTTCCGCTGTTCTTCGCGTTTCAGAGTCTGGTTGCCGGCGAGACGTGTCCGGCGGCGGTGGATGTCGAAGCGCGCGTTCGCACCATCTTGCACCTGCCTCCCGAGCAAGAGCTGAGCGAAGGTTTCATCGTCGAACGACACGAGTCGGGGCTATACGTCGAGCTGCGCAGCGCCGACGCGGCGGTGATCGGCCAGCGCACGCTGCCGGCCGAAGGCAGCTGCGACGAGCTCGCTCAAGCGGCCGCGGTGGTGCTGAGCGCGTGGCTGAGCGACGTGCACCCTGACTTCGCCGGCGCCTTGCCGGCGCCCGAGCCGGCCCGTGAGACCGAGCCCGTTGCCGCGCCGTTTCTCGAGCCCACGCCCCAACCGGCGCCTGCCGCGCCGCCCCCGAAACCGCCGCCACCCCCTCCGCCCTCATCGCCGCCGCCTCCTCCGCGGCGCTTCGAGCTAGGGCTCGCTGCGGGCGCCGAGCTCGCAAAAACGCAGGTGGCGGTGGTCTCTGGCATCGTCGTCGTCGACTATGCGCCTCCAGCGCGAGGGTGGGGGTTGACCGGTTTTGCTGCGGCAGCGTGGCCTCGTCAGCTTCCGCTGGGGCCCGGCTCGGTCGCCTGGCGACGTTGGCCCATCGGGATCGGTCCGAGCTTCCGGGCCGTGACCGGGGCGGTGCGCTGGGAAGCCGGCGCCGGAGTCGCTCTCGGTTGGCTGCATTTCTCGCCTTCGAACCTCGACCATGCCTCGAGCCAAGGTGGGTTCGATGGGGGCGGGTTTCTGCACCTGCGCGCGGCGAACCGCGGCCGCGCGGGCGTGTTCGCGCAGGCGGACGCACGGTTTTTCCCCGGAGACTCAGGAGCTTCGGCGACCTACCGCGGTGGCCGCTGGCTCGCTCCGGTGCCCGGCCTCAGCGGGGGGCTGGTGGCCGGAGCCTGGTTTTCGCTCTGAGCCGGGCGTGATTTCGAAAAAACGTCGGGCTTGCCTGAAAGGTCATGGGCGGCCACAGCACCTAGAGCACGGAGACCATGATGAGGAACGCTTTCGGACTTCTGCTGCTGGGGGCCGCCGCGGTGGCCTGTTCGGGGCGCTACTACGAGGTGGGGGGAATCGATGGCGCAGCCGGTAACCTGGGCACGACGGGCGGCTCGGCGAGCGGCGGCAATGCAACCTCGACCGCAGGCCGTGCCGTTACGACCGATCCTGGCGTCGACGCTGGCGCCGGTGCCGGCGATCCCGGGACCTCGTCGCCGGCGTTGTGCGTACCGCGAGGCGCGCCCGCGGCGGTGACGGGGGCGTTTGCGGAGCCGGGAGTAGTGTGGATGCGCATTGCCACGCTCACCTACGGCGAACCGTGGCCCGCTACCGTGGGAGTCCACCTACCCGAAGAAACCACTCCCGGGTGGGCGGGCCAGCAGGTGACGGCAGCTTTGCAACTCTCCAAGACCTTGCAGGGAAGCGTGCCTGGCGTCGAGCTCTTCCTACGACAGGCGCTCGAGCTCGACGCCGACGCGACCTTCAGCGAGCCGTGGGGTGTCGTCGCGACTACCAACAACAATTTGCTCAACGCGCTTCTGCTGGCACCGCTCGAAGAGTCGGGGCGCGTCGGCGTGTTCACCGAGCCGAGCTGGCTCGAGACGAAGACGACCATTTCTTCGCGGGGCGCGGCCATCTCGCGCGTGCTGTTCGCGACGCCGGTGCCGCCGCCGCCTGCGAACTTTCAGAACCCCGCCCTCGATCCGACCTTGCAAGATCGCATGGCGCTTCAGACTCAGCTGAACAGCCCGGTGTGCGCGGGGTGCCACCAGTTGATGGACCCGCTGGGATTTGTTCTCGGTCACTTCGCCGCGGACGGCTCGTACCGTGAGCTGGACCATGGCCTCGCCATCGACACGACGGGCTCACGTCGCAGCGGCATGGCTCCCGACGAGCTGATCGAGTTCGATGGCATCGTCGACTTCGGCCGGAAATTCGCGGGCGATTGTGACGCTTTGAAGGGCATTGCCGCCACCTTCGCGCTGGCGGCGGGCCCGCTCGAGGGAGCTCCACCCGAGTTGGTGGAGTCCAGCATCGAGCGCATCCAACAAGCGTTCGTGAACAGCAATCGAAGCTATGAAGACTTGGTCAAGGCCTACATTCAAAGCCCGGCGGGGCTGAGGCCATAGCTACGCCACGCCGCATGGAACAGCTCGGGGTCACCGCATCGCTCTCCGCTGAGCTCGACGGCGAGTCCGTGCTCGAGCTGGAGGCGATCTACCGCGAGCATTCTGCGGCGGTCTCGAAGTGGGTGCGGCGCCTGTGGGGGCCTGGCGCAACGGGTGGCAGTGTCGATGCGGAAGACCTGCTGCAAGAGGTCTTCGTGGTAGTGCAGCGCCGCCTCGGTTCGTTTCGCGCCGAGTCGGCGCTCACCACCTGGTTGTACGGAATCACGGTGTTGGTGGTGAATGGCCGGCGTCGAAAAGAGCGGTGGCGTCGCCTGCTGTGGCGCCGCGCCGAGCCCGAGCTGCAGCTCGAGCAGGAGTCGGGGGCGCCGGAGGCGCAAGAAGACTTCGAGCGGGCCGAAGCTTCGCGGCTGGTCTATTCGGTGTTGGATGCGCTGAGCGAGCGGGACCGCACGCTGTTGATTTTGTTCGAGCTCGAGCGCTTGTCGGGGCTCGAAATCGCGAAGATTTTGGGAATCAAAGAGCCCGTCGTGTGGGTTGCGCTGACGCGCGCCCGCGCCCGATTCAAGACGACGTTCGAACGCCGCTACGGCAACTTCGACGCTGCCGAAGGAGCAAGCCATGTCCACACCTGAGCCGCTCTCGCCCTGGGCCGAGGGCAACCACGACGACTCGCCGCGCGAGCAAGGGCTAGCCCGTCTGTTCGCGGCGGTGCCAGAGCCATGGCCCCTCGGCGACGTCGCGCGTCAGCGTGTGGCCGTCCGACTGCGCGCGCCGTCTTCGCGCGGCGTGGGGCTGCTCTTGCTGCGGCTGGTGGCGGTTGGCGTGGTGATCGGCGTGAGCGGTGCCGCGGCGGCGCAGTGGGCGGTCGTGCGTTGGTTCGGCGCGCAAGAAACGACGGTTCGTTCCCAGCCAGCTCCGGTCGTGGCAGCGGCGGCCGTCGCACCGCCGCCAGCGGCGGCGCGGAGCTCGGCACGGCCTCTCCCCGAGCCTGCCGCGCCGGAGCTGCCTCCCGCGGAGCCCACGTCGAGCGCGACGTTTCCGGCCCCGACCCCGGCGGCTCCTAGCTCGCGGCTCGGTCAGGAAGCGGCGTCTCTCGCCAACGCGCTCTCGGCTTTGAAGTCGGGCGGCAAGGACAATGCAGCGCGCGCGCTGCAGGCCATCGAGCGCCACTTGCAGGCGTTCCCGGGCGGTTCGCTCGAGCTGGAGGCGCGTGTCGCGCGCGTCGATGCGTTGCTGGTGTTGGGTCACCGTCAAGAAGCCCGGCGCGAGCTGTCGGCGCTCCCCATCGACAGCGTCGGGCGCAAGAACGAGCTCCGGCTCATCCGCGCGGAGCTGCGCGCCGACGACGACTGCCGGGCCGCCTTGAGCGACTTTCAGGTGTTGGTCGATCTACCGTTGCCGGCGCCGTGGGCCGAGCGCGCGTTGTTCGGGCGTGGCGCGTGCTTGCTGAAGCTGGGCGACAGAGCCGCCGCCGAGCGCGATTTCGATCGCTATTTGGCGCGCTTTCCCAGCGGGCGCTTCGCGGCGCAAATCCGCGCGCAGGCGCGGCCGTAGCCCGGCGCGCTACCGGCTCGGTCGAGCGCACCGACGAGCTCGCCGTCGAACGTCGCGCGCAAGGTGGCACCATCACCTACCGCGGCCCTCCGCCCTGCCGCGCGGGTTCATGGCGCCTGCTGGTTGGCCTTCTGCAGCCGCGCCTTTCTGGGCCGGAATACGCCCGCCGGCGCTATTGATGGCGAGGGGCGGGGGGTCTATCGTCAGCGGCAATGCGTCGAGTCGCTTTTGCCGGAGCCGTAGGGGTGTGCCTGCTCGCTTCGGCCCCCCGGGCCGCCCTCGCTGCCGAAGGCGAGGTGGTGAAGCCCGCGGCCGCCAATGAATCCGCGCACATCAAGCCCGCCGCGGAGCGCAATCTGGCGGGCGCCGAACGGCCCACCATCAAGAAGAAGGCCGAGCAGAAAGCGCAAGCCACGCGCGGCGCGCGCGTCAGCTTGCAGATCCCGGAGCGGCTCCGCAAAGCGCTCGCGGCCAAGATCGACCGCCGCATCGAGCGCAATATCACCCAGAGCAAGACGCTGCGCGTCGAAGCCATGGGCTTGCTCGACAAGTTCATCCAAGAATCGCCGGCCGACACGCCCGAGATGCCCGAAGCGCTGCTGCGTATGGGCGAGCTCGAGTGGGAAGAGGGGCGCGACAAGTTCTTGGAAGAGTTCAAGCGCTGGGAGAAGACGCCGGCCGATCAACGAAATGATCCGCCTACGCCCAACTACAGCAAGCCGCGCGCGCGCTTCTTGCGCGTGCTGAAGAACTATAAATCGTTCTCTCAATACGACTTGGCGCTGTACGTCGACGGCTTCTTGGCCAACGAAGAGGGCAAGTTCGGGGACGCGCTCGGTCGCTTCAACAAGATCATCGAGTGGTTTCCGAAGAGCCGCTTCATTCCGGACGCGCACATGGTGCGGGCCGAGTACGAATTCACGAAGGACGCGCCCAACTACGAGACCGCGTATCGCGAATACGAAGAGGTGCTGAAGTACAAGAATACCGACTTGTACGATCTGGCGTTGTTCAAGAGCGCTTAGACGCTGTGGCTCCTGGGCCGCACCGAAGAAGCCGCGCAGCGCTTCTTGAAGGTGTTCCAGGCTACCGAAGACGGCCCCAACAACCGTGGCAAGAGCCGGCAAGAGCTGGACGAGCTGCAGCAAGAAGCGCTCAAGAACTTGGTGGCGGTTTTCGTCGAGGACGAAAACAACAGCGCCGAGGACATGTTCAAGTTCCTGGTCAAAGCCGGGGGCGACAAATTCGCCGGTCGTATCGTGCGCGCGTTGGCGGAAGCCTTTTACGAGCAGTCGCACTACGAGCGCGGCATCGAGGCGTACCGCCTGCTGATCAAGCTCGAGCCCACCAACCCCGACTGCAACGACTTTGCCCTGAAGATCGCTCAGGGCCACTCCACGCTGGAGTCATGGAAGGAGCTAGAGACCGACTACAAGCTAGTCGTCAAAGACTACGTAGCCCCCCTCCAGCTGCCCGGAAAGCCCAAGCCTCCCGGCTCCGGTTGGGCGCAGGTGCAGACGCCGGCCACCCTCGAAGCCGCCGAAAAAGCCTCCGAAAAGCAGATCCGTGAGGACGCGGTCGGGCTACACGCCAAGGCCCAGGCCGACAAGACCAGCAAGGGCGAGTACGCCGCCGCCGCCGCTCTGTACCAGGTCTACCTATCGCGCTTCGGCAACCGTCCGCAGGCCTACGACGTCAACTACAACCTCGGCGAAATCAATTTCTACCATCTGAACAACGCTGCTGGCTCCGCCGACGCTTACCTGGCGGCGGTGCGCATGAACCCGAAGGGGCCGCTGTCGCGTACGGCCCTGTACAACGCGCTGGCCGCGCTCGAGGTCGCGCGCGCCGCGGAGTTCGAGGCCAGTAAGGCCGCCGGCAAGAAGCAAGAAGAGACTCCGACCGATCGCACCTTGACCGAGGCGATGGAGCTCTACATCAAGACTTACCCGACCGATAAGCAGATCCCCGAGCTGCTCTTTCGCCAGGGCAAGCTGTACTACGACTACCAGGTGTACGACCCGGCCGTGCGCCAGTGGGGCCTGTTGCTCGAGAAATACCCGAACGACAAATACGCGGCTGGCGCGGGTGAGCTGATCCTCGACTCGTTCAACAAGAGCCAGGACTACGCCAACATCGAGACCTGGGCGCGGCGCTTGAAGAGTGCGCCCTCGTTTCAAACCCCCGAGCAGCAATCGCGCTTGAACAACCTGATCGTCGGCGCCGTGTTCAAGCAGGGCGAGTTCTTGGCCGGCAAGGGCGAGCACGGCAAAGCCGCCGAAGCCTATTTGCGCGCCGCCAAGGAGTTTCCGAAGGAGCAGCGCGCAGCTCAAGCGGCCGTGAACGCCGAGGTCGAAGCGCGGCGCGCGGCCGATTTGGCGACGCTGTCGGCGGCGGCCAAGATTCTGATCGACAACCACCGCGGGCGCGAAGAAGCCGCCGAAGGCGTGTGGATCGCCGCCAACACTTATCAAGAGGTCGGCTTGTTCAGCGAAGCCGCCAACTACCACGCGGTCCTCACCGACAGTTGGCCCAAGAGCCCGCATCACAAGGACGCGGCCTACAACGCCGTGCTGTTGCGCACGACGGTGGGCGAGCACGACAAGGCCATCGACAGCGGCCAAAAGTTCAAGAAGTACTACCCGCGCGACGAGAGTGCGGACGAGGTCACGTTCTTGATGGGCAAGGCCCACGAGAAAGCGGACAAGAAAGCCGAAGCGGCCGCGCTGTACGACTCCTATTCGCGCAGCGCGCGCAGCGTGGGCAGCCAGATCGAAGCCCTGGTGCGGCTAGCCACCGTCAAGGCCGGGGACGAGCGCGCGTCGAGCGCCGCCCTCGATCGAGCCATCACCCTGTACAAGGCGCGCAAGAACACCGTCGACGATCGCGGCAAATACTACGCCGCGAAAGCCCGCTACATGCAGGGCGAAACCATCCTGAAGAAGTTTCAGGACGTGAAGATCGAAGGCGACGTGAAGCAGCTGAAAGGCCGTCTCAAGAGCAAGGCCGAGCTGCTCAAGAAAGCCGCCGAGACCTTCCTTTCGACCGCCGAAATCGGCGCCGCCGAGTGGACGACCGCCGCGCTGTACCAAATTGGCGTGACTTACGAGTCATTCTCCAAGGCGCTGCTCAACTCGCCCCCGCCGGCCAGCTTGAGCGCCGCCGAGAAAGAGCTGTATCAGCAGTCCATCGACGAGTTCGTCGTGCCCATCGAAGAGCGCAGCCTGGAGGCGTACGAGAGCGGCTGGCACAAGGCCATCGAGCTTGGCATCTTCAACTCTTGGACAGCCAAGATGCGCGAGGCGCTCGGGCGCCTCAACTCGGAGCTGTACCCGCCCTTGAAGGAGCAAGGCTTCGAGATCCGCTCGCAAGGCCCTTCCCAATTGCCGCCGTTGATCGACGCGACGCGACGCAACAGCGGCGGTCGCAGCGAAAAGTTCCTGCTGCCCTCCAGCGACGCCGACAAACCCGACGCCAAGGCGAAGGACAAACCCGAAGCCGGCAAAGGCAAGGAGGACAAGAAATGAAGCGCTTCTTTTGCGCGCTGCTCCTGCTTGCCGCGTGCGGCAAATCTCAGCAAAAAGTCGAGGCGCCGACCCTAGCTCCCGCCAATCCGGTCGCGCTCGGCAAAATGGTGCAGGGCGTGCAAGCCGCCAAAGACGCTTCCGGAAAGGACCGCGCCATCAGCCTGCTCGAGGAGGCCGTCAAAGCCGACGCCGGCTTGTGGGAGGCGCACTACAACCTTGGCATTCTGCTGGCCGACAAGGGCGACCTCGGCACCGCCGAGCGCCACCTAGCCACCGCGCAGCAACTGGCGCCCAACGCCGAAGACGTGGCCGTCGCGCTGTCCGAGGTGCGACGCCGCCGCGGTGACGCGCAAGGCGCCGTCGATGCGCTGGCGCCGTTCGTCAAAGAAAACCCCAGCGCCAGCTACGCGCCCATCGCCTTGATCGGTGCGCTACGCGAGGCCAACAAGATCGACGAAGCCATCGCTCAGGCTCAGCAAGTGCTGGTGCGGCACTCCAAAGACCCGCGCGCGCTGGCCGAGCTGGCGCTGTCGTACCTGGACAAGGGCGAGCTGGACACGGCCGAGCTGCTCAGCGGCGAAGCCTTGAAGGCGGACACGAAGAGCGCCAGCGCCGAGCGCACCGCGGGCCTGATCAAGCTCAAGCAAGGCGACGACGCGGTTGCGTTTCGGCATTTTGCCCGCGCCAGCGAGCTGGATCCGAAGGACACCACCGCGCGCCTGAACGTGGCGACGGTGCTGCTGGAGGCCGGCATCTACGACAAGGCCGCCGAGCAATTCCGCGCTGCGCTCGAAGCCGAGCCGGACAACACTTCGGCCGCGTTGGGGCTCTCGGCGGCGCGCCGTGCGCAGGGCAAACGCGATGAAACCGGCCCCTATCTGGAAGCCGAAAAGCTGATCAAGGGCGTGCTCGAGCGCGAGCCGCAGAACCTGGCCGCGACCTACAACTTGGCCGTGCTTTACGCCGACTTCTTGAAGCGCCCCGCGGACGCCCTGCCGCTCTACCAACGCTTCCTCGATCAAGCTCCCAATTCCAATCCAGCGCGCGCCGAAGCCGAAAAAGCCATCGCCGCCCTCAACAACCAAAAGAAATGATCGCGGCGGGGGCTGCCAATCCGCAGCCTCAATCGCAGAAGCTTTTGTGACGGCTCCAGGCCACCTTGAGCGATCGAGATTTTTCACAGGGAGGATGGGAGGACGGGAGGTCTGCGGGGAGGAGAGAACGCATTTTTGTTTTTGGAGGACCAAAACAAAAAATATTTCCCTCGAGAGAAAGCTGGAGGGACTGAGCTCGCGATGCTGCGCCGGACTCGCTGGCGGTAGCGCGACCCCACAATTCTCGCCTCGCGGACCTCCCGTACTCTCGTCCTCCCTGTGAATCTCGGAGGCCCTCGATACGAGCTGTCAGCGCGCCAGCAGCCCGAAGCGCTCGCTCGGCTTGGCTTGGTGACGCTACGGGGGCTTCTGCAAGAAGGCTGCAGCGTGGCAGCCCCTAGATGTGAGGCATCCTCAGCCGCAGGCGCCCTGCCCGGGTAATTCGGCCGTTACGAATCGCAGTAGCAGCGGATTTTCGGCCATTTGTGCGCCCTGTGTTACGGTACCCGCGATGTTTTCCCGTGGTTCCAAGGCCCCCGCCGTCATCGCGCTCGTCGCGTCGGTTTTGGGCCTGATTTTCGCGTCGAATTCGACGCTCGACTACGCCGCGCACCTGGATCGGCGCCTGCACAACGTGCACTGCAGCTTCATTCCGGGCGCCGCCGCCGTGCCCGAGGCCGAGGCCTGCCGCGCCGCCATGTACAGCCCTTACTCCGCCTTGCTGAAGGACCAGTACTGGGGCGGCATTCCCATCTCGCTATTCGGGCTGGGCGCCTTCTGCTTCTTCGCCGCCTTCTCGCTCTACCTGCTCTTGGCCGGGGAGCGCGCGTCGCGCCGCACGCTGGCCTTCTTCGCCGTGATCGGCACGACGCCGCTCCTGGTCTCGCTGCTGATGCTCACCATCTCGGTCACTCAGCTGGGGCAGGTGTGCAAGACGTGCGCGGGCATCTACATCTCCTCGGCGCTGTTGGCGTTCGGCGCGGTCACGGCCTGGCTCTCGGCTCGCACCGACAGCTCGCGGCCGGCGGTTTCGTTCGCGCTCGTACCCGCTTGGCTGGTCGCGCTCGGCGTGACCGCGCTGGCGCCCGCCGTGGTGTACGCCGCCAGCGCGCCCGATCAACGCCCGTACATCACCCAGTGCGGTGAAATCAAACAGGCAAAAATCAAGGGTGACAACCCGGTCAAGATCCACGGCGCCCGTGCGGTGCAGCCCACCATGTTGTTCGAGGACCCGCTCTGCCCTACCTGCAAGGCGTTCCACGACCGGCTGGTGACCGAGAACATCATCGAGAAGCTCGACATCGAGCTGGTGCTGTTCCCGCTCGACAATGACTGCAACTGGATGCTGGATAGCGCGCTGCACCCTGGCGCGTGCATCGTATCGAAGGCGGTTTTGTGCGGAGAAGGTAACTCGCGCGCGGTGCTGGAGTGGGCCTACGACCAGCAGGAGTACCTGACGCGTGCCGGTAAGGCCGGTGAAAACACGCTGCGCTCCGTGATCAAACAGCGCTGGGGCGAGAGCATGCTGCGCTGCGTGGACGACAAGAAGACCGACGTGCGGTTGAACAATCACCTGCACTTTGCTTCCGAAAACAACATCCCCGTTTCCACCCCACAGATGTACTTGGGCAAGCGCCGGGTGTGCGACGAGGACACCGATCTGGGGCTGCGCTTCACCTTGTCGCAGCTGGCGCCGGAGGTGCTCAAGTGACGCAAGCCGTCGATCCCGGCGTGCCCGGCGGTTCTGGCGCTGGCGGCGGCGCGGGCGCCAAAGCCGCCATCATCGGGCTCGCGGCTGGCCTTCTGCTCACGGCCGGTAGCGCGCTCGCCGTGCGTTCGTGGACCAGCACCGCCGCCGAGCACTTGGCGGAACCCGAGAAAGAAAAGCCCAAGGTGGCCATCGCCGACCAGGCCGAGGTGGCTTATTGCACGCCGCAATTCAAGCAGGTGCTGGAGCGCGTGCTGCACTCGTGCGGCTTGGCCGCCGAGGGGGAGGGCGCGCGCCGCGGCTGCAAGCCCGCCGACGTGAAGACCTTCGCCTCCATCAGCGACGACGATTTCAACGCGCTATTTACGCCGCTCAAGGACCGCGGCGGCGTGATCATGTTCGACGAAGGCCGCGACGAGCTCGACGATCGCGCCAAGAAGCTGTTGGAAGAGCGCTGGTACGCCCGCAAAGGCGCGCGCTACTTCTTCGTCGTGGCGCGTGCTTCCAAGACCGGTAGCCAGAGCAAGAACAACGCCTTGTCTCACCGGCGCGCCAACTCGGTCATGTTCTTCTTGAAGCAGCTGTCGAACGATCCGGAAATCGAGCAAAAAGTCGGTCTGCTTTGGCTCGGTAACGAGTTCGCGCAGCTGTCGAAAGAGTACTGCTCTTGGCCCAACTCGCGCGCCGAAGAAAAGTGCGACGAAGAGCCGATCAACCGCAGCGCTTTCGTATCTTGGGTGGATTGTCGGCTATGAAGCACTTTCAGCTTGCGCCGTTGGCCGGTGCCCTCTTCATGTTGGTCACGCTCGCCGCTTGCGACACCGCCGGCGACAAGAAGCCGGTCAGCGCTCCGCAAGAGCGCAGTCAAATCGTCGAAGCCAAAGCCGGCGCGACCGCGCCCAGTGAGCCGGTGCAAGTCACGCCGGTGGCTGCCAGCGGCGCCCCCAAACCGCCGCGCGTGCTGTGCGCAGGGCAGATGTCCGGGCCCGGTCGCGCCGCGCCCAAGAAGCCGGTCTCTCAAGCGGTGGCCAGCGGAGAAGCGGCTTTGCCCGAAAATCTGACGTTCGGCGGCGGCTTCACGTGGGTGAACTTCTGGGCGGCCTGGTGTGCGCCCTGCAAAGAAGAAATCCCTCGGCTGCTCCGGTTCCAGCAAGAGCTGGTCAAGGGCTCGCCCGGCTTCAAGCTCGACTTCGTGTCGCTGGACGACGACGAGCGACAGCTGAGCGGCTTCCTTTCGGCGCAGTCGCCCAGTGGTCTGCGTCGAACCTACTGGCTCAAGGAAGGCAAAGAGCGCGAAGAGTGGCTGAAAGCGGCCGGCCTCGAAAGCGACCCCGCGCTGCCGTTCCACCTGCTCTTCGACCCCAAAGGCAAGCTCCGCTGCGTCGTCAAAGGCGCCCTCGAAGACGGCGACCTTTCGACCCTGAAGTCGCTCATAGGCCCCTGAACGGACCCAGATTTTTTACAGGGAGATCGGTAGATCGGGAGGGGCGAGACACAGGCGAGAATTTGGGGGTTTCGAGGCGACCGGATTCGGACGGATCTGCCCAGTCGCCAACCGGTGACGAGCTTCTCGAACAAACAAAATCTCCCGATCTCCCGATCTCCTTGTGAAAAAATCTGGGTCCGTCCGAACGCTGGCCTGCGCCGTCAGGCACCGGGCCTGGCATGGTTCCAGTCAGATGTGGAACAATGTGGAACCAGGACCAGACTGCGACTAGGCTGGAGTTGCCATGTCTCGCCGCCCCGATATTGCCGAAGTCGCCAAGCACGCCAAGGTCTCCAAGAGCACGGTCTCGCGTGTCATCAACGGCGGCTATGCCAGCGCCGAGGTGCGGGCTCGCGTGGCCAAGGTCATCCAAAAGCTCGGCTATACGCCGTGGACGACGGCGCGCAATTTCTCGCTCGGGCGCGCCGGCTCGTTCGGTCTGGTCATGGAAGACAGCCAGAACGAATGGATCACCCAGATCTTGGGCGGCATCGAAGAAGAGCTGACTTCGAAGCACATTTCGCTGCTGGTCGGCAGCTTGGTGCTGCGTGGCACGTACGATTCGGCCACCGTCACGTCTTGGATCCGTGAGCACCGCGTCGACGGCCTGATCTTCGCGCGCCCCGGCAAGCGCGAGAAAGCGCTGATCGAATCGGCGCGCAAGGTGAAGCTGTCCATCGCGCTCATCACGCCCGACGAATCCTTCAAGGGCGGGGCGGTGCTGCGCAGCAACAACGTCGACGCCGGGCGAGAAATCGCCGAGCACCTGTACGAGCTCGGCCATCGTCGCATCGCCTACTTGGGCGGCCCCGAAGACTCGCTGGACAGCCGTCAGCGGGCCCAGGGCTTGGAAGAAGGCCTGGCCCTACGCCGCCTGAAGATTCAGCCCAATTTCCTGATCTTTGCCCCGCGCTACCACCTGCAAGAAGGCGTCGCGTTCGCCGAAAAGTGGGTGAAGATGCCGCGGCCGCGCGCGCCCACGGCCGTGGTCTGCGCCAACGACGTGATGGCGCTCGGCTTTTTGCGCACTTTGCAGACGCACGGCATCTCCGTGCCCAAGGACGTCTCGGTCGTCGGCTACGACGACGTGCCTGCCGCCAGCTTGTTCTGGCCTGGCCTGACGACGGTGCGCCAACAAATGCGCTCGATGGGCGCGGCGGCGTGCCGCTCGCTGATGGCGCAGATGAACGGCGAGTCGCAAGACCGCTCCGTGCTCGAGTTCCCGATGGATTTGGTCGTGCGCCAGAGCACCGGGCCGTCGCCGGACCGCAAGGTTTGACGAAGGCCGCCGGAGGCAAAGGCCGTCGCGCGCAGTCGCGCGCTGCGCGCGAAGCCCGTGAAGCGCGCGCGGGCTCGGCGTCGTCACCCTCGCTCGCGGCAAAGCCGGCGCGCGACCCGGCGGCGCTGGTGCTGGCGGATGCGCTGGAAGCTCGGCTCGACGCCGGGCATCCCTGGATTTACCGCGATCACGTGCCACCGAATTACCGTGCCCGCGCCGGCGAATTCGTGCACGTGCAGTGCGGTCACTTCGACGCCTGGGCGTTGTGGGATCAAGATTCGCCCATCGCGCTGCGCGTTTTTTCCCGTCGCCAACGCCCCGACGCGGCCTGGGTCAAAGCCCGGGTCGACGAAGCCTGGGCGCTGCGCCAACGCTTGCTGCCGCCGCAAACGGACGCATTTCGGTTGCTGTTCGGCGAAGGCGACGGCCTGCCCGGCATCGTGGTCGACGTTTACGCCGGCTTCGCCATCATCGTCAGCTACTCGAGCGCGCTCACTCAGGTGGTGGCATGGGTAGCGGAGGCGCTGGTCGCTCGCTCCGAAATTCAAGGGGTGTGCGAGCGCGTCACGCGCCGCAAAGATCGCGCCTCCGAGCTACGGCGCATCAGCGGAGTCGAACCGCCCGAGGTGGTCATGGTCGAAGAGCACGGCTTGCGCTTCGAGGTGGACTTCGAGGCCGGGCAGAAGACGGGGCTCTTTCTCGACCACCGCGAGAACCGCCGCTATCTGCGCGAGCTCGCGCGCGACAAGAGCGTGCTCAATCTGTTCGCGTACACGGGCGCGTTCTCGGTTTCGTGCGCGGCTGGCGGTGCCAGCTCGGTTACCAGCGTGGACATTGCCGCTCCTGCGATCGAGGCGGCGACGCGCAACGTGCTGCACAACGGCTTGCCCGCGGCCGCGCACGAAGGGGTGGCCGCCGACGTGTTCGAGTTCCTGGAAGCGGCGGCGCGTGAAGGTCGGCGCTGGGATTTGGTGATCGCCGACCCGCCGAGCTTTGCCAGCTCGCGCGCGGAGCTGTTCGGCGCTTTGCGCGCCTACAAAAAGCTGCACGCCGCGGCTCTCTCGGTGCTGACGCCGGGCGGGCTCTACGCCGGCGCCAGCTGCACCGCTCAGGTTTCGCCGGACGCCTTTCGCCAGACCCTGGCCGAAGGCGCGGCGCGTATCGGCCAACGTCTCACCGTCGTGCACGAGGCGTCGCACGCGCCCGACCATCCTTACGCGGCCGGGCATTTGGAAGGGCGCTACCTGAAGTTCGTGCTGTGCCGCTCGCTCGCTCTGGCGTAGCGCGGTCGGCGCAAGCTCAGCTCTTCTTCCACTCTTCGACGAACTCCCAGTCGGCGATCACGTGCTTTTTCAACATCAGTGAGAGCAGGGCCGAGAACATGGCCTCCCAACGCACGTTTTCGCCCAGAATTTCGCTGGCGTCGGCGCCGTGGGACACCGCTCGCAAAGCGGCGACCAAGTCGCGAGCGGTGAGCACGCCTCCGCCTTCTGCAGCGGGAGTTTCGGTGGCGGGCGGATCGCTCGGCAGCCGCGCCTTTTTCACGGCGCCGGTCTTAGCGGGCAGGTTCACCTTGGTGCCGTCGAGCAGGGTCAAGGTGACCATGCGCGGGCCCTTGCCGCGCGGCGGGAGAGGGATCTCGTGGG
>JBEQSW010000100.1:0-9313 GCA_040348565.1 Myxococcales bacterium | reverse complement strand
AGCTCGGAGGTGACCACCGACACGACGTCGGGAAAGTCTGCGAAAATTTCGGTGAACACACAGCGACTGGGTGGGTTCAGCTCGCGGTATTCGCCGTAAAACGTCGCCTCGCCCTTGGGGTGACGATTGACGAACTTCCACTTACCGCCGACCCGCAAGTCAATCTCGCACACGGGCACGGAGTAGCCTTCGCCCAGCTGGCCCCACCAGCGCTTGACGTGCTCCGGCTTGGTCATCACCTCGTAGACCAACGCGCGTGGGGCGTTGAACAGGCGCGTCATCCGCACCTCGTTGGCGGAGGGCGTGCTGACGTCGAAACTATTTCTGTTTGCGGTGCTTCCTAGCATGGCTCTTTTCCTTTTGACGTTGGGCGGGGGCTTGAAGCTCGTTCAAATAATCTTCGAGGCGGTTCAGGCGTTGCTCCCAAAGCGTGCGGTAGTGCTCCGCCCAGTCGGCCACCTGCTTGATGGCCACGGCCTGGATTTGGCAGGGGCGCCGCTGGGCGTCGCGCCGTTGCGCAATGAGGCCGGCGCGCTCCAGCACCCGCACGTGCTTCGAGACTGCCTGCAGGCTCATCTCGAACGGCGCTGCGAGATCGTTCACGGAGCACTCGCCCTGCGCTAGCCGAGCCAGAATTGCCCGTCGCGTGGGGTCGGCAAGAGCTGAAAAGGTCGCGCTGAGGGCGTCAGTTTGCATATGCAACTAATTGGTTGAGCAACCTGATGGTTTAATAGATCCGGCAGCGCAGTCTGTCAAGACGGTCGGGGGCCGAGAAAATGTCGCAACTGGCGATGGGGCTGGTCGATTGAGGGGTATGGGGAACAAGCGCAGAGTTTGGGGTTGGTTGCTGTTGGCTTGCGGCGGCGTGGGAGCCTGCGATCAGGAGCTGGTCATCCCGAACGGGATGAAGGGCAAGACGACGTCCGGCGTCGACGCGCCGAGCGAAGGCTTCACGGGGGTGGGCGGTGCTGCCGACGAGTCAGCTCCGACGGGGCGCTTGCCGGTCGCGACCGGGCCGGTGTTCACGTCGTTCGGCGGCGCCGGAGCGGGTGGCGACGGCGCTGACGAGTCCGAGGCCGGTGCGGGGCAGGCCGCCGTCTCACGCGGTGGCACCCCCGCAGCGGGGGGCATGAAAGGCGCTGCCGGCTCGGCAGCAGCGGCGGGCGGCAACAGTGGCCGCGGTGGGTTGGGGGGCCGTGGCGAAGCGGGCGGTGGCGAAGCGGGCGGTGGCGAAGCGTCGTTGATGTTCAGCGAATACGTCGAGGGCTCGGGCAGCTTCAAGGCGCTGGAGATCTACGCGCTAACCGCCTCGTCGCTCGAGGGCTGCGAGCTTCGAACCTATTTCAACGGCAAGCTCGAGCCTTCGCGCCTGGCGCTGCATGGCTCGCTCGCGCAAGGCCAGACCCAAGTGCTTTGCTCTTCTGCGCTCGCCGCGGCAGAGCCCGGTCGTTGCGATCGCTCCACCAGCTTGACCTTCAACGGCGACGACGCTTTGGCGCTCGCCTGCGGGCCGGAGTCGCTGGACGTGATCGGGCAAATCGGCGTCGATCCGGGCGATTCTTGGGGCGTTGGCGCCACCTTGGATCACACCCTGCGCCGTCGCTGTGAGGTGCTGGGCGGCCGCCGCGATGGCACCTCGGCGTTCGAAATCGACGCCGAGTGGCTCACGCTCGGCGTCGATACTTTTTCGGATCTGGGCGTGCGCAATTGCACGCCGTAGCCCTGCTCAATCGTTTTGCGCGGTGAGCACGACCTTGCGCTCGCGCGGGTCCGGACCGGTGGCGGCCGGCGGCAGCGTCTGGAAATAGCGATAGATGGCGCGCAGATCGGTGTCGGTCATCGTTTGAAAGGACTCCCAGGGCATGGGCGAGTCGTGGTGCACCCGCCCGGCGTGGACGCGCGCCACGAAAGCGTCCTCGGTCCAGCCCTGTAGCCAGCCCCAACGCGGGTCGGGCGTGAGGTTGGGAGCAACGTACTTCTTGGCGGGGTTGCCCTGGGCCTCGTGCTCGGCGCCGCCGCCAAACGCGGGGCCCGCGAACGCGCCCGTCCGCATATCGATCTTGGTATGGCACATCACGCAGTTGCCGATGCTGTGGGTGATGTAAGAGCCGTACTCCGGCGTGGGCTCCGGCGTGAAGCTCTTGCGCACCGGAGCGCTCGGACCCTTCGGCTCGAGCACGAAAGCCTGCACGATGCGACCGAGCGGATTGATCTCGTGCTCCGGCACGGCGTGCTTGACCGGCTTTTGGGTGCGCAAATACGAGATAATCGCCGTCAAGTCGTCGTCGCACAGGTCGGCGTAGGGCATGAAGGGCAGGGCGCCGTGCCCGTCGGGCTTCACGCCGTAGCGGATCATCCGTGCCAGCGCCTGGTCGCTCACGCCGCCGATGCCCGTCTCGCGGTCGCTGGTGATGTTCGGAACCCGAAACGTCCCGACCGGGAGCTTGAACTCTTGCCCGCCGATCAGCGGCCGCCCTTGGCGTGAAACCGCGAACGGCTCCACGGCGCCGTGGCATTCGCCACAGTGGGCTGGCCCCTCGACCAGGTAACGCCCACGTTCGATGACCGCCGGCTCACGGCTGGCGTGAATGTCGGGGTAGGGGGCGTCGATGGTGCGGTTTGCGCGCACGTAGGTGACGGCGCTGCCGACGACGGCCAGGGCAAGTGTAACGAGACCAATCCGGGAGAGCTTTCGTTGCCAAGACTTCTGCATGGGGAGTACCGGCTCAAGTGGTGCGAGCTCGAACTCCGTTACGGGTCAGTGCGTTTTTTGGATCGATTGAACGGCGGGCCGAGGGCTGCACGCGGCACAAAAGGCTGTTAATCTCGGCGGGTGACGGCGGTTTCGGTCGAAGCAGTGTCGGAGCTGGTCCTGGCCGCGGGCCGCGGTGAGCGCCAGGCGGAAGAAGTTTTGTGCCAGCGCTTCGCGCCGGTCGTGCGCGCGTTTGCGCGACGGCGTTTGCGCGGTGCGGACGCCGTCGAGGAGTTCTCGCAAGACGCCCTGCTGCTGATGATCGAAGCCGTGCGCCAAGGGCGCGTCGAGCAGCCGGACCGCATCGGCGGCTTCGTGCTCGGTATCTGCCGCTCCTTGGCCTTCGATCGCGCACGCCAGCGCGAGCGGCGCGCGGCGCTGTGGCAGGCGTATGGCCCGGCGCTGGAGTCCGTTTCGTTGGACGCGGTCGAGCGCGAGGCGTACGAAATTGCTCATCTGGAAGACTGCCTCAGCCAGCTGTCCAAGCGTTCGCGTGAGCTGCTCCGCCTCGGCTACGTCGAAGCGCGCGCTCACGAAGAAGTGGCGGCGGCGCTCGAGATCAGCCCCGCCAATGCGCGGGTGATGCGCCATCGCACCCTGGCCAGCTTGCGCGAGTGCATGTCCAAGCGCATGTCATGGGAGGCTGCATGACCGACCCGCGCGCCCCCTTCGAAGCGCTCGACGCCTACCAGGCCGGGATCATGCCCGACGCGGAAGCGGCGGCATTCGAGGAGGAGCTGTTCGCAGCGGCGGCCGGCGGCACTGCCGACGAGGCCCACTTGGTGGATCGCCTGAGCTTGATTGGACGCTACCTGTGGCCGCGCGGAGGCTGGGACATCGGCAGCAGTCGTGCGCGTGTGGACGAGCTGATCGCGGCGGGTCACCGCGTTCAAATACTCGTGCCTCAGCCGGCCCCGCCCGGGCAACCGCTGGTTGTGCCCCGCATCGACGACGACGCGGAGCTGGTAGCCACCCACGTGGCCATCGACGTGCGCGGCTACGACTCGGTGGACGTGGTGGTCGAAAAGCCCGACGGCACGCTACTCAAGACTTTTCGCGACATCGGCTTCGACCCCACCGACGGCAGCGTCTACGCTCTTTGCGAGGCGCCCCTGGCTCGCATTTCCGCGCAACAAACGCACATTTGCTCGCGCGTCATCGGAACGCGCAATGGCACCCAGTACCTGATCGCCAGCTTCGAAGTCGTAAACACGCCGTAGACGCGGGCAACGTCGGCGAGGAACGGCGACCAACGCCGCTCCTCGCCGTGGCGCCGCTCGTCAGGCGACGGCCGTCGACGATTCGGCTTCGCTCTCGCCCGAAGGCGCCGATGCCGGCTTTTCGGTCTCGCGCCCGCCGTGCGCCAGCGAATCGCTGCGGCTGACGGCTTTCTCGTTCACCTTGACGCTGACGATGCGGGACACGCCGGGCTCGCCCATGGTGACGCCGTACAAAACGTCCACGCTCTGCATGGTCTTCTTGATGTGGGTGATCAAGATGAACTGCGAGCTGTGCGTCATCGAGCGAATCGTTTCGTTGTAACGAGTAACGTTGGCCTCGTCGAGCGGAGCGTCGACCTCGTCCAGGATGCAGAAAGGCGAGGGGCGGTGCTGGAAGATGGCGAAGATCAGCGACACGGCCGTTAGCGCCTTTTCACCACCGCTCATCAGCTCGATGTTGCCGAGCTTCTTGCCGGGCGGCTGGGCCATGATCTCGACGCCGCTGCCGAGCAAGTCGTCCGGGTCGGTGAGCGAAAGCTCGGCCTTGCCGCCGCGGAACATCTTCTGGAAGGTCTTCTTGAACAAGTCGTTGACGGCGTCGAACGTCTCTTTGAAACGACGACGCGACTCCTTGTTCATGTGCTTGATGGCGTGCTCGAGCTCGACCAACGCCTTCTCGATGTCGACCTTCTGGTCGTTGAGCTCCTTGAAGCGGCGCTCGGCGTCGTCGTACTCCGCCTTGGCGTCGAGGTTCACCGGACCCATGCGATCGATGAGCTGAGTGAGCTCGTCGATGCGCCGACGCTGCTCGGCGTCCGGCGGCATGCGCATGTGGTAGTCGCCGACGACGCGCCGGAGATCCAAGCCGCGGAAGCGCTCGCGCACCTTCGTCAGCAAGTGCTCACGCTCGAGGCCGATGCGTTGCGCGGCCATTTCGTGGCGCCGCACCGCTTCGTCCTGCACTTCGAGGGCGTCGCGCAGGGTCTTCAGCTCGGCTTCTTGGCCCGCCAGGCTCTGGCGCACCTGCTCCAGCAGCGCGCGGGCATCGTCCAGCTCGGCGTGCGCCTGCTTGGCGGCCTGCAAGGCTTCGATGCGCTGCTCGCGCGCGACCATGATGCTCGCGGCGGTCTCGCCGAAGGCTACCGAGGCTTCGTTCAATTCTTCGTCGAGCTTGGTGCCGCGCGCCTCGAGCTCGATCAGCGCCGTTGCGACGCGCTCGAGCGCGGCGCGAGCCGCCTCGACCTGCTCTTTGACCTGCGCCAAACGCACTTTGCGCTCGGTCACCAGCGACAACTGGGTCGCCACGCGCTCGCGCCAGGCCGCAGCGGTGCCCTCGGCGCGCGCCAGCTCTTGGTTCAACGCTTCCAGCTGGGTGCGCAAGGCGTCGAGCTGGGCGCGCGATTCGCCTTCCAAGACGGCCGCCTGCTCCAAAGAAGCGTCGATGTCGGTCAGCTCCAAGCCGAGCTTGGCGATGCGCGACTCGGCGCGGTCGATCTCGTTGACGGCGCGTGCCAGGTCTTTTTCGGCCGTGATGTGCGCGACCTCGCCCACGTGAGCTTGCTCGCGAGCGCGTTCCAGCGCCGTCCCGACCTCGGTCAGGCGCGCGCGCAGCGCGGTGTGCTCGGCTTGCACCCGCGCGTGCTCGGCTTCCAGCCGCGTCACGTCGGCGCGCAGCTCTTTCATCTCGCGCTTCTGCTCGATCATGCCGCTGGCGACGTCGTCGCCGCTGCCGCCACTGACCACGCCGTCGGGGCGGGCCACGGTGCCGTCCAGCGCCACGGCGACGACGCCTTGGGCGCGCGCCACCGCGACCGCATCGGCCGCATTGTTCACGTAGACGGCGTCGCCCACGAGGGCGCGCAGCGACTCGTCGCCTTCGGCAAACGTCAGGCGATCTGCTACGCGGCCGAGCACGCGCTCGTCCGAAAACGTCTTCGGCTCCGCTTTGGCGCGCCCCGGCTCGAGGCCGATCACGTCGGCGCGGCCGCGCGACGACTTTTGCAAGTCGGCAAGCAGCTCGAGACCCACGGACGTCTCGCTCACCACGACCGCTTGGAGGGTGCGACCGAGCAGGCCGGCGACGGCGAGCGTGAGCTCCTCCGGCGCTTCCAGCCGGTCCGCGACCAAGCCGAGCACGCGCGCGTCGCCCTTGCCCAAGATGGCGCGAGCGCCCGCGCCCACGCCTTCCAGGCGGCGATGCAAGTCTTCGAGGGCGCGCAAGCGGTTGCGCTTGATCGACAGCTCGTTCTTCGCGGTATCGACGGCGCGTTCGCTCTCGAGCTGGCCGGCGCGCAGGCCCTCCAGCTCCTTTTCGAGCTGCGATTTCTCTTCGGCGCTGAGCTTCTTGCCCTCGGCAAACTCTTGCACGCTCTGGGTCAGGGCTTGCTTGCGCGCGACGTGATCGGCCAGCTCCACCGTGAGCGCCTCGCGCTCCGTCGACACCTTGTCGCGCCGAGCGCGGCCGTCTTCGACGCGCTGGGCGACACCGTCGATGCGCGCTTCGGCGCCGGCAGCCAGCGCCGTCAGCTCGCCGGTCTTACGACGCAGCTCGAGCACGGCGTCACTGGCGTGCGCTTCTTCGCCTTGCAGCTCGGACAGTGCTTCTGTCTCGGCCAGAGCATCGGCTTCGCGGGCGCGCTCGTCTTGCGACAAGTCCTCGATGCGGGAGCTGAAGTCGCCTTGCTCGGCCTTCAGGCTTGCCACGCGCGTCTTGATGTCTTCCAGCTCCGTGCGACCGGCGCCGATGCGATCACCCAAGTGCGTGAGTCGGTCGCGTGAGCGCTCGATCTCGGCGTGCAGGGTGCTGACTTCGTTGTCGGCCTCGAAGGCGCGTCGCGAAGCCTCGTCGGTGCGCGCTTCGGTGATGCCGGATTGCTCGCGAACGACCTCGATTTCGCTCTCGCGCTCGCGCAGGGCGGTGCGCGAAGCTCCCGCGCTTTCGGTGGCCGCCGCCAGGCCGTCGGTCTCGACCCGCTCGGTGACGATCAACTCCAGGAGCCGATGGCTGGCGTCGTGCAGCGACAGATCGTCGAGCTCTTTGCGATATTCGATGAAGCGCTCGGCTTTGGCGACCTGGCGCTTGAGCGAAGCGCGCGAACGATCGATTTCGGAGACGATGTCGCTGATGCGCAGCAGGTTTTGCCGCGTGAGCTCCATCTTGCGCTCGGCTTGCTTGCGGCGCTGCTTGTACTTGGTGACGCCGGCCGCTTCCTCGATAAACAGGCGGCGGTCTTCGGGACGCGAGCTGACAATCTGGCCGATGCGGCCCTGCTCGACGATCGAGTACGCTTTGGTTCCGACGCCGGTGCCGAGGAAGAGCTCGGTCACGTCACGTAGACGCACCTGCGTCTTGTTGAGCATGTATTCGCTCGTGCCGTCGCGGTACAGGCGGCGCGTGACCGCGATCTCCGGGTAGTCGCGGTATTCGGGCGGGAGCGTCTCGGCGTACTCGGGGTTGGTGTTGTCGAAGGTGAGGGTCACCTCCGCCATGCCGTTCGGCCCGCGCGACTCGGAGCCGTTGAAGATCACGTCTTCCATGGCGCGGCCGCGCAGGTGCTTCGCGCTTTGCTCGCCCAAGGTCCAGCGGATGGCGTCGACGATGTTGGACTTGCCGCATCCGTTGGGACCGACGATGCCAACGATGTCGTGATCGAAGTGGATGACGGAACGGTCCACGAAGGACTTAAATCCCGTAATCTCGAGCTTCTTAATGTGCATTCAGGCTGTCCTCGACGACTCGAAAGGTGGTCTATGGTACCCCACTGCCAGGAGGCAGCGGGTCGGCGCACCGACCGGATCGGCCGCCGTGGCAACGTACGTCACTACATGTATCGTCACGTCGCCTCTTTCCGATCTACGCCCCTGAACGGGCGTACACAAGGCCGAAGCGCAAGTTTTCGGCTAATTTGAGAGGACCCCTAGCATTTGGGCAGGCTCCACCTGTTCAGCCCTATTGGTTGGGGGTGGGTAGTTAGATAAGCACACGGTGCCCCAATGGGTAGGGCCCCCGGCCCTCGGGAAGGCAGCTCGAGGTCGTCCGCCGCCGCTCGGATGAGCCCCTGTCCGAAGTCGAGATCGATTGTCGGCTCCGAGCGCTCGCGAGCGGCCGCGAAGGAAACGCGCCGACTCGGGGCGTCAAAGACCCGTGGTCAACCGCGTGGAGATCGCGAGGCGGTTTGGGTGCTTGCGCGGAAAACCAGAGCGACATTGACAACGGCTCCGTACGGAATCATTTCAGAGCTGCACCCATGACTTACGAGTACGCCTGCACCGCCTGCGGCCATGCCTGGGAAGCGGAGCAGTCCATCAGCGCGCCCCCGCTCACCGAGTGCCCCAACTGCCATCAAGCCCACGCCAAACGCCAGATCTCCGGCGGTGCCGGCTTCATCCTCAAGGGTGGTGGATGGTACGCCGATCTGTACAGCAGCACCGGCGGCGGAGCGAAGGCGGAGCCGGCTTCATCCAGCTCGAGCGAGAGCAAGCCCAAGACGGACTCGGCCTCGACCTCGACGACCTCTTCCGATACCTCCAGCGCCGCCGCAGCGCCGGCCAAACCCTCCACTACGGGGGCTGCGAGCAGCTGAATCATGGATCCGCGACGCAGCACGCCTGAGCTCCGCACGGAGATAGCGCGGCTGGATCGCGAGATTTTGGAACGGCTCGAAGCACGCGCGCGCGCGTCGAAAGAGATCCGCGCCAGGGCCGAGAGTGAGCCCGCGCCCGACACGACCGATCGCGACGCCTTGGCGTTGCTGAACGCAGCCGCCAGCGGCGACTTACCGAGCGAGGCGCTGTACGCCATCTTCTCTGCCATTCGCGCGTCGGCGCGAGCGCTGGAGCAGGCGCCGCGCGTCGCTTACCTGGGGCCAGAGGGCGGCTTTTGTCATGTGCTTGGCCGAGCCCACTTCGGTGCCGGCGGCTCGTTCATCGAATGTCCGTCGGTGCGGGAAGCGTTGGAAGAGGTAGCGCGCGGGCGGGCCGCTTGCGCCATATTTCCCTTCGAATCGTCGGCGGATGGGCTGGTGCAAGCCTCCATCACCGCGCTCACCGACACCGAGCTGGTGATCGTGGGCGCGCGCACCCTGCCGATGACGTTTCAGTTGATGGGCAAGGGCTCCGCGCTTTCGGATCTGGAGAAGGTGTACACCACGCCCGCGGGCCATGCGGCTTGCCAGCGCTTCCTCGATTCGGAGCTGCCGCGCGTGAGCGTGATCGACGTGCGCTCGATGAAAGTCGCAGCGGAGCTGGCGCAGGAAGACCCGACCAGCGCGGCGTTGTTGCCCGAGCCGACCGGCCGCGAGCAGGGCCTGGGCATGCTGCGCGAAAACGTGGGCGACGTGGC
>JBEQSW010000274.1:0-18732 GCA_040348565.1 Myxococcales bacterium | reverse complement strand
CATTCGCCCGATCGTGCAGGAAGCGGCGGATGCCGCGCGCCAGCAACTGCAGGCTCGCTCCATCGATCTGCAAATCGAGCTCGACCCGGAGCCGCTGCTGGTCGACGCCGACGCCGCGCGTTTGCTGCAGATTCAGGCCAATTTGCTCAGCAATGCGGCCAAATATACGCCTGTCGGCGGGCACGTTCGGCTGAGCGCGCGTCGTGAAGGTGACGAGGTCGTTCTGCGCGTCAAAGACGACGGGGTGGGGATTCCGCCCGACGTTTTGGGCGACGTTTTCGAGCTGTTCGTGCAGTCCAGTCACACGTTGGACCGCGCCGAAGGCGGCTTGGGCGTGGGCTTGACGCTCGTGCGCGGTCTGGTTGCTCTGCACGCGGGCAGGGTCGAGGCCTTCAGCGAAGGAGAAGGGCAGGGCAGTGAGTTCGTGGTTCATCTGCCGGTCTCCACCGGCGCCGTCGCCGCCACCACGCCGCCACCGGCCGAGCCCAAACCCAACGGAGCCGCGACGTTGCCCCTGCGCGTCGTCGTCGTCGAGGACAACGACGACAGTCGCACTATGCTGTGTGAGCTGCTCGAGCTCTCGGGCTTTCAATGTCAACCCGCCGCGACCGGAAAAGTCGGGCTCGACACCATCAACGAGCTCGAGCCGGACGTGGCGCTGGTGGACATCGGCCTACCCGAGCTGGACGGCTTGGAAGTCGCGCGGCAGCTTCGCCGCAACCCCCGACACGAGAAGCTGCTGTTGATCGCGCTCACCGGCTACGGCCAGCGTGAAGATCGCGAGGCCGCACGCCGGGCCGGTTTCGACACGCATTTGGTCAAGCCGGTCGACTTCGACGCCCTGCTCGCTTTGCTGCGTGGCAAGCCTGCGCGTGACGCCCTTGCTACGGGCGCGCCAAACTTCCCCACAATGGCAGAACGCACCTGGCCCGCCGACGAAAGCACCGGAAAATTGCCGGAATAGCTGCCTCCGGCGCTGGCACGTCGGATGCAAACGCCTTGGCAGACGTTCGAAGCCAAGGGCTTCACTCTCCACGAAAGGTACACCATGACGCGAGCGGTGTTGTCGGCTGCCATCGACTCTGACTGGAGGCTCGTTAGCTCCAACCGTCCCTGCCCGGTCTGCGGATCCGAGGATCATTGCAGTATTCACCTCGAGGCCGAGTTCGTGTGCTGCGCCCAGGAGCCGTCACAGTGGAAGCTCACGACCGGGGCCTGGCTCCATCGAATGCCAGCTCAGCTCAGCCTGGCGGCCGAGGCTCAAAACGATCTCGCCCAATCGGGGACGCGCGTTCGCCTCTAATCCATTCGCCCTAATTCATCATGTCGAGAGATAGCGAGCCTCACCGCGACTCGCAGCGGCCGGAGTGCCCCGGGCTGCGCGGAGATCTGGATTGGGACGCGGAGCCGCATTTGCGCGGTGAGCTGTACGCGTCCGAGCGCCTGACCGAGCACGCCACCGAGCTTGCCCGAGCGCACGGCGAGGCGGTGCTTCAAAGCACGCCGGGCCCACTTCGCAATCGTTTCGGCGCCGCGCGAACTCAAATTCGCGTGGCGTACGAGACGTTGGCTCGCGACGCCCACCGCAAGCACGACCCTAGCCCGGCCGAGGAGTGGCTGCTCGACAACTCGCACGTCGTCGAAGAGCAAATACGCGAAATTCAGGAAGATCTGCCGTGGGGCTACTTGATCGAGCTGCCCCGTATCCAGAACGGCGCCATGCGCCGCTACCCGCGCGTGTACGGTTTGTGTCTCGACTACCTGCGGCACAGCGACGCGCGGGTAGATTTGAACAGTCTGGGCAACTACGTGCGCGCTTACCAGCGGGTGACGACGCTCACCATTGGCGAGCTGTGGGCGGTGCCGATCATGCTGCGTCTCGGCCTGGTGCTGATGGTGGGCGCGCTGGCGGTGACGGAGGCAAGCGCCAAGGACCGCGCGCACGCCGACACTTGGGCCGACACCTTGATCAACGCTGGGCAGTCGAACAAGCGATTGTCGCGCGCCCTCGCCGATCTGGACCGCTCCGAGCAGATCATCACCGCCGGCTTCTTGGTCCAGCTGCTGAAGCGCATTCGCGACCACGACGCGCCGCTTGCTCCCGCCATGGAATGGTTGCAGGCCCGCTGCCAAGAGCTGGGCAGCTCGCCCGAGGAGCTGACGCGTCTCGAGCATTTGCGGCTGGCGGCCGACCAGGTGTCGGTCGGGAACGCCATCACCAGCATGCGCGCGATCGCGGCGCTGGATTGGACGCGCTTTTTCGACGCCGTCAGCCAGGTCGAAGAGGTTCTGAAAAGCGACCCGAGCGGCGCTTATCCCGTCATGGATCAGCCTTCGCGAGACCGTTGCCGGCACGCCGTGGAGAGGCTGGCTCGCCGCAGCCAAGTCAGCGAGCGTGGGGTCGCCGAGCGTGCCATTGCGATGGCCGAAGCGGCGTCGTCGTCCGCTGCGAGCTCGTCGGCCGAGGGGCATGTGGGCTACTACTTGGTCGACGCAGGGCGAGCCGAGCTGGAGCGAGCTATCTCGTATCGACGTAGCGTGGCCGAGCACTTGCGTGGGGCGATTCAGGCGCACCCGGCCGCAGCCTATTTGGGCGCCATGTTGGTGCTCACCCTGGGGCTGTGCCTGCTGGTGGGGCGACTGATATGGGCGCGGCTCGGTGGCGGTTGGGCGCTGGGCGGGGTGCTGGTGCTATTCGCCCTCCCCGCGAGCGAGCTGGCTTTGGCCTTGGTCAATACGTTCATGGTCGCGGCGCTGCCGCCCCGTTTGTTGCCCAAGCTCGACTTCGAAGAGCGCATTCCGGACGAGCACCGCACGTTGGTGGTCGTGCCGTCGCTGTTGGAGAACGAAGCGTCGCTGGCGCAGCTGCTCGAGGATCTCGAGGTGCGGGCGCTGGCGAATCCCGGCGAAAACCTGTACTTCGCGCTGCTCACCGACTTCACGGACGCCGACGCTGCCGAGACCCCCGCGGACGCGCCGCTGCTGGAAGCGGCGGTGCAGGGCATCGCGGCCCTGAACGCCGCTAGCCCGGGTCCGGAGCGCTATTTCTTGCTGCACCGCAAGCGTCTGCCCAACCCGGTCGAGGGGCGCTTCATGGGTTGGGAGCGCAAGCGCGGCAAGCTGGAAGAGCTGAACGCGCTGCTACGCGGCGCAACCGACACCAGCTTCGTCACCGTTACGGCGCCGTCCGAGTTGCTGCAAAGCATCCGCTACGTCATTACCCTCGACGCCGATACGGAGCTCCCGCGCGAGGTCGCGCGACGTTTGGTCGGGGCCATGGCCCACCCGCAGAATCGGCCGGTGTTGGACGCGGCGGGGCAGCGCGTGGTGCGCGGTTACGGCATCATTCAGCCGCGCGTCGGCACCCTGCCGCTCAGCTCGCGCCGCTCGACGTTTGCGGCCATCTTCGCCGGGCCTCCCGGCATCGATCCGTACACCACCGCCGTCTCCGACGTTTACCAAGATTTGTTCGGAGAAGGCTCGTTCGTCGGTAAGGGCATCTACGACGTGGACGCGTTCGCGGCGGCGCTGCGCGAGCGCGTGCCGGACAATCGCCTGCTGAGCCACGATTTGTTCGAGAGCAGCTTCGCGCGCTCGGCGTTGGCCACCGATATCGAGGTGCTCGACGAGCAGCCGGCCAGCTACGACGTCGCGGCCAGCCGGCAGCACCGCTGGTTGCGCGGCGACTGGCAACTCTTGCGTTGGCTGTGGCCGCGCGTGCCGGTGCGCGGTGGTGGCAGCCGCTCCAACGACCTTCGGGTGCTCGATCTGTGGAAGTTGTTCGATAACTTGCGACGCAGCCTGGTAGCGCCCGCGCTGGTGGCGCTGCTGGCGCTCAGCTGGTTCGTGTACCCGGCCCTGGCGGCGTGGTCGTGGCTCATGGTGGCTGGCGTATTCGTGGGTCCGCTGGTCGTTCGCCAAACCTTGGAGCTGGCGCGGGCCACTACCGCGGCTCGCTCACAATTCGGCCGCTTGGGCGGAGATCTGCTGCGGAACGTCGAGCAGTGTCTGTTGGCGGTGTTGTTGATCTTCGATCAAGCTTTGCTCTCGCTCGACGGAATTTTGCGAACGCTGTATCGCTGCGTGATATCGCGCCGGCGCTTGCTCGAATGGACCACGATGAGCCAAGCCACGCGCCACTACGGGCGAGGCGGCTCCGGCGTGTCGTTGCGCTTCGCGTCCAGCGGCTGGCTGGCGCTGCTGGCCATTTTTGCGGTGATTCGCTTTTCGCCCACTGCGGTTACCGCTTCGGCGCCCCTGCTGTTCGGCTGGGCGCTATGCCCATTGCTGGTCGGACGTCTCGGGCGACCGCTCAAGGCCGACGCCGCCGACGACGGGCTCACGGATACGGGTCGGCGCAAGCTAGCTTTGATCGCGCGCAAGACTTGGCGCTTCTTCGAGACGTTCGTAACGGCCGAAGACCACTGGCTGCCGCCCGACAATTTTCAAGAAGAACCGCGTGGGGTCGTGGCTCACCGCACCTCGCCTACCAACATCGGCCTTTACCTATTGTCGGTGGTGGCCGCTCGCGATCTCGGGTTCATTACCGCACGCCAAGCGGTGGCTCGGCTGGAAAATACGCTCGCCACTTTGAAGCGGATGGAACGCCGCTCGGGTCACATCCTCAATTGGTACGACACCTCCACTCTGCGCCCGCTCGAGCCGCAGTACGTTTCGACCGTCGACAGCGGCAATCTCGCGGCGTACCTGTGGACGTTGTCGCAAGCCTGCGGCGAGCTCGGGCGAGCGCCGCTGGTCGGCCGAGGGACTTTCGACGCCGCCGATTACGCCCTGGAGCTGGCGGCTCTGGCCCACGCTCAAGAAGGCGACAAGTCCGAGGCGACCCCCCGGCTCCCGCCCGAGCTCGGACAGCTTCGCGCGGAGCTCGGGCGCGCGGCCGCCTCGTGCGAGGCGAGCTCGCTCGATACGAGGCAGGCCTTGGTGCGCTTGTCCGCGGACGCGCAGGTGCTCGCCCAATCCAGCTTTGCCGGCTCGGCGGGCAGCGACGCTCGCTACTGGGTCGGCCAGGCATCGCTGGTGCTGGCCGAGGCCCTGGCTCAGCTGGACGCGCTGGCTCCTTGCTTGGGCTGGCTCGCGAACACGCCCGCCTTGTTCGAGTCCGGCGAAGCGCGCGAGCGGTACGACCAATTGTTGGAGCGCGTTGCTGGCAGCAGCTCGCCCGAGGCCTTGGCGGCGGTCGCCGCGTCTTCCGACTTGTCCGAGCTCGTGCGGCTGGCCCGCGGTGGCGAGGTCGAGTCGTCGGATGCCGGACAGGCGCGCTCCGGCGAGCTGTTGAAGCAGCTCGAGGACCAGCTGCTGAAGACCAAGGCTGCCTGTGAGGTGTTCCTGGGCCGCGCTCGCCAAGTGGGAGAAGACGCCCTGGCTTTCGCCGACGCCATGGACTTCGGCTTCTTGTTCGACAAGGAGCGCGAGCTGTTCACGATTGGCTACGACGTGAGCGGCGCGCGCCTGGATAGCGGGCACTACGACCTGTTGGCTTCCGAGGCGCGGCTAGCCAGCCTGGTCGCCATCTCCAAAGGCGATACCCCGGTCGAGCATTGGTGGCGGCTGTCGCGTCCTCGTGCGGCTACGTCATCGGGGCGAGTCCTGCTCTCGTGGAGCGGCTCGATGTTCGAGTACTTGATGCCCTTGCTCGTGACCGGCATGGCCCGGGACACTTTGCTGTGGGAAACGTGCCGTTCGGCGGTGGGCCGCCAGCGCAGCTACGGTGAGGAAAACCGCGTGCCTTGGGGGGTGTCGGAAGCCGCCTACAACGTGATGGATCTGGGCATGACGTACCAGTACCGCGCGTTCGGGGTGCCCGGTCTGGGGCTGAAGAATGGCCTTGGTCAAGATTTGGTCGTAGCGCCCTACGCGACGGCGCTGGCGGCGCTGGTGCGTCCGGAGCTCTCACTCGAGAATTTCCACGCCCTCGACCTGCAAGGTCTGGACGCGCGCTACGGTTACTACGAAGCCATCGACTACACCAAAGCCCATGTCCCGCCCGGTCGCAACAGCGTGATCGTTAAAGCGTTCATGGCTCACCACCAGGGCATGACCTTGGTGGCGCTATGCAACGTGCTGTGCGACTCGCCGATGCCGCGGCGGTTCCTGGGTGACGCGCGCGTCAAAGCTAGCGCGCTGCTGCTCGAAGAGCGTGTGCCGCACTCGGCGCCGGTCATTCAAGTCCGCTCCGATCAAGTCTCCACGCCGACGCTCGGCGAGCCCGAGCTGGGCATGACCGATCACGTCGGCATGGCGGCTCAGACGGTGCCGCGCTTGCACCTGCTGGGTCACGGCGACTTGTCTTGTTTGATCTACGCCAACGGCTCGAGCGCCATGACCTGGAAGGGTCTGGACGTGACGCGCTTCCGCGAAGACAACCTGCTGGAGCCGAGCGGCATCTTCGTCTACGTGCGCGACTTGACGCACGGGCGCATGTGGTCGGCGGGCCAGCAGCCGGTCGGCGACGCCCCGGACTACTACGACGCCTCGTTCTCCATCGACCGCGCCGAGCTCAAGCGCCGCGACGAATCGATCGAGACGGTGATGGAGGTCGTGGTTTCGCCCGAGCTTCCGGCCGAGATGCGGCGCATCACGCTGACCAACCACGGCCGACAGGCCTGCGAGCTGGACGTGACGACCTACTGCGAGGCGGTGTTGGCGCCTCGCGGAGCCGACGTGGCGCACCGCGCGTTCAGCAGCATGTTCCTGGAGACCGAGCTCATCCCGGAGCGCGGCGCCATCTTGGTGCGGCGTCGGCCACGCTCGGCACACGAGCAAGAGGTTTGGATGGTCCAGGTCCTCTCTGCGGATGGCGACGGCTTCGGAGAACCGGAGCTCGACAGCTCTCGCGCGCGCTTCCTCGGGCGCTCGGGCTCCCTGCAGAAGCCGCGCGCGTTGCACGACGGACAGGTCTTGGCCGGCAGCGCCGGTCACGTTCTGGACGCCGGACTTTCCCTGCGGCGCAAGGTTCGCTTGGAGCCTGACCAGCGCGCCCGCGCCACCTTGACCACTGGCCTGGCCAATTCGCGCGAGGCCGCGTTGGAGCTGCTGGAGCTGGTCGTGACGCCCAACTCGTCGGCGCGCGCCTTCGAGCTGGCTTGGGCCGACGCGCGGGTGGAGCTGCGACACCTGGGCATCAGCGCGGCCAGCTCGTTCAGGTTTCAGCGCTTGCTCTCGTGCGTGATGAACGCGCCGACGGCGCTGCGCGACGCGAGCGATAGCGATGTGACGCCGACCCAGGGGCGGCATGCCCTCTGGTCTCAAGGCATCTCGGGCGATTTGCCGATCTTGCTCTTGCGCGTCGACCACCCCGACTTCGGCGAGCTCTGCAAAGATCTGTTGCTGGCGCGCGAGTTCTGGCGCCTGAACGGCGTGCGTTGTGACCTGGTGTTGCTCAACGAGGAGCCCGAGGGCTACCTGCAACCGCTGCAAGAGGCGCTCAGTGATTTGGTGCGCTCCAGCCCTGCGCTGGGGCACGAGAATCAGCCGGGCGGCGTGTTCGTCCGCCGGGCGGGGCAGCTGTCGGCCGAGGAGCGGTTGCTGTTGATGCGCGCGGCGCGCGTCGTCTTGCGCGCGTCGGCGGGCTCGCTGTCGCAGCAACTGCGGAAGGTTGCGTTGGTGCGGCCGGTGCCGCCGCCGTTGGTGGCGTCGCGTCGCCGAGAAGAGCTCGTACAAAGCGCCCTGCCGGCTCCCTTGGATTTGCAACATTTCAACGGCGTCGGTGGGTTCAGCGCCGACGGTCGAGAGTACGTGATGAGCATCGGGCCCGGCACGCGCACGCCCGTGCCTTGGTGCAACGTCCTCAGCAATCCGCAGTTCGGCAGCGTGGTCAGCGAAAGCGGGCTCGGCTTCACGTGGTGCGGCAATAGTCAGCGCGAACGCTTGACGGCGTGGAGCAACGACAGCGTGCTGGATCCGAGCGGTGAGGCGCTTTATGTCCGCGACGACGAAGACGGTCGCTTTTGGTCGGCCACGCCCGCCCCCGCCAGCCGCGATGCCCATTTCTGGGTCCGTCACGGTCAGGGCTACACCTCCTACGTGCACGAACAGAGTGAGCTCTCGCACGAGCTCACGGTGCAGGTCAGCCCGCAAGATCCGGTGCAGGTGCTGCGCTTGCGCCTGCAAAACCGCGGCAAGCAGGCGCGCAAGCTGTCCATTTTCGGCGTCGTCGAATGGGTGCTCGGTGCCACGCGCGAGGCGACTCGCTTCCAAGTCGCCACCAATTGGGACCCGAAGCACCTGGCAATTCTGGCCAGCAACCCGTTCACGTCGGCTCCGGGCGCAGTATCCTTCTTTGCGTCTAGTGACCCGGTGGCAAGCTTCACCGCGGACCGCGAGGAGTTCTTCGGCGCCAGCGGCACTCGCGCGCGTCCGCTCGCGCTCGGTCGTCGCGCTCTTGGTCGTCGCGTCGGCTTGGCCTTGGACCCGTGCGCGGCTTTGCAGGTGTCGCTAGAGCTGGCGCCGGGTGAGACCCGCGAGCTCAGCTTCGTGCTGGGCCAGGCGCCTTCCGCCAGCGCCGCGACGGTGCTGTTGGCGCGCTATGCCAACGTGGCGGCCGCGGCCACCACCCAGGAGCAAGCTGTCGCCCGTTGGGACCAGCTGCAAGCAGTCACCGTCGAGTCGCCCGACAGCGCCTTCGACTTGATGGTCAATCGCTGGTTGGTTTACCAAGTCGCGGCCGCACGCCTGTGGGCACGCTCGGGCTTTTACCAATCGAGCGGCGCGTACGGTTACCGAGATCAGCTGCAAGACGTGTTGGCGCTGTTGCACGCGGCACCCGAGCTGGCTCGGGAGCACCTGCTGCGGGCCGCCGCGCGCCAGTTCGTCGAGGGCGACGTACAGCACTGGTGGCACCCGGAGACGGGCGAAGGCGTCCGCAGCCACTGCTCCGACGATCTGCTGTGGCTGCCGTACGCCACGGCCAGGTACATCGAGGTGACCGGCGACCAGCGCATCCTGGACGAACAAGTGCCGTTCTTGGAGGCCCGCGCGCTTCAGCCCGGCGAAGAAGACCTGTTCGGCGCTCCGCCCACCAGCTCCACCACGGAATCTCTCTACGAGCATTGCGTGCGAGCGCTCGTTCGCGGCACCGGCGCGCTCGGCAGCCATGGCATACCGCTGATGGGCGGCGGCGATTGGAACGACGGCATGAATCGCGTGGGCGCCGGTGGACGCGGCGAGAGCGTTTGGCTCGGCTGGTTCGTGCTGCGGACCCTGCAAGATTTCGCGCCGGTCGCAACCCAGCGAGGGGATCTGGAGCGCGCGGAGCTCTGCCACTCGACCGCCCGCACGCTGTTGGCGTCGCTTGAAGAGCACGCCTGGGACGGCGCGTGGTATCGACGGGCATTCTGGGACGACGGCGCACCGCTCGGCTCGCGCGAAAACACCGAGTGCCGGATCGATGCCATCGCTCAATCTTGGTCGGTGATAGCCACGGGTGACCGCCCGCGCACGCGGCGCGCCGTCGCCAGCTCCGAAGGCGAGCTGATCGTGCCCGAGCAGCGCCTCATGCTGCTGTTGAAGCCGCCGTTCACCGATCCGGCCCGCGACCCTGGCTACATTCGTAGCTATCCGCCCGGCATCCGCGAAAATGGCGGCCAGTACACCCACGGTGTGCTGTGGACCGCGCAGGCGCTGTGTTTGCTGGGCGAGGGCGATCGCGCCTATCGACTGTTGTCGTTTCTGAACCCCATCGCCCACGGTAGCTTGCCGGGGTCGATGCGCCGCTATCAGGTCGAGCCGTACGTGGTTGCAGCCGACGTTTACTCGACGCCCGAGCACTTGGGCCGTGGCGGCTGGACCTGGTACACCGGCTCGGCGGCTTGGTTCTACCGCATTGCCATCGAGCACGTGCTCGGTCTGAAACGGAGCCAGGACCGGCTGGTGATCGCGCCGTGCCTGCCCACGAGTTGGACTTCGCTGCGGGTTACGTACCGCTACGGGAAGAGTGAGCTACGCATCGCGTTCGAGAATCCGAGCGGGGTCGCGACAGGCGTCCATGGCGTTGAGCTGGACGGCAAGCTCCTGCCCGAGCCAGCCATTCCTTTGCTCGACGATGGCCGGCCGCACGACGTCCGGGTGATGATGGGCGAGGTTGCGGGCGGCGAACGCGCCCCCTCGCTGCCCCCTAGCCACGTCGAGAGCGCCGCCGAGCCCAGTTAACTGCTCACGAGGGCGGGCGGTGGTTGGCGGCCGGCGGCGGCTCCGAGATGCCCGCCAGCACACCCGGCACCCAAGACCGGGCCTCGCTGCTCTCGGCGCTGGGCGCCTGCGCCAACCGCGCCACGTCTGCCAACGAGACGATGCCAACCAGGCGACCACCCTCGGACACCACCGGTACCCGGCGTACTTGATGAGTCGTCATCAAGCTCAGCAGGCTGGTCAAGGGTTCCTCCGGCTTGCAGCTGAACGGATGCTCGGACATGGCGCTGTGCACGGCCAAGTCCGCCAACGTGAGGCCTCGAGTGTACGCGGCCATGCACACATCGCGATCGGTCAGCATGCCCACGAGCTTGTCCTGTTCGTCGACGACCGGCACCGCGCCGCAATCGGCTTCCCACATGAGCTGAGCGGCACGATTCAAGGTGTCCCAGGGGTGGCAGGTTGCTACGTCTTTGTGCATGATGTCGCGCACCCGCGTCGTCCCCGCTTTGCGCGATGTGTCGAGCAGCTCCACCAGCGCTTGAGTGAGATCGCGAGCGCCCGATACCACTTGCTCGGCCACCCAGTCCCCGCGCGCGCTCAGTTGCCGTTCGAAGTTGCTGATTTCGGTCTCGAGCTCGCCCAATTTGGCGCGACCCTCGAGTGAAAGAAGATGCATGCGCAAGCGCGCTTCGTCGCGCACTGCGACGAGATCGCGCAGCGCGAGGCTGATTTGTTGTGCAATTCGGCTACTGGTTCCCATGGATTTCGACGTGCATGAATCGTTCCGAGCTCGGGGCGAGGTGGTGCGGTTCTTGCTGCTACCAAACGCGTGGCACGCTTCATTCTCGCTGCGAGTTTTTGCGTTCTGGCTGGCGCGCTGGGCGGCTGTTACGCCACCGCGGGCGCCTACACCGAAGCCGACTACGTGGAGGTCGACACGGTGCCCAGCCACGTCGAAGTCTATCCGCACTATGTGTACGGCGGGCGCACCGTCTACCTCGTCGACGGGCGTTGGTATTACCAGCGCGGACCACGCTGGGTCTACTACCGCGAAGAGCCGGTCGAGCTTCACCGTCACCGCGTGCACGTCGAGCGCGCGCCGCGCGCACCCGAACGTCACGAGGCGCGCCGACACCACCATCGGGCTCGTCCCGTCGAAGATCGCGATTGAGGTCTGACCATGCGCATCGCTCTGCTCGCCCTTACCGGTGTTTGCTCGGCCCTCACTGGCTGTATCTTCGTCGCCGATGATCCGGCGTCGGCGCCCCGCTCCGACTACACGGGGGCCCTGATCGTCGATTGGACGGTGGACGGCTCCACCAACCCCGATCAGTGCGACCAAGGCGACGCGGGGTGGCTGCGTTTGTCCGTCTTCACCAGCTCGGGACGCCCGGTCGGGGAATTCTCGGACGACTGTGCCGCGTTTTCTACCAGCGTCGAGCTCGACCCCGGCAGCTACTACGCGGAAGCCTTGCTCGAAGACGCCGACGGCCACGCTCGCACCACGGTCGTGCAAATCGACGACTTTACGATCGTTGGCCGCGACTCGCTCTCGGTCCCCATCGATTTTCCGGCGGGCTCGTTCTACTGACCACTGAAAGACGCGACCCCGGCCCGGCACGCGCTTCGCAGGGATGCTTCCCGTGTCGGCTATGGCTCGCGGACTTTGGTCGGCGTGGGGTAAGCCCGCGTATCGAATCCTAGAAGAAACTTGGAGCCAATACGGGCGGGCTCGCGGCGAGATGTTGGCGGCGGGGCTGGCCTTCTTCACGCTGCTTTCGATAGCTCCGCTCATCATCATCGCTGTCGCCATCGCCGGCTTGGTGCTGGGGCAGGGTCCGGCGTTGGAAGAAGCGCTGCGCATCACGCGCTCGGCCATGGGTAACCAGGCGGCCGAGACCGTTCAGGGCTGGGTCAAACAAGCGACCGACTCCGGGACCGCGGCCAGCCTGGTCGGTTTCGTGCTCGCGTTGTACGCGGCCTCGCGCTTGGGTGAGCAGCTGCGGGTCGCGCTCAATCAATTGTGGAACGTCGACGAGCGGGCGGCGGCGGGCTTTCGAGCCAGCGTGAGAAGTTATCTCCAGCGCCGTCTGTACGCCTTCGTCTGGGTGCTGACGGCGGGACCGTTGCTGCTCGTGGTGTTTGCTTCGCGCGCGTTGCTGTCCGCGCTCGAGCTGGCGCCCTTCGCCGACAGCGCCGCGACCAGCGTGCTGATTCAAGCGGCTCAGCTCGTCTTTTCATGGCTGGCGGTGGCTGGGGTCGCCGCGGTCATCTTCCGGCTCGTGCCCGACGTTCGCGTGGGCTGGCCGGCCATCACCCGCGGGGCGTTGGTTACCTCGACCTTGTTCAACGTGGGCAACTGGCTGGTGGGGCTGTATCTGGGGCACGCGGCGGTCGGTCAGGCCTACGGCGCCGCGGGCTCCGTCGTGGTGGTGCTGATGTGGGCCTACTTTTCGGCGCAGATGTTCCTGTTCGGTGCCGAGCTGACTCGAGTGTGCTCCAGCCGCGAGTAGCAGAGGCTCACAGCTCGGCTCGCACCAAACCTTGGGTCTCCAGAAAAGTGGTCTCCAACTGCTCCAGGCGCCCGTCGGTCAGGATGGCCTGGGCGGCGGGGAACCAGACGTTCTCTTCTTCCTCGGCGTGGCTGCGCACGTAGCTGGCGAGCCGGGCCACCTCAGCGAGAAATAGCGGGTCGCTCGGATCCAGACGCTGCACCGTGCCAATCAGCTCTTCGAGCTTGGCGGCAGCGTGCTCGTGCTCGCCCGCCAACGGTTGCGTGAGCCCGAATCGCTGCAGCGTCGAATAGACGACTTCGGTCTCGGCGCGCTCGTGCGACAGCAGCGCCACTCGAAGTCTGGTCCACGACTCGCGGCGCGCGTGCGGATCTTCCGTCGTCTCCAAGGCCGCCAGCAAGGCTGCCGCCTCCGCATGCTGCTGTGCCAACGTCAAAAAGACGCCGCGCAGGCCCTGCGCACGGGCGGTAGCGCTCTTGATGACGACCGCGGTCTTGGCCGCGGAGCTCGGCGTAGGTTTGGTTTCGCCCGTGGCCGGTAGCGTCACGGCGAACGGATCCACGCTCGACGATCGCGCGCGCGGCGCCCTTCCGAGGTCGCCCGAAGCTTCCAGGTTCTTTGCTGGCATGACCATAAACGGTGCAGCAAGCGTGCCGACGGCGGAGGTTGGGCAACGACGACTTGGAACGAGTGATGCAACCAATCCGGCCATGTCACCATTGGCCATCGTCATCGCATACGTGAAGCAGTCGTTGGAAAACTGGGCTGAAACGCGGGCGCTACATCAGCCCAGCTCGCCCTTGACGCGCTTGCGTCAGATGAACACGTCTCAGCGCGCTGTCTAAGTCTTCCGCGGCCCCAGCGGCAGCCACCGAAGACGAAATGAGCTTTACTCGCTGCGTCTGACTGAGGATGCTGACGTCGGATATCGCCATGGTTCCGGCACGAGGCAAGTTCTGCGAGCTATGCACGCCCCCCGTGCACTACATGCTCGCCTGTACGGGCTGCGGGCACCAATGGCACGAGCCGCCGGCGCCAGGCGCCTTCCTGTGCCCGAGATGCGGCACTGAGGTTCAGGTGTCTCCGAGCGAGCATGCCAAATGGGAGCGCAACATCGTGACTGCGAGTGGGGTCCTGCGCGTCGGCGGACTGCTCCGCGAAAACGAGTGAGCGACGACGGCGTCGTAGCCTCATCCTTTGCGATCGCGTAGGCGCAGCGTGTCGGCGAAACGATGGAGCGTCGCCACCCGCAGCCGTTCGATGGCGTTGACGCTCATCAACATCACGACTGCCAGCCGCTGGTTGCGGTAGAAGGCATCGAGCTGGGCGAGCCGCGCTGCGGCTTCCATCGAGTAGGGCTCGTAGCGGAAGATGCCCGGCGTCGCTCCCTTCACCACCACACCGCGCTGCTCCAACGCTTCGAGAGCGGAAAGACACGCGATCGCGGAGAGGCCGAGGCTTGCTGCTGCCTCTTTGGCGGTCCATTCACGCTCACGCTGTCGGCGCAGGAACACGACCAGCTCTAGCTCCTCGTAGCTCTCCACATGCTCGAACAAGAAGCGCTGTAAATCTTCACGTTCGAAGCGTGAGCTGCGGCTTGCCAACATGGCCCCGCCGTTTGCTCAGCATCGATTGTGCCAAGTCGAAGCTTGGCGCCGGCGCCGAGAAGACCAACTCCGTGTGCGGTGAGCGCACGTTGCAAAAAGCGTCAGCAGAGGCATTCTGCCTCTCTCCGTTTTCGAGCGGCATCCTCGCGTGATCCTGCGCTTCCGACTAGGATTGTACAACGCCACCCGCCCAGTCAGCCGCGCTCGCAGCGAGGCCGACTGCCCCTGCTGGAGAAGGACCATGTCAACCAGGCCCGTGCTCGCCAACGGTCACGAAACGCGTCCGGCGAACCCCAAGCGCGCGAACAAGCGCAAGCCAGGGCAGCGAGGAGATTCAGCCGCGCACGCCGGCCACGCCCCGCCCAACGGCGGCAATGGTGCCCGCAATGGCGTCCATGCCGGCAAAGCCAGCAATGGTCACGGCAGCGCGCCCGACTGGGAGAGTCAGCCGCTCGCGAGTCGCGCGGAGGTCGACCATTTGATTGACGTGCTGGAGGCGTTCCGTCGCGGCGATCTGACAGCGCGTTTTCGCTCTTCCAAACATGGCCCGCTCAGCCGGGTGGGCGAGCTGCTGAACGACATCATCGCCATGAATCAGCAGACGACCAGTGAGCTGGTGCGGGTAGGCAAGGTGGTCGGACAGGACGGCCGCATGCACGAGCGCGCGTCGCTCGGCCTGACGCAGGGCTCGTGGGCGACCGGGATGCACGCCGTCAATCAGCTGATCGCCGACTTGGTCGCACCCACCAACGAAATCGCGCGCGTCATCACCGCCGTCGCGCGCGGAGATCTGTCGCAAAAAATGGTGCTCGAGATCGATGCTCGACCGGTGCGCGGCGAATTCTTGCGTATCGGCACCACCGTCAACTCGATGGTGGACCAGCTCAATTCCTTCGCCGCCGAGGTCACGCGCGTGGCCAAAGAAGTGGGTAACGAGGGCAAGCTGGGCGGGCAGGCCGAGGTGAAGGGCGTCTCGGGCACGTGGCGAGATCTGACCGACAACGTGAACGGTCTCGCCGCCAACCTGACCGCACAGGTCCGCAACATCGCCAAGGTGACGACCGCCGTCGCCCAGGGCGATCTTTCGCAGAAGATCACCGTCGACGCCAAGGGCGAGATCCTCGAGCTGAAGAGCACCATCAACGTCATGGTCGATCAGCTCTCTTCGTTCGCGGCCGAGGTCACGCGCGTCGCGAAAGAGGTCGGCAACGAAGGCAAGCTGGGCGGTCAGGCCGACGTGAAGGGCGTCTCGGGCACGTGGAAAGACCTGACCGACAACGTCAACGGCCTGGCCGCCAACTTGACCGTGCAAGTGCGCAGCATCGCCAAGGTGACGACCGCCGTCGCCAATGGCGACCTTTCTCAAAAGATCACCGTCGACGCTCGCGGTGAAATTTACGAGCTGAAGAACACCATCAATACCATGGTGGATACGCTGCGATCTTTCGGCGCCGAGGTGGCGCGCGTCGCGAAAGAGGTCGGCACCGAAGGCAAGCTGGGTGGTCAGGCGGACGTGAAGGGCGTCTACGGAACTTGGAAGGACCTGACCGACAACGTCAACGCCATGGCCGCCAACTTGACGGTGCAGCTGCGCGACGTGTCGAAGGTGGCGACCGCCATCGCGACCGGCGATTTGACGCAAAAAATCACCGTCGACGCGCGCGGCGAGATTCTGCAAATCAAAGACGTCACCAACAAAATGGTCGATCAGCTCAACTCGTTCGCGGCCGAGGTCACCCGCGTGGCCAAGGAAGTGGGTACGGAGGGCAAGCTGGGCGGTCAGGCGGACGTGAAGGGCGTGTACGGAACCTGGAAGGATCTAACCGACAACGTGAACGGTTTGGCCTCGAACCTCACCGTGCAGCTCCGTGACGTGTCGAAGGTGGCGACCGCCATCGCCGGCGGCGATTTGACCCAGAAGATCACCGTCGACGTGAAGGGCGAGATCCTCCAGATCAAGAACGTCATCAACAAAATGGTCGATCAGCTCAACTCCTTCGCCGAGGAGGTGACGCGCGTCGCCAAAGAAGTGGGCACCGAAGGCAAGCTGGGCGGGCAAGCCAACGTGCGCGGTGTGTCCGGCATTTGGAAAGACTTGACCGACAACGTGAACGGCCTTGCCGCCAACCTGACGGTGCAGCTGCGCGACGTGTCGAAGGTGGCGACCGCCATCGCCAACGGCGACTTGACGCAGAAAATCACCGTCGACGTGAAGGGCGAGCTTCTGCAAATCAAAGACGTCATCAACAAGATGGTCGATCAGCTCAACTCCTTCGGCGCCGAGGTAACGCGCGTGGCCAAGGAAGTGGGCACGGAAGGCAAGCTGGGCGGCCAGGCCGACGTCAAGGGCGTGTCCGGCACTTGGAAAGATTTGACCGACAACGTGAACGTGCTGGCCGCCAACCTGACGACGCAGGTGCGCAACATCGCCAACGTCACGACCGCGGTCGCCAACGGCGATTTGTCCAAGAAGATCACCGTCGACGCCCGCGGCGAGATCCTCGAGCTCAAAGACACCATCAACGTGATGGTCGACCAGCTGCGTTCGTTCGCGGCCGAAGTAACACGCGTAGCCAAGGAGGTCGGCACCGAGGGCAAGCTGGGCGGTCAGGCCGAGGTGCGTGGCGTGTCGGGCACCTGGAAAGATTTGACCGACAACGTGAACGTGCTGGCCGCCAACTTGACCACCCAGGTGCGCAACATCGCCAAGGTGACCACGGCCGTTGCGCGCGGCGACCTGTCGCAGAAGATCAGCGTGGACGCCAAGGGCGAGATTCTGGAGCTGAAAAATACCATCAACACCATGGTCGATACGCTCAACTCCTTCTCGGCCGAGGTGACGCGCGTGGCCAAGGAAGTGGGCACCGAAGGCAAGCTAGGCGGCCAAGCCGACGTCAAGGGCGTGTATGGGACCTGGAAAGACCTGACCGACAACGTGAACGGCTTGGCCGCGAACTTGACGGTGCAGCTGCGTGACGTGTCGAAAGTCGCGACCGCCATCGCGGGCGGTGACTTGACTCAGAAGATCACCGTCGACGTGAAGGGCGAGCTCCTTCAAATCAAGGACGTCTTCAACCAAATGGTCGATCAGCTCAACTCGTTCGCGGCCGAGGTGACGCGCGTCGCCAAAGAGGTGGGCACCGAGGGGCGCCTGGGCGGCCAAGCCAACGTCAAGGGCGTCTCCGGCACCTGGAAAGACTTGACCGACAACGTGAACGTGATGGCCGCCAATTTGACCAAGCAGGTGCGCGGCATCGTGAAGGTCGTGACGGCGGTGGCCAACGGAGACCTGAGCCAAAAATTCGTGATCGAGGCCAAGGGCGAGGTGGCGGCGCTGGCCGAGACCATCAACGACATGACCGACACGCTGCGCACCTTCGCCGATCAAGTCACGACCTTGGCGCGTGAGGTGGGCATCGAGGGTCAGCTGGGCACGGTGGCGCGCGTGCCCAACGCTTCCGGCGTCTGGAAAGATTTGACCGACAACGTCAACAGCATGGCCTCCAACCTGACCAAGCAGGTGCGCGGCATCGTGAAGGTCGTGACCGCCGTCGCCAACGGGGATTTGAGCCAGAAATTCGTGATCGAAGCCAAGGGCGAGGTCGCCGCTTTGGCCGAGACCATCAACAACATGACCGACACGTTGCGCATCTTCGCCGACCAGGTCACCACCGTGGCGCGCGAAGTGGGCATCGAAGGCAAGCTAGGCGGACAGGCCAAGGTGCCGGGCGCTGCTGGCACCTGGCGTGACTTGACCGACAACGTGAACCAGCTCGCCGGCAATTTGACGTCGCAGGTTCGGGCGATCGGTGAAGTGTCGACGGCGGTGGCCAAGGGTGATTTGACGCGCTCCATCACCGTCGAAGCCCAGGGTGAAGTGGCCGTCTTGTCCGACAACATCAACCAGATGATCGACAACTTGAAGGCGACCACCCTCAAGAACCAAGAGCAAGACTGGTTGAAGACGAACCTGGCTCGCTTCTCCAGCATGATGCAGGGCCAGCGCAGCATCGTGTCCATCGCCCAGCTGATCATGTCCGAGCTGACGCCGCTGGTCGACGCGCAGCATGGCGGCTTCTATTTCATGGATGCGGAGCCCAAGGGCGAGCCGGGGCTGCAGCTCTTGGCAAGCTATGGATTTGGCGGTCGCAAGACCCCGCGCAACCGCTACCGCCTGCAAGAGACGCTGATCGGTCAGTGCGCCTTCGAGAAGAAACGCATTTTGCTGGTCGACGTGCCGCCGGACTTCATTCACGTCACGAGCGGGCTGGGCGCCGCGCCACCCCGCTCCGTGTTGGTGTTGCCGGTGCTGTTCGAGGGCGAAGTGAAGGCGGTGATCGAGCTGGCGTCGTTCAAGCTGTTTTCGCCCAATTATCTGACCTTTTTGGACCAGCTGATGGATAGCATCGGCGTCATCTTGAACATGATCGCGTCCAGCATGCGGACGGAAGAGCTGCTGCAAG
>JBEQSW010000248.1:0-4679 GCA_040348565.1 Myxococcales bacterium | reverse complement strand
CGACCAGCTGCGCGAGCGGCTGGGAGCCCGCCCCAACGTCGATCGCGCCGCGCCCGACGTGCAGCTGTTCGTTCACTTGGTGAAGGACCGCGCCACCGTGTACCTCGACTACTCGGGCGATTCCTTGCACGAGCATGGCTTTCGCAAACAGCAGGGGGCGGCGCCCATCAAAGAGACGTTGGCGGCGGCCTTGGTGCGCTATTCCGGTTGGGACCAGGCGTCGCCGCTGGTCGATCCGATGTGTGGCTCCGGCACGCTACTGCTGGAAGCGGGGCTGTGGGCGGCGCGGCGTGCGCCGGGTCTTGCGCGCGAGGCTTTCGGCTTCGAGCGGTGGGCCGACTTCGACGACAGCGCCGAGCGCGCCATTCGCGAGCTGCGCGAGGAAGCACGAAGCCTGGCGCGGCCGCTCGAGTTTTCGCTGTTGGGCTCGGATACGGACCCGGCGGCGCTGGAAGCCGCGCGCGCCAACGCCGAAACGGCTGGGCTGCGCGTCAACTTGCGGCTTGCCCCGCTGTCCAGCAGCGTACCCAGCGCCGACCACGGCGGTTTCTTGATCAACCCGCCCTATGGCGAGCGGCTCAGCCGCGAAGCGAGCCTGAGCGGCGACTTGAACGCGGCGCTGCGCCGCTTCGAAGGTTACCAGCGCGCGCTGATCGTGCCGCGCGGGTTCGACCTGCCGTTGCGAGCCGACAAGTTTTTGCTCGTTTTCAACGGTGCCATCGAGTGCGAGCTGCGCCGCTACGACGCGGTCAAGCCCTGACGTGGCGTTGGTCTTGCGCGGTGTTGCTGCTGGCTTGCGGCGCGCTGCCGTGGCGGCTGGTGACGTAGCGAGCTACCAGCTCCGCGCGCGCGGTGTCGGCGGCGCGCAGCGCCGCAAAGCGGGCCGACAACAGCCGGCCTTCGGTCGCTAGTTGCTCGACGCCCACGCTGCGGGAAATGCGTCCGTTGTCGCGCACGATCAAGTTGCGATCGGCGAACGCGCCCAGCACCCGCTCGGCGCTGCGCCGGCTGGTGCCGGCCCGTAGTGCCAGCGTGTCGGCGTAGGCGGGGCGGTCGTCCGGAATCTGAGCCAACGCTTGGGCCATGGCTTCGATGGCGGCGGGCTTGATGCGCTGTTGGGCGAGCAACGCCTGTACCAAGGCGGCGTCGCTCGAGTCGGCCAAGACCAAGGAGTGCGCGCCGGCCGGTAGCCACGCCAAGTCTTCGAACTGCTGCTCGGGCGATAGCGGCGCTTGGTAGTGCAAGACGAACTTGAGGTCGGGCCGCGGCGCTGCGCACTTCAAGACTTGGCTTGCCTCGGGACAACCGGCGAGCCCGGAGGCATTGGCGTGCGGGCTTTGCGTTACCAGCACCAGCCGCTCGTGAGGATCGGCGAAGCGAGACAGCGCGACGCTGCGCTCGGCCGGCGCCATGCCGGCGTGCGCGCGCACGCACGGCACCGCGCGCGCCGACAGCTCGGCGAAGACGCCGTCGGCCTCTTGCGAGGTGGCGGTGAGCACGATGCCCGGCGCTCCGTAGCTCAAAATCGCGGCAAATAGCGCGGCTTTTCGCTCCGAGGCGCGCACCACTTGCGCCGCGCGCAAAAGCTCGACCCCCTCGGCCTGAATGACCGCGGCGGGCGCGGCGCCGATGGCTTCCGCTATCTGTCCGACCACGCGCGCCGAAGTGCTGGTGCAGGTGGCCAACACCGGCGCGGGGAAGGCCGACAGCGCCTCCCGCAGGCTCAGGTAGGCCGGGGACAGCTCGTGGGCGTGCTCCGAGCAGGCGTGAGCGGCCGCGACTCCCAAGAGCGATAGCTCACCGCCAGCCGTCGCTTCACGCAAGGTCGCGTCGAACAGCTGCGCCGGCTCGACCACGACGAGCAAGCTGCCGCCTCGGAGCAGACGTTTCTTGTTGGCGGCCACGACCGCGGGCGCCGCGAACCCGCCCAACGTGACGACGTCGAGCCCGGCAATGCTCGCCGCTTGCTCGAACAGCTCCGCCGCGAGCGGTGAAGCCACCAAGACGGGGTGCGGTGCCAGACTGGCCGCGGCGGCGAACAACGCCGCGTCACGGGCGCGCGGCGATGATTCGAGCAGGGTGGGCTGACCGCTGAGCGCGAGCTTGACAGCGCGTTGCTCGGCCGGAGCGAGGCGCTCGAAGAGCAGCGAGGAAGCTGCCACCAGCGCTTTTAGCTTGGGCGCCGGTGCCGGCGCGGGCTTCTGCGCGACGGCGCGCGGCGCGGGCGGCTTGGCTTTTGGCGCAACCGCCTTGGGCGCGGTCGCTTTCTGCGCAACGACCTTCACCGGCGCGGCTTTCTGCGCAACGACCTTGGCCGGGACGGCTTTCTGGGCAACGACCTTCGGCGCCTTTGCTTTCGGCGCAACCGTCTTGGTTGCCGGCTTGGCCCGGGACGGCGTGGCTTTGGCCTTTTTTGCCGTTGCAGCTGAACGGACGACAGCCTTGGCGGCCGGGACGACCTTTTTTACGAGCCGGAGCGACGCTTTGCCGGCTCGCGGCTTGCTCACGGAACCCCGCGATGCCTTTGAGGATTTTGCCATGGTGCTGCGGCGCCGCGGCCACGGATGGCCGCGCACGCCGTTCGGTCGTTAGCATCTCTTTGAACAAAAGAACAGTGGACTCAAGAGCAGTAGTACCTTGTGAAGGCGCCGGCGAGGGCGCGGCGAGTGCTCGCATGAGCGTGCTGTTCGATCTGTTTCCTGCGCTCCGCGCGAGCGTGCCCTGGGTGGCTCTCGGAGCCTGGCCCACGCGTGTCGATGACGGGGCGCGCGTGGTGTCGGCGGCTCAGGCTTCGGGCGAGCTGTGGCTCAAACGCGATGATCTGTCGTCACCTGTCTACGGCGGCAACAAGCTGCGGCTGTTGGAGCACTTGCTCGGTGAAGCGCGAGCACGCGGTCGTGCGCGCGTGTATTCGTCGGGCGCGGTGGGCTCGAATTTCGCCGTCGCTACCGCGTTGCACGCTCCGAGCGTCGGCCTCGAGCCGGGCGCCATCTGTTTTCCAGAGCCACTCACCAGCGACGGGGAGCGCAGTCATCGCGTCGTCTGCGAGCGCGCGCGCGTCGTCGAGATCGGGCACTGGTCGTTGTTGCCGGTGGCGGCCGAGCGCGTGCGCCGACAAGACGAGCGCGACGGGCGGCCTGCGCAAGTGTTGTCGCAGGTTTCGCTGAGCCCGGAGAGCTTGTTCGGTTACGTTGCCGCCGGCTTCGAGCTGCAGCAACAGGTGGCTCGCCGCGAATGCCCAGCGCCCGCGCGCATCGTCTTGCCGATCGGGTCGGCGGCTACCAGCGCCGGCATTCTGGCGGGCCTGTCGCTGGGGAAGCGGCTCGGTTTGGGCGCGGCGGCTCCGGCGCTGGACGCCGTGCGCATCGCCGCTTGGCCCTTGTCGCGGCGCGCTCGGGTGGTCGGGCTCGCGACCAAAGCCTTGGCGCGTCTGGCAAATCTGGTTGGTGACGCCTCGCTCGCGCTCGGCGCGCGTGAGCTATTGCCGATCACCGTCGTGACCGACCAGTTGGGGCCTGGCTATCCGCACGGCACTCCGGCCGGCGCGTCCGCGCGCCAGCGTTTCGCCGACGCCGGGTTTCCGATTTTGGACGAGACTTATTCGGCAAAGGCCGCGGCTCACGTGTTGGCCACGCTCGGTCGTGAGCCGGGGCCGGTGCTGTTCTGGTGCACCAAGTCGAGCGCGCCTCTACCGGAGCCCGGACCCGACTAGTGCAGCGCCGCTTCCCAAGGTTGATGCTATCTCACTTGCGCTGCACTAGCCTTTGGCCTTCATCACGCCCGAAAGGGTTTGCATCAACGCTCGGTCGACGCGCTGGTAGTAGCCGCGCAACGCGACGATGGCGCCTTCTTCTTCACCGCGCTCGATCGAGCTTGCCACGTCGCGCAGGTGCTGCGGAAAGCTTGGCTCGAGCACCCACAGCGCCGGGAAACGATCGAGCAGCTCGCGGTAGGCGTCCAAGAACGGATTGGCAATCCAACGCACCGCCACCGAATGACCGGCTTCGATCAGCGCGTCCAGCCAACGCTGAAAGCCGTGGGCGATCACGACGGGGTCCCGACGCTCGAAGGCCGCGATCAGCAAGTCGGTGATGTCGCGGATGCGCGCGACGTCTTGGGGCGAGGCGCGCTCGGCGGCAAGCTTGGTGGCGAACTCGAGCACCAGCAGGCGCGCCGGCAAGATGTCTTCCAGCAAATGCGCAATCTCGCCCAGGTCCTTCGAGTTCTCGAGGAACGGCGGCAAAAGCTCCATCGTGCCGGTCTTGCGAAAGTCGGACACGGTCACGCCTTGGCCATGCCGGACCGTGACCAGCCGCGCGTGCTCGAGCCGGCGCACGGCCTCTCGCAGGGTGTTGCGGTTGGTCTGGTATTTTTGGGCCAGCTCGCGCTCACCGGGCAGACGCTCACCGGGCGCGAACTCGCCGCTCAAGATGGCGCGCCGTAGGTCCTGGAAGACGGTGGCAGCGATGTTGCCGGCGGCCGGCGCGCGCTCGTTCATGGGCGGGCCGAGCCTACTCGGCCCGGCTGAAGTTCGCGAGTCGGCTCCGGAGCGTGGCTAAAACCTCGGGCGCCTCTGCCGTCACCAGCGGCCGCGTCAGCGTGACCCAGCTATTCAGCAGCGTCTGCCCGGCGTCGTCGACGGCCAGGCGTGGTCGCCCCGCCAGGCTGCGGCGAATGCG
>JBEQSW010000241.1:0-8139 GCA_040348565.1 Myxococcales bacterium | reverse complement strand
GCCACGATCGGCCTCGAACGGTAGCTCTCGCAGGCGCAACCAGCCGCTGCCGCCATCGAACGCTTTCACACCGAAGGCTTCGGCGGAGCGATAGAGCGCGGCGTCGGTGGGGTCCATGCGGCTGCTGCCCAGGCGCGGCTCGGGGGCAGCGCGCAAAGCGGCGGCCAGCACGTGGTGCTCGCTTTCACCGTAGACGCTGGGTGGGTCGGCGGTGCCTTCCGAAATGGAGCCGAGCTCGATGCGGCCTTCGGTGAGGGTGCCGGTTTTGTCCAGGCACAGCGCGTCCACGCGCCCCAGCGCTTCGATGCTGCGCACGTTGCGCACCAGCGCGCCGCGCTTCGACAGGCGCGAAGCGGCTGCCAATTGAGCGGCGGTGGCGATCAGCGGGAGGCCTTCCGGTACGGCCGCCACCGCCAGGCTCACGCCGCTGCCGACGAGCTCCTCCATCTTGCGACCGCGCAGCAAGCCCGCCCCGATGAGGGCCACACCCGCGCCGGCCGCCACCGGCCCCGTCATTTGAATCAGCGAGCGCAAACGCCGCTCGACGCCGCCACGGCTGGGGTCGCGCTTGACGGCGCTGGCGCCGCGACGCGCTTCGGTTTCTTCGCCGGTTGCCACCACCAGCGCCACCGCGCGGCCGGCGGCGATGGCGGTGCCGTCGTAGAGCATGGAGCTGCGATCGGCCACATGCGGCTCGAACGACGGTGCCGCCGATTTGCGCACTGGCAGCGATTCGCCGGTCATGGCCGAGGCGTCGACTTCCAGGGCTTCGGCCGACAGAATCCGGCAGTCCGCCGGGACGACGTCGCCGGCTTCGAGCACCACGATGTCGCCGCGCACCAGCTCTTGCTCGGGCAGATCCAGCAACGCCGCGCCCCGGCGCACGCGCGCGTAGCGGCGCTGACCGCGCGACAGCTCGCGCAGCCGCCGCTCGGTGCGGAAGCGCTGCAAGCCGCCGATCAGCGCGTTCAACGCCACGACGCCGCCGACCATGCCGGCGTCACCGAACGAGCCGACCGCCGCCGATAAGCCGGCGCCCGCCGCCAACAACGGGGCGAGCGGATTGAACAGCTCGTCGGTGATGGCCTCGACCAGCTCGCTGGTGCGCGAGCGCGTGTCGAGCAAATTGGGCCGGCGGCGGCGTTGGGCTTCGCGGCGCAGCAGGCCTTGCTCCGACGTGCGCAGCTTGACCAGCGCGCTGCGCGTGTCGAGCGCGTACCACGGCGTGCGGTCGCGCGGCGCCGGCAACGCACGGCGCGCCAAAGAGAAAGAGCCGCGCACGCCGTTGGCCATCGAGATCAACGAAGCGGCGTTGACGACCGCGATCACCCGGCGGGCGGTGAGCGGCAGCACCCCACCCGCCGACACCAGCGCGCCCAACGTGGCCGCGCCGAGCGCGATGTTCACGCCCTGCTTGGCGACCTGACGCGCGGCGACGGCCGCGTGGATCAAGAAACGCACGTCCGACAAATCGTCGCGACAGATCACGTGGGCGCCCCAGGGCGGCGCTTCGCCCTCGCGCATCAAACCGATCGTCAAATCTGCTTCGACGCGCGGCGAGCGGCTGGTCGTCACCAGACAAACGGCGCGGCCCTCGCGCTGCAAACGCCGGATGCCGCGCGCCAAGTCTTCGCCACCGCCGATGGTGTCGTCCGCGGGCATACCGGACAGCACGCTCTCGTCGGCGCCGGCCACGACCACGCGCATTTCGGCTTCGTGGGCGGCGGTGATGAGCTCGTCGATGCCGGTTTGCGGAATCAGCTCGACCTCGGCCAACGCCACCAGCACGTCTTGTTGCAGCAAGCCCACGACCAAGCCGCCGCGCCGGCCCAAATCCGAGACACCGGGCGACAGCTCGTCGGGCACCGGGCAGCCCAGCACGCCCAGCGCGCCGAACGTGTACTCGCCCACCGTGCGCTTTTCGATCGGCCGCTCGACATCGAGCAGCGCCATCAAGGTGCGGCGAATCTCCGCTTCGTCGACGGTGCTGATCACGAGTAGCTCGCGCACCTCGTAGCGGTCGCGCGCCACCAAGCCGCCTTCCAGCACCAAGCAGTCGATGCGATCGAGGCGACGGATAGCCTCCGCGTCGACGACCAGCGCCTGACGCGCCGAAAGCGCGCGGCACAGCTCGGCGCAATACGTCTCGCGCCCGAGCCGAGCGGGCTGGGGCAACCCCGCGAACAACGCCGCCACGGCGCGTTGCACGCTGCGGGTGGTCAAGAAGCTGACCGCAAAGCCCGCCAACGACACCATCCAAGCCCGATCCGCGTATTCTTCGATGGGGCCGCGGGGCAGCGCGCGCGGGCGCGGCTCGCTCGTCGGCAACTCCAGGGTTTCGGCCGGGACCGCGAACAACTCTTGCTCGCGTTGTTCCCAAATGCGGCGGCGCGCTTGCGCCTCGCCGAAGCGCGAGAACTTGTGCGCCAGCTCCACGAAGGCGCTGCCCGGGCGCTGGGCAGCGGCGTGGGCGGCCGCCGCGGCCAGATCCAGCATCAAATCGGAGCGCTGCGGCCCAAAGCGGTCGTCGAGCGGTTTGCGCAGGCGCGACGTCGTCTGCGCGATCGAAAACAAGCTACCGAGCGTGCCGCCGATGCGCGACGCCGGCAGCGGCGAAAACTTGAGACTGAGCGCCGTCGCCGCGCCCAGCGCGTCGGCGCACAAGCCGAGCAGCAAGCGCTCGATCGTCTCGGAGTCGCCGGGGTGCTCCCACATCTCGTCTTTGAAACGCGCGTTGTCGACCCCGGCGGCGCGCTCGGCCTGTTCGACGACGGCCAGCAGCTCCGACAACGTGTAGGCGTCGTCGTCGAAGGCAACGATCAGGCGACGGAGCGGCGCGTTGAGCTCGACGCCGCGGATGCGCACCAGCTCGCCAAAGGCGGCCCGAACGCGCTCGGCAAAGAGCAGCAGCTCCGATTGCGATAGATCCCGCAGCTCGATGTGAGCGCGCGTTCGCCCGACCCACGAGCGCCGGGCCCGTGGCGACAGCAGCTTTCGAACCGTAAAAAAGGCTCCCGCGACGCTCATTTACGGGTTCTTCCGATCGGCAAAGCGGTCGGTCGCGCTGATCAGCTCGTGCACGATGCCCGGCTCGAACGCCGAATGGCCGGCGTCGGGCACGATACGCAAATCCGCGCCCGGATAAGCCTTCGACAGCTCCCACGCGCTCTTCACCGGACACACCACGTCGTAGCGGCCTTGCACGATCACGCACGGCAAGTGAGCAATCTTGGTCACGTCTTCGAGCAGCTGCTGCTCGTTGCGCAAGAAGCCCCCGTTGACGAAGTAGTGCGCCTCGATGCGGGCGAAGGCCAAGCTGAACTCGTCGCCGGCCGCGCTCTGAATGTAGTCGCGGTCTTGCAGCAAGTGGCTGGTGCTGGCTTCCCAAACGCTCCAAATGCGCGCCGCCTCTTGGCGCTCCACGGGGCTCTGGCTGGTCAAGCGGCGATGAAACGCGCCGATCAGGTCACCGCGCTCGGCCTCCGGGATCAGATTCACGAACGGCTCGAAGGCATCCGGAAACAACATGCCCGTGCCCTGCTGATAGAACCATTCCAGCTCCCAGCGCCGAAGCAAGAAGATGCCGCGCAGCACCAGCTCGCTCACGCGCTCGGGGTGCGTCTCGGCGTAAGCCAACGCGAGCGAGCTGCCCCAGGAGCCGCCGAACACCTGCCAACGCTCGACGCCCAGGTGCTGACGCAGCTGCTCGATGTCGGCGACCAAGTGCCACGTGGTGTTGTCTTCGAGCGAAGCGTGGGGTCGGCTCTTGCCGCAGCCGCGCTGATCGAACAGCACGATGCGGTAACGCGCGGGGTCGAAGAAGCGGCGCTGCTTGGGGCTGGTGCCGCCGCCGGGTCCGCCGTGCAGAAACACGACCGGTTTGCCTTGGGGGTTGCCCGACTCTTCGAAGTAGAGCGAATGAACCTGGGAAACCTGAAGGTAACCGGTCCGGTAGGGCAGAATCTCTGGGTAGAAACTACGGAGCACGCGAGGGACCATCGGGGGCTTCCAGACTATCACGGCGGAAGCGCAGCCAGACCGTGCGCGGACGCTTCGGCCGTGATAGTCAGGCCGCGCGTTTCATGCAGATTATTGGGCAGGATAGCGGTTCGGGCGGTGGCCCGGACCTGGTCGAGAAGGTCAAGCTTGCGCGACGAGGCTTCCGCCGTGACGTGGCGGCGCTCTTGGAAGCGCTCGAGCAGGCCGATCTGCTGATTCCGTTGGCGGAGCCGCTGGCGGGCGCCACCACTGGCGAGCGTACGAAGATCGAGGGTGAGCTGCGCCTCTTGCCGCACTTCCTGCCCACGCCCGAAGGTCCGCAGTTCGCGGCGCTGTTCACCAGCCCGCCCCTGCTCGACGCCATCGCGGCGCAGCTCGGTTGGCGCACCGGCGAGGGCGAGCTCGAGTTCTGCTCGGTGCCGGGCGGCGTCGCGCTCGAGATGGCGAGCGGCACCTTGGACGAGAACGTGCACGGCGTCGTGATCGACGCCGGCGCCGACTCGGAGCTGGTGCTCACCGCCGCCGAGGTCCGACAATTGGCCGCCGGCCAAGCCATCCCGCTCGTCGGTTACGTCGCCGCCATTCCCGACGACCACGAACGCACGCTGATTGCGGAGCCCGGCGCCGCCCCGCCCGCCGAGCTCACCGCCGCGCTCGAGCGTTGCTTGACGGAGCTACCGGAGCTGACCGGCTACGAGCTCTTGCGCACCTTCAACCCCGAGCGCGATCTCGAGCCGCACCCGACCATCAAGCTCAAAACGAAGCCGGGCAAAGTCGACCACCAACACGTCGCCAAACACGTCTTCAACGCCGTCGGCCCCCACCTGCCACCACCCGGCTACGTCGACATCGTGTTCGACGAGTAGCGGTCACGCTCGCACTACAGCGGACACGCATCACGAGGGGCTGCCGCGCCGCAGATCGCTTGCAGAAACTCCCGTGGCGTCGTCAGGCCAAGCCGGGCGACCTCTTCGGGCTGCCGCCGTTCTGACAGCCCCTCTCGAGTTCCTCCGAGATTTTTCACAGGGAGGACGGGAGTACGGGAGGCGAGAACGCATTTTTGTTTTTGGAGGACCAAAACCAAAAATATTTCCCTCGAGAGAAAGCTGGAGGCTGAGCCCGCGACGCTGCTGCGGGCTCGCTGGCGACAGCGCGAGCCCCAAAAATTCTCGCCTCTGTCTCGTCCTCCCGTCCTCCCGTCCTCCCTGTGAAAAAATCTCGATCGTACAAGGTGGCCTGGATCCGCAACAGAAGCTTCTGCGATTCAGGCTGCGGATTGGCAGCCCCAGGAACCCAAAGAGCCCTGACGTTCTTCGAGTGGGTGTGCGCGCTCACGGACACGGCAGGTTGGGCCGCGCGCCGCCGGAGGCGAACATTTTGGAGGCGCAGATGCCTTTGCGGCCGGTGTCGGGGGTGAGTGATTTGCGCGGTTCGCAGACGGCGTCGGCGCGGCCGCAGTCGTCGTTGCAGTCGCAGGTGTGGGTGCAGTAGCCAAGGTCGCCTTCGCCGCCGCGGTTGGACGGATCGAGGAAGCACCAGAAGTCGTACGGAGGGCCGCTCGAGCTTGCTTGGCCGCAGCCGGGGGTGTTCAGGCGACAGACGCCGCTGCACTCGGCCCAGTCGGAGCCGTGATCGACGCAGCCGCCGGAGCAGGTGGGCTCGGCGGGGTTGCAGGCGCTGCCGATGGGGTCTCCGGCGGGAGCGGTGTCGGCACACAAGCCCGTGCGCAGGTCGCAGACGCGCGTTCCGCAATCCAAGTCGCTGCGGCAAGCCGGCCGGCAGTAGCCGAGGCCGGTGCCGGCCGTTTGCTCGCTGCACACCAGGTCGATGCGGCCCCGGCACTTGTCGTCGTTGGCGGCCGGGTCGCCGAGGGTGCACTTGGGCAGGCAGAGCGCGGTGTCGTCGGAGGTGTCGTCGGTGCCGTTGCCGGCCAGCACCACGCAAGTCGTATCCGGATCGGCCTTTTCGCAGACGCTAGAGTCGGCCTGGCAGTCGAGCACGCACAAGCCGGCACTGGGGCCCTCGCCCCCAATCAGGTCCGACGTGGGGGGAAGGCATGAAAACCCCTTGCGACACTGGCGCGCGTCGCTGCAGGTGGCGCCTAGCAAACCGGAGCTAGGCCCGGCGCTGGCGAATGTTTCGTCACCTGCACAAACACACACGTCGTAGGCCGCGCCGTCTTTTCTGCAGATCTGCCGGCCCGCACAGCCGTCGGTACCGGTACAGGCGATGGAGCGCCCCGGAACGCACGCGCCAGCGCTCGGCTCCGGCGTCGACTTCTCGGTGCTGCCGCAACCACCTACGCCTGTTAACAGCGAGACCGCGCTCAGCACCAACGCTGCGAACGGAACGCCTTGCCAAGCGCGCCCACCTTGCCGAATGCGACCGAACATTGCCGAAACTCGCAAAATCACGTGACTCGTCGTCCACCGTATCATGCCGAGCCGCCTTCACGGCGACGTTCTCCCTTCCCGCGAATTGGGGAGAATGATAGGTGTAGCCGATCGTCTTCGGGAGCGAGAGGGCTCACGTTCGTCCTCTTGCACCTTGCCTCGGAAGGGCTCGTACATGTCGCTCGCTTGGCTCAAACTGGACATCGTTTTGGGGTCGCTCGGGAAAGTGGCAGCAGCTGGTTTGCTGCTCACCACGCTCGGGCTCGGCGGCTGCGGGGACGACCCGGTCAAAGCCGGCGTCGCCAAGGGCTGTACGCTGAACAGCGACTGCAACGGCGGCCTGGTCTGTAGCTTCGGCCTCTGCCACCAAGAGTGCGAGGTCACGACCGATTGCCCCGCCGGCCAGCGTTGCGTCAAGACGGACGACTCGAACGTGTGCCAGTTGGACGACGAAGCGGCCTGTCATTTCAAGTCCGACTGTCAGGAGCCACTGGTCTGCGCCATCGACCTGCAGTGCCGTAATCAGTGCCAAAAGGACTTGGATTGCCTCAAGGGCCAGCAGTGTGCGGACGGCGTGTGCGCCGAGCCGGCCGAAGTGACGGAAGAGGGCGGCCTCAAAGGCGCGGTCGGCGCTGGCGGTGAAGGCGGCGGCGGCCCCGGCCCCAGCGGCGGCAGCAGCGGCAATGGCGGCAGCGGTGGCACCACCGGCCCCGGCATGGGCGGAGACGACGCGGGCGGCATGAGCCAAGGCGGCATGCCGACGGTCGAGCCGTGCGTTCCGGGTGGAGACTGCACGGTGCAGGGCGAGCCCTGCCAAGCCGGCACCATCGTTTGCGACGCGGCCGACAAGCCCGTGTGCATGAGCTTGGGCGACGCCGAAGACGGCGTCGAATGCGGCACCGACAAGGTCTGCAGCAGCGGCGCCTGCGTCACCTGCAAAGTCGGTGACGACTGCCAGCCCGACGCGAACAACGTTTGCCTAGCCGGCACCGTGAGCTGCGCCAACGGCCCCAGCTGCGACGCCGCCGGCAACGCCCCCGCCGGCACCGGTAGCGGCACCGACCAGGTGTGCACCAGCAACGGGGCGTGCGTCTCGTGCGTGCAAGACGGCGCCTGCACGCCGAGCAACGTCTGTCATCAGGGGCAACAAGACTGCGCCACCGGTCCCAACTGCATCGACACGCAGCTCGCCGGCAACGAAGGCGCGTCGTGCATGGGCAATGCGACCTACAACTTCTGCACGGCCGGCTCGTGCGTGGCCTGTCAAAACGGCAACTCCTGCGTACCCACGAATCCGTGTCACAAAGGCACGCTCAACTGCGCCACGAACCCACCCACGTGCAACGACAGCAACGCCAATGCCACCGACGGCCTCGTCTGCGGCACGGACAAGAGCTGCATTTCCGGCGCTTGTTTGACGAATGATCGCGTGCTGAGCGTGACCAGCGGCGCGGTGCCAGATGCAGCCGTCGACAACTCGTTCACGTCGGTGACGGTGCACTTGGTCGACGGCAACGGCGCGAACGTCGCCGGTGCGGCCGTCACGGTCACGGCTTCGGCCGGCGCCTACGCGGTCGCCAGCGCGGCCACCAACGCTTCCGGCAACGCGCAGATTTCCGGGCGCGTGGGACGCGCCGTCGGGACTTACAAGTTCACGGTTTCGGCGCCGGGCGCGACGTCCGTCGATTTCACCGTGGACGCCATCGCCCCGGCGGCAAAGAGCATCTTTACGCCCGTCAATGTGAAC
>JBEQSW010000225.1:0-11555 GCA_040348565.1 Myxococcales bacterium | reverse complement strand
GGGCCGACGTCGTGATCTACGACTCAATCTCGCCGGTGACCTCAGCCCTACTTGATGCCAGCTTGGCGCACGGGAGCGGGGCCGAGTACTACGTCGTCGACGCCATCGGCGAACTGGCTGGCGACCAAGCGCTGAGCTACCGCTCCGCCGCGGCGGAGGCAGCCTGTGAGTACTTGAACAGCGAGCTGGGCGATTTATTCGCCGTGAAGTCGTGGTGGGACTAAGCGTCGACCAGCACCAGTCGAGGTTCAATCGTCGGCAAATCGTCGGCAACCTTGACCGATTCACTCAAGAATCGATTTTCGTGTCGCCGACTTTCTGAATCGTTTCGCTGTAGTGCACGAGGAGGGACTTGAACCCCCACACCTTGCGGTACCGGAACCTAAATCCGGCGCGTCTGCCAATTCCGCCACTCGTGCGATGAGGAGGCGCGAGGTGTAGCGCGGGGGTGCGGGGGGCGTCTAGCGGATCGTTTTTTGGCGAGATTACCGGGGGCGGAGGGGCGGGGGCGCGTTATTCGGGCGCGCCGCAGGCGAGCCATTCGCCCAGCTTGCGTCGTTCGGCTTCGGGGACCGACGAGCCCTCCGGCATGTACGTGTTGACGCCGCTGGGGCCGGCGGCGGCCGAGCGGTCGATGTCGCCTTTGACGGCTTGCACTTGCGCCAGCGTATCGAGCTTGGGCGACTCGGGCCCAGCGGCGGAATGACACGCCAAGCAATGGCTTTGCATGAACGCTTGCCCAAAGCTCGCGTAGGTCAGCGTGGAATCGGTGGGGCAGGCACTGCCGGTCGAATCTCCGGGGCCGCTGCCGCAGGCGGCGAGGCTGGCGGCAACGAGCAGGAGTGAAGCGAAACGAGCGTGGCTAACGAACATCTCCACGAGGTGCCTTGGCTGCGTGCGAGTCAGGCAGAATTTTCACGAAAATTGTGCCGCGTCGAAAACGGCGTTTGCAACCCACACGAGTGCTGACAGAGACAAAGCCTCAGGCGCCATCTACACTATCTCCACGTGCTGGCTCCCGTGCTCATCGTCATCGTGATCGGACCGGGAGCGAACGCGTGCCCTGCCGGCTCTTGCGCGGACGACCCGTTGGTGACGGCATTTCAGCAGGCCGCGCGTCGGGTACTGGGCAGCGAAGCTGATCTCGAATTCGAATCCGCGATCAGCGATCCGCCAGATGCCGAGAGCGCCGCGAAAGCAACCAACGCCGACGGTGTGGTCGAGCTCACCGTCTCTTCAGCGGACAACAAGGCGCGCGTCCACTGCTACGTCTCCAAAGACCAGCGCTGGGTCGACCGCGAGATCAGCTTTGGCGATAGCCACGGAAGCCCACAGCGCGAGCTCGTCGAGCGCGGTCGGCTGCTGGGCTTCGCGGTGGCCAGCATGTTCTCGGCTGACGCAACGCCGCGCGAGGCCGCTCCCGCTCCTGCTCCTGCTCCTGCTCCTGCTTCTGCTCCGGCTCCTCCTCTCAACCCACCCAAGCCGGAGCCAACCGCGCCCCGCACCGATTCGGGCCCACCGGCCGCAGAGAGCCGCATGGAGCCTAGCCGGAGCAGCATCGAGTTCGCCGGTATCGTTAGCTCGGGGCTGCGCGGCACCGCTGGCGGCCTGGGAGCGAGCGGCGCGCTTCGCTTTGCGTGGACCGGGCCGTTGTGGGCGCGTTTGTTCGTGGCTGCTCGCAGCGGCAACGTCCCTTTGGCACAGGCCAGTACCCGGACCGCTCAACTAGGAGCCGGCATGGCCGTCGCTCTCCTGCCCGCGACCCAACGCTTCGAGCTTGGCGCGCGCTTCGACGCTTTTGCCAATTATTTCGATGCCTCTCACCTTTCCGAAGACGACATCATCCCCGACCGCCGCAGCCGCTGGTTGCCCGGCGCGGACTTGCTGGCGGAAGGCGGCGTCCGCATCTCTGGGAGCGCCGGGCTCATGGCCGCGGTTGGAATCGAAGCGCTGGCCGGAAAGACCGAAATTTATACTCACGGAGACCGGGTCGCGGTGGTTCCTCCGTTTCGCGCCGTAGCGGAATTAGGCTTTCGGGCGCGGTTCTAGGCCCCTGGCTGCCTGCTCCGGGGCTCCCCGCTGCACTCTAAAGTACACCTCAGAATGTCTCCCGCTGTCCGCGCCCCGCTCATGCTCGTTCCGGCTCCGCCGGACAGCGAACGACCGGGTCCGGCCAGCAACGACGACAGCACGCTGCTGGCAGGCCTGAAGGCGCGCGACCCCAGCCTCTCGAGCGCGTTCTATAGGCGGGTGAGGCCCGTGCTCGACCGCACCCTGACCCGCCTGCTGGGCCCGCACGACAGCGACTACGAGGACGTCGCCCAGCGCGCGCTGTTCGAGCTGGTCGACACCATCGAGCGCTTTCGCGGAGAATGCCCGCTCGATGCTTGGGTTTCCATCGTTGCGGCGCGCGCCACCTACAAGGCCATTCGCCGGCGTCGCGTCGAGCGCCGGCTGTTTGCCGACGTGCAGGCCGAGGACGCGCCCTCCGTCACCAAGAGTCACGCCGAATCCGTGGCTGCCCGCCAAGCCCTCGAACGGGTACGCTTGGAGCTGGAGCAAATGAATCAGGACCGCGCGTGGACGTTCCTGCTCCACGACGTCTATGGCTACGACCTCAAAGAGGTCGGACAGATCACGGGCGTCTCGCTAGCGGCGGCCCAAAGCCGGCTCGTGCGCGGTCGCCGCGAGATCCACGAGCGCATCCAGAACGATCAGGCGCTGGCGCGCTTTCTGCGGCCGTACGCGGAGGAGACATGAACACTCCGCGCTACGCGTCAGCGGCCGCCAAGCTCATCGGCAAGCACCTGCCGCGCGCTACGCCCAGCCTTGTCGAGCGTGAGCGTGAGCGCAGCGTCGCTACCATCGAACGCGCCATTCGGGCTCGCACGCGCCGCCGGCGCTGGGTCGGCGTGGGCGGTGCGCTGGCGGCGGCGGCGGTCGTAGTACTGGGCGTGCAAATCGCGCGCTGGCCGGGGCACGCTGACGCCGCGTCCGCGCGCGTGCTCATCAACGTTTCACCCTCGGGCGAGGGCGCAGCTCTGCAAGCGGGAATGCAGGCGTTGCCGCTCGGGCCGCGCGCCGCGCTGCAAGCCGGCCAGCGCATCGAGACGCCGGTCGACGGTGGCGCAGCCTTGCAGTTTTCGACCGGCACGTCGGTCACGCTGGCGGGCAGCAGCGCTTTCCGCGTCGACAGCCAAGGCGCGGTCGAGCATTTCTCGTTGCAGCGGGGTGAGCTCTCCGCCCACGTCGCCAAGTTGAGTCAAGGGCAGCGTTTCATCGTCACCACGCCGGACGCCGAGGTCGAAGTGCGTGGCACGCGCTTCCGACTGAGCGTGCTGAGCCAAGCTGGTGCTTGCGGCGGCGGCACGCGCACGCGGCTGGAAGTGTCCGAAGGTGTGGTCGAGGTTCGCGCCCCGGGTGGAGTCATCGCGGTCAAAGCCGGACAGTATTGGCCGGCCGATTGCGGCGTCGAGCCATCGCAACCGCAGGCTCCCGTCGGGGCCGAGCCGGCGGCGGCCCTTCCCGGCGCGTCTTCTCTCAGGCCTTCCGGTGCGACCAACAAGCCCATGAATGGCGCGGCGCCGCCGACGCGCGCCACGAGCGCGACCGCGGCTAGCAGCGAGGCCGAGCGGGCGTCGGCGCTGGCCGCTCCCAACGACTTGTTTGCGGAGGGCGTCGCCAGGCGGCGGCAGGGCGACGTCAGCGGCGCCCTCCGAGCTTATCAAGAGCTGCTCACGCGCTTTCCGCGCAGCGCGCTGGCCGAGAACGCGCTGGTCGAGCGCATGCGGCTGATGGTGAGCACCGGCGACCCCGCCAAAGTCAGTGAAGCCAAGCGCTACTTGGCGCGTTATCCGCGGGGCTTTGCCGCCAAAGAGGCACAAGCACTAGCGGCCGAGCCGTGAAGCTCCAGCGCTCGCTCACCAGGCTCGCCTTTGGCTCGGGGCTCGTGGTCGCCCTTGGGCTTGGCGTCAGCAGCTCGGCCTGCAACGAGCGCTTTCAATTCGACATGCCGGTGGCGGGCGCGGGTGCAACCAGCGCGACCGCCGGGACGGCGTTCGGCGGCGTTGCCGGCAGCGGCACGGCGGGAAGCGGTGCGGAGTCCGGACTTGGCGGCACGCCTGCCAGCGGTGCGGCCGCCGGCGGCACGACTGCGGGCGGCACGGCTTCGGGCGGCACGGCTTCGGGCGGTAGTGCCGAGGCCGGGGCCTCCTCGACTGGGTGCGGCGACGTGGCGGCCTGCCCGGCCGACCTGCATTGCAGCGACGGCCTGTGCGTGCAGTGCAACGAAGACGCGGACTGCGCTGCATACGCATTGCCCCGCTGTGAGCCGACTCGGCATCGCTGTGTGCCTTGCGTCACGACCGCCGATTGTGAGGCCGGCTATGCGTGCGATTCGCTCGCCAATCGCTGCCTCAAAAAATGCAGCGACGACGACGCCTGTCAAGGGCAACACGGCTGCGACGAGCATCGCTTCGTCTGCTACCAGTGCGACGAAGACCGAGAGTGCCTGACTTCCTCCGTTGGCAGCTTGTGCGCCAGCGACGGCAGCGGCTGCGTGCAATGCCGTAAAGACACGGATTGCCCCGGGCAACACTGCGACCAGCTTTTCGGTCGCTGCGTGGACTGCCGCGACGGCTTGGACTGTGACTCGCGCCTGTGCAGCCCCACCACCTTCACCTGCTTGCCGGACTGAACGAGCTCGTTCAAAAGAACGTCGACATCGTCTCCGGAAAGGGCACTTCCTCGACGGCTCCACCGTCGAACACTGCCGCCAGCATCTCGCAGCGGTGGGGCTCGGTCTGCCAATCGCAGGTTGCCGCCGCGCTCTTCAGGCTGTCGATGGCGACGCGGGTGTCGGCGCGCGGTCGAAAGGCGATCGAGGAGAAGGCGTTGACGGCGGAGCGGCCGTCTTCGGCCCTTTCGTCGTAGTGACACAGGCCGCAAACCGTGCCCTGCCCATAGCGAACGCGATCGTAGGGAGCGCTGGGGGCCACCGGCTGGGCGATGGGCAGCTCGAGCTCGCCCTTGACCGAGCGCGGCTGCTCAGCCGGGATTTCTTCGCCGAACTCGATCAGGAAGCTGCTGTCACCGTCGATGACCACCGATAGCCACAAGTCGCCTTGCTTGAGGAACAGCCGCGGGCTTTGCGGTGAAAGGGCCGGCTGCGCGCTGAAGGCGCTACTGCTCGCATAGACGGTGAGCGGGCGATCGAGGCTCTCCAAGAAGCAGGCGACGCCGGTCGGCTTGGGCAGAGCGTTCAGCAAATCGAGCGCCTGTTGCGTCGTCTTGGGGGAGCCGCTTACCCCCGAAGGTGACTGACAACGAGCACGACCGAGCGGATTGACGGCGCTGCTGCCGCCAGCACCGCCGGGGCTGGGTGCCGTGCCGCCCGCCCCCGCGACCAAGCCAGGAGTGTCGCCGAGGCGAGCCGACTCATCGGGCACCCCGCCGCAGCCGAGCGCGACGAAGGCGAAAGCGGCGATAACAGGCGTGGGTGAGCGCGAGGCGCGGTTTTTTCGCAGCATGGGTTGGTTCTTGCGCAAGGCTTGCGCGCAATGCGCCGAAACAGGACCTGCAACCAATGAAGCAAGGACCGTGCTAACGAGAGGGCGAGCTCAACCGCAGACTTGCTTGCAGAGCTGGTCGATGCAGGCGCCTTGCTCGCAGGTGTCGCTGCAGGTCGGCAAACAGGCGTGCTCTACGACTTGGCAGGCGTCGGTGGGGCCACACTGGGCACATTGAGTGCCGAAAGCGGTGCCGGGCGGGCAGTCGATCGGGCAACCGATATCGGTGCAGGCGAGCTGGCCGTCCTGGCATTGGCACTGGTTGCAACTCACCGGATCGGCGATGCCACTGGTGCCGCTCTTGTAGACGACGCCGTTGACCTTGCAGGCGGCCTCGCCGTCCTCGAAGAGCGGCTCGCAGCGACCTTCGGCCGAGCAAAACGCGCTCACCGGAGCGCGGCAGGGGCCGCACACGATGCCTTCGCCGCAGGCCATGGCCTCGTAGCGCTGCTGCGCGCCCTGCGCGGCGGCCAGCGCTGATTCCTGCTCGACGTTCACGAAGGTGTCGCAGCCACAAGCCAGCCCTTCCGCGAACAGCTTCGTGCACTGGTCGGTTCGCTCGGGGTCGCACGTTTTGGCTTCCTCGATCGCGTCGGCGTAGCTTGCTTGCACGGACTCGCAGGTTTCGCACGCCAGCAGGGTGCAGCTGACCCGTCCGTCACTGCCGCAGCTGCACGTGTTGCAGCCGTCGGTGTCGGGAAAGCGGTCACCCACGTCGAACAGCTTGCCGCCGTAGCTACATTGCTGGTCACCACCGTTCGACGTGCCGCCGCAGCCGACGACACCCAGCGCCAAGGCATGCAGCACGGCCAGAGCTCGGAGCGCGGTCGTGACGGTTTTGGCGGCAGTCATCGTTTTCGATCCCGACTAGTCGAGGGGCAGGGGACGGCGGCTCAGGTTGCGACCGGGCCGCGCACGGTGAGCACCGGCACCGGGCTCAGACGCACGACCTTCTCGGCGACGCTGCCCAGCATCAAATGCTCGAACCCGCGGCGGCCGTGCGTGCCCATCACCACCAAGTCGACCTGCTGAGCTTTCACGAGCTCGAGAATCGCTTGCCAGGGCAAACCCATTTGCAGCACGGATTGGACGGCCGGGAAGCGGCCCCGCACTTGCTGCACTTGCTTCTCCAGGGCCTCGGCCGCGCCGCGCTCTACCTCGCTCGTCAGCGCGGCAATGTTCATCATCGCTTCCATGTACGGGTAAATGGGCAGCTGCCAGACGTGCAGCAGAGTCACCTTCGCGTCGAAGCGCTGGGCCAGGTCGATGGCGGCGTCGATGGCGGCCTCTGACGAGGGCGAAAAATCGGTCGGGACCAGGATGTGTTTGAAGGTGTTCATGGCTTGCCTGTTGGCCGTCCTCAAAGCAAGCGGTGTACCGCGCCGAAAATCGCCGGTACGCCGGTTCGGTGCCCCGATGGTGGCGCAGTGTCTGCGCGGTGCGCAAGGTTTGCGCGCGAGGCGCGTGGCATGGCCCTCGCAAGCGTCGGCCCGCCCCTTCGAGCTTCACTATGGCCAAGAGCAAAGTCGCTGTCTTGCGGGTAGCCCCCGCCACCGTGCTGAACGACATCGAGCGCCTGTGCGGCCTCGCCGACATGCGTCAGGCGCTCCAGCGTGAGGCTGGCACCATCCTCAAAGACAACATTTCTTGGCACTACCCGTTTCCGGGGGCCAACACGACGCCCTGGCAGCTGGAGGGCGCGATCTTGGCCTTGCAGCACGCGGGATTCGACGATCTCAGCTGCGTCCAAAACAAGACGGTCGTGACCAATGCCTTCAAGGGCGAAGATCTCAATCACTATCGCGCCGTCTGCGCCAAGCACGGCGTGCCTCTGCGCTACAATTTCAAGCCGGAGGACATGGCGTGGGTCGAATATCGGCCCCGAGCTCGCATGCGGGCGCTGCATCGCGTTTACCCCGAGGGAATTCGGCTGCCGGACTACTTCTTCGGCAAGAACGTGGTGCACCTGCCGACCGTGAAGTGCCACATCTACACGACGACCACCGGCGCCATGAAGAACGCCTTCGGTGGCCTGCTGAGCAGCAAGCGGCACTACACTCACAGTTGGATCCACGAAACGTTGGTCGATCTGCTGGCCATCCAAAAAGAAATTCACCCCGGCCTGTTCGCGTTGGTCGACGGCACGACCGCCGGCAATGGTCCTGGCCCCCGCACGATGCATCCCGTCGTCAAAAACTGCATGCTGGCCGGGGCCGACCAGGTGGCGGTCGACGCGGTCGCAGCCAAATTGATGGGCTTCGATCCGATGTCCATCGGCTACATCCGCCTCGCTCATCAAGATGGCTTGGGCGTCGGTGACCCGCGTGACATCGAGCTCGTAGGGGATGATTTTAGCGGCGAAAGCTGGGGCTTTTCCGTGGGCAACAACGCCGCCAGCCGCGTGGGTCACCTGCTGTGGTTCGGCCCGCTGCAGCGCATGCAGAAGCTATTTTTTCACACTCCGCTGGTGCATGCGTTCGCCTTGGGCAGCGAGCTTTACCACGACTACTACCGCTGGCCGTTCAAGGATGCACGGGTGTTCGAGGCGTGGAAGCGCACCACCGCTTGGGGCGAGTTGTTCGAAAGCTACGGCGGCTGACCGCGCTCAGCTCTCGCGGTCCGGGGGCACCAGCAAGACCGGCACGCGAGAATGCTGGAGCAGGGCCTGCGCCTGAGAGCCCAGGACGATGCTGGCCGCCGCGTCGCGCGAGTGCGTCGCCATACAAATCAGATCCGCGCTCGAGCGGCTGGCCTGCTGCCAGATGGCCAGCCACGCCGCACCGCCCTCCAGCACGTGAGTCTCGGTCACGATGCCGCGCGACTCGGCGTCGGCCGGAATGCGGGCGACCAGGTCTGCCGTCAACGCCGCGAGCTGGCCCTCGCCCAGGTGCTCGACGACGTGCACGAGGTGAACCGCGCCCCCGCGCGCGAGCAGGCCGTAGGCGTAGGGAATGGCGCGATCACCGAGCGGCGAGAAATCGGTGGAGACCACCACCGTCGACGGAGCTGGGCCGGTGTGAGCGGCGGCGTGGCGCGCCGGCACGCACAAGACGTTGCCGTTCGCCTCGTGCAGCGTATTGCGAGAAACCGAGCCGTGCCAAAGTCGATTGGCGGTGCCCCGTTGGTGCGTGCCGACCACCAGCAGATCCGCTTCCTTTTGCTGGGCCAATTGCGCCAGATGAGAATCGATGCGCCCCCAGCCCGGCGTGACGCTCAGGGTCGGGGACTTGCGGCAGGGCACGCTGGCTACCCAACGGCCCAGATCCCCGATCAGCTGATGGTGGACCTCCGGGCGCAGATGATCGAGCGGCATCGGCCCCGAGACACCGAGCCGGTAGTGCTCACCGTAGGGCCAAGCAATGTGGGCCACCGTAAGCACCAGATCGGACCAGCCCTCGATGTACGAGAGCGCGCTCCGTGAGGCATCACCCAAGCCCGAGCCGACCAGCACGCGCAAGGGCCTTGCGCCCTGGCTCCACGGCAACAGGTGATCGGCGTCGCGCGCTATCAGCACCGGCACTTCCGCGGCTTGGCACAAATGCTCGGCGACGCTGCCCAAACGCCGCAGGCGCTTGCTGGCACCCTCCGCGCCCACGACAATCAGCGATGCCCCGCGCTCTTTGGCTAGCTGCAGCAACTGCTGCTCCGGCACGCCTTGGGCGATCAGGGTTTCGACCGGAATGTCGAACGTCCGGCGTAGCTCGCTGGCTTCGTGCTCGAGCTGTACGTCAGCCGAAACTTGGTCGTTGGGCTTGGCACGCTCCAGCACCGTGACGAGAAGCAGCTCCTCGCCGTGCTTGCGGGCCAGGGCCGCTGCCGCCTTCAGGGCTGGCTCGGATGCGATCGACAGGTCGGTGCCGCAGAGGATCATGAGTTCCGAGAGAGCACTATTGGTGCCAGCCCCGCATTGAGCGCGCCGCCACCGGGATGCTCGCGAAACGTGCGGCTCGTCTCGAACGCCGCGCGAAAAATCTGCGCCTGTCGGCAGAAACTGCGTCCAAGTGCGGACGGATCGTCAGATAACGGCGCGGCGGCACTGGCGCGAAATCTGCACCCTGACGTCGCTACATGTCGGTTTCGGAAGCTTCCCCCCCATCCGAGCGCCATGGCGAGCAACGAGCGGGGGGCTTGAGCGCCGAGCAAGCTCGGGCTGCCTTGCTGCTGGCCGGCCCGAACGCGCTGCCTCCCAAGCCGAAGCGCCCCATCGCCCTGCGCGTGATTGCGCAGCTGAAGAACCCGCTCATCTATCTTTTGCTATCGGCGTTGGCGGTAGATCTCGGGGCGTGGGCGCTCAGCGGCGGCGTCGGCGCGCCGCTCGAAGCCCTCGCCATCGCGGGCGTTATCGCGTTGAACGCCGGGCTAGGCGCGCTTCAAGAATACCGGTCCGAGCAGGCCTTGCTCGAGCTGCAACGTTTGGGCGCGCCGCGCGCCTGGGTATTGCGCGACAACGCCTTCGAACGGCTCGACGCCGACCAGATCGTCCCCGGCGATCTAGTGCGACTCGAAGCGGGCGAGCGGGTGCCGGCGGACGGCATCGTCGGCGATCCAGAGTCGCTCAGCGTGGACGAGTCCGTGCTCACCGGTGAGTCGCTACCGGTGGACAAAGCCGCTGGCGACGAGCTTTTGAGCGGCACCCTCGTGTCGCACGGTCGTGGGCTGATGACGGTGTCGCGCACCGGTCGTGACAGCAACATGGGCAAGCTAGCGGCGACCATCGGCGCCATCGATACCTCCAAAACGCCGCTGGAGCAGCGGGTGGACGAGCTGGGCCGGCGGGTGGCCCAGGTGGTTGCAGTGCTGTGCGTGGCCATGATGCTGGCTGGCTTTGCCGTTCAGGGCTGGTCGCATCCATTGCCCATTCTGATGTTTGCGGTGGCGTTCGGGGTCGCGGTCGTGCCCGAGGGCATGCCGGCGATGATGACGCTGGCGCTGGCGTTGGGCGTGCAGCGCATGGCGCGCCGTCAGGCAGTCGTGCGTCGCCTGGCCGCTGTCGAAGCGTTGGGCTCCGTTACGGTCATTGCCACGGACAAGACCGGTACGCTTACCGAAAACCGTCTCAGCGTCGAAGGCCTGGACGCGCCAGGACGCGAGGAAGACGCGCTGTTGGCGATGGTGCTGGCCAACGATTCGGACCCGGCTTCGGGCGCCGGGGATCCGCTGGAGCTTTCGCTCATGGCGTACGCCAGCAAGCGCGGCTCAGACGTGGCGGCGCTCCGCCAAGCCTACCCGCGCGTATCGAGCCGTGGCTTCGATAGCCAGTGGCGCTGCATGCGCGTCACCGTCATTGGTCCCGACGGACAAGCGACGGCCTTCCTGAAGGGGGCACCGGAAGCGATCGTCTCGCGCTCGAGCATGGAAGACGCCGAACGCGCGCGCGTGCTCGAGCGCGTACAGGCGTTTGCGCGCGACGGGCTCAAGGTGTTGGCGCTGGCTCGCGGAGCCGCCGCCGCCGAGACCGAGCTAACGTTCATCGGGCTCGTGGCGCTGGGCGATCCGCCTCGCGCCGAGGCCAAAGCCGCCGTTCTGGCTGCGAAGCGTGCGGGCGTGCGAGTGGCGATGATCACCGGCGACCACGCCGAGACCGCTGCCGCCATCGCGCGCACCGTCGGCATCGAGGGCAGCGGGGTCGTGGAAGGCCACGCATTGGGCGGGTCGGATACCGAGGTGGACCGGCTGATTGCCAGCACCAACATCTTTGCCCGCATGCAGCCCGAGCACAAGCTGCGGCTGATCGAGCGCTTGCAAGCCGCCGGCGAGGTGGTGGCCATGACCGGAGACGGTCTGAACGACGCCCCCGCGCTGAAGCGTGCGGACGTCGGGGTGGCGATGGGCGCTCGCGGCAGCGACGTGGCGCGCGAGGTCGCCGACGTGGTGCTCCTGGATGACAATTTCGCCACCATCGTCGCCGCCATCGAAGAGGGGCGCAGCATCTACGCCAACGTGCAGAGCTTCGTTCGCTTCAGCTTCTCGAGCAACGTCGCGCTCACC
>JBEQSW010000205.1:0-22671 GCA_040348565.1 Myxococcales bacterium | reverse complement strand
GTTCGACTACACGAAGCACACCAACGAGGTTTGCCTCGGGGTGAAGCCGGCCGCCGTATGCGTGAAGCCCGAGTTCACCATCTCGGTCGAAGACGCCGAGATCGAAGCCAAGAAGTAAGACGCCGTTCGTACGTCACCGCTCGACGGTGACCCGAGCCAACGACACCCGCAGCGCCCACAAGCGCTGTGGGTGTTGCTTTTTGTGGCTTATGAAAGCGTCTTGCGGAGCAGGCGTAGCCTGCGTCGACGTGCGAAGTCGCCAGTCTTCCGGACGCAGATCTTGCGCGGGGCTACGACCGTTCTGGCGAAGGAAAGCAAAGTTGACTCGCGGGCGCGGGCGCGGCAAAAGTCTCGGCCCATGCAGAGCATTGGCCGCGGCAATTGGACCGCGCACCCCTCGAAAGCCGCGCTGAAGGTTCTGCGCGTGGCGTTGATCGCGCTACCGCTGTTTGCGATCTTTGCCCCCAAGCAAGCCCACGCTTACGCGTGGATGATCAAGCGCGGTTACCCATCGTGCCCCGCGTGTCACGCCGATCCATCCGGTGGTGAGCTGTTGACGGCGTACGGTCGCATGATCAGCGCCGCCACACTCAGCACCAACTGGTCGGGCGAGAGCGCGATGGGGGAGAATCAGCGAACGCTCACGCGCAAGATTGCGCTGCGCGGTCCCGAGAGCTTCGCTGCTGGCGCCAAGCTGGCCGGCGCCGGCGACAAAGCCAAACCCGAAGACGTCAAGCTCGACGACGACGAGTCCGCTGACAGCAAAGAAGGCGACGCCAAAGAAGGCGACGCCAAAGAAGGCGACGCCGACAGCGAAGACAAAGCCGAGTCGAGCGAAGAGTCGAGCGCGGCGCCCGCCGCCGACGCGAACGCCGCCGCTCCTTCTGAGCCCACGTTTCCGAACTTCATGTTCGGCGCCTTCACCTTGCCCGACTGGCTACTGCTCGGCGGCGCCTACCGCCACATGAACATCTTGCCGGTCGGGGGCGACGGAAAGTTCCGCACGTTCCCGATGATGCTCGACGTGTACGGGCAAGCTCGCTTCCTCGAGAAGCTCACCATCGGTGGCAGCATCGGCGGCGCTCGCGTTGCAGCCGGCTCGCCCTATGCCCGGCGCGCCCAGATCACCACCAATCAGGGTGACCAATGGAACCTGATCTCGCGCACGCACTACATCGGCTTCGACATCATGCCGGAGCTGATCGTGCGCGCCGGTCGCCTGAATCTCCCGTTCGGCGTGCGCATCCCCGAGCACACCATGTGGGTGCGCCAAGCCACCAACACCGACCGCGAGTCTAGCCAAGAGCACGGCGTCGCCGTTGCCTACGTCGGTGAATCCATCCGCGGCGAGATCATGGGCATCGCCGGCAATTACCAGGTCAATCCGGACAAGTACCGCAACCGCGGCTACTCCGGTTACCTCGAATACGCCACCAGCTCGTCGGCCAGTCTTGGTGTCAGCTCGCTCGTGACCTTCACCGCCACGGATCGCGCAACGAACGCCAACCTCAAGACCACGCACCAAGTGCACGGCCTCATGGGTCGCGCGGGCTTCGGTGAGAAGGTGGCACTGCTCGCCGAAGTGGACGGCATCTTCACCTCACGGCGCGAAGCCGGCTACGTCGGTTTCGTTCAGGTCGACACCGAACCGCTCGGTGGTTTCCACGTACTACTCACGGGTGAGATGCTCGATCAGGGCTACGTCAAGCCGGTCGTCGGCGCGACCAACAACGTGGCTCGCACGGCCGGTGAAGGAAAGCCCAAGGTCGGCGGTTGGCTGTCGCTGGCTTGGTTCATCTACCCCCATTTCGACGTCCGCATCGACGCCATCAAGCGCACCGCGGAAGACGTCTCCCTCCTCGGCCAACTGCACGTCTACCTCTGAGCCGCACGATGCAAGCGTCAAACTCCTTTCATCGTTTCCTGTTCGCCTTCGCCACCGTCGCCGGCTTGACGTTGGTGTCAAACGGCGCGCGCGCCTCGGAGGAATTTCCGGCGGCGCTCCAAGAAGCTGCCGGCATGCCGTGCACGCCATCGTGCGTCGTTTGCCACGGCAAAGTGCCCGGCGATGCAGGTTCGTTTCTGGCTCGAAAGCTACCAAACGACCTGCTCCAGTCCGGTTCCTTACCTCCTCCGGGCGCGGCGGGCGTGCCGATCGTGAAGTCTGACTTCGCCGCGTACGCCATGAAGGCGTCCACGGATCCCGAAGTGGCGCGTGTCGTCGCTGCGCTCAAGGACGGCATCGATCCGCAGACCGGCGACAGCCTTTGTGGCCCCACCTACGGCTGCGGCGCGCACGTCGCGAGCAAAGCGCCCCCCACAGATCTGGCGACACCGCTTTGGATTGTCGGGGCCGTCGTCGCTGGCGGCCTACTGCGACGTCGGAAGCTCGCGAAGACCTGAATCGTCAGCCTGTCGTTGGTCTGCCCATGCGCATTCAATCTCTCTTCGTACTTGCGGCATCGTTCATGCTGATTACCGCGGCAACGAAGAGTGGGTTGGCATCCCCACCTTTCCCTGAAGCGCTGAAGGGCGCGGTGCCCTCCCTGCCGTGCGTTCCGCAATGCATCTTGTGTCACCAGACCAATCTCGGTGGCGTCCCGGCAAGCAAGCCGTTCGCCATGATCCTGAAAGCGGCCGCCCCGGTCGCTCCAGAGAACACCGATTCGTTGCGCGCCGCTATCGCGGCATTGCAGGCCAAAGGTGCGACTTCGGACGCCGATGGCGATGGACAAGGCGACTACGACGAGCTGTCGACCGGTTCTGATCCGAACTCAGCCGATGCCGCGGCGACGCTTTGCACGTCCGTCCCCCTCTACGGCTGCGGCGCGACCATTGCGAGACGGACTCCAAGGGATCTTGGTGCGCCGCTCTGGGCCTTCGGGGTCCTGCTGGTCGGAGCCGTGCTGCGGCGCCGCCGCAGGCTCCCCGTTCGCTGAGACTGAGCCAGCGTCGCCAAGGAACGGCGACCTTTCAAATTCTTTCAGCGGGTTGCCGGAGCCGCCGGAGCGGCTCCGCGAAACTGCCGGGAGTTATACGCCGCCGATGCCAGCCATGGGCTGGTTGCCGGAGCCGGCATCCGCTGCGCCGGCCGTGCCGCCGTCGCCGCCGCTGGCGCCGCCCAAGCCGGTACCGGTTCCGCCGTCGCCGCCAGCGGCGCCGCCCTGCCCAGAACCCGCTCCGCCGTTGCTGTTGGCTCCAGCGCCAGCACCGCCGGGATTTTCCGACGTGCCGCCAACATTGCTGTTTCCGGCGTCACCGCCAGTACCCGGAGAGACCGTGCCGTCGCCACCGTTGCCGGGAACGCCGGCGACACCGTCGGGGATCTTGCTGCGATCGACGTCGGTGATGAGGGTGCAGCTAGCGGCCGCGACCAGCACGCCGAACGAAGCCAAGAGCAAGGGGTGAGGGAGACGCATCTGAATTGCTACCTTTGCGTCGGTTCTAGACGCTTGAAGCCCATTTTTCCTCGGGAAAGCGCGCGAGCGCAAGTAACAAAGCACGTATCTTCGCGAAGATTTCCCGAGAATTGGCCAAGCCGGCCTTAGGGCTGGGCTGCGTGACGCTTTTCGGCCGTTTTCCGGCGCTCCTCGCTAACCTGCGGCGGGTGCAAGTTCACCTGATCGACGGCACCTTCGAGCTGTTCCGCGCCTTCTTCGCCGTGCCCCCATCGCAAACTCGCGCGGGCGTAGAGGTCGGCGCCGCGCGCGGCTTGTTGCGCGGCTTCGCCGCTTGGCTCGCTTCGGGCGAGGTCACGCACGTGGCCTGCGCGTTCGATCACGTGATCGAGTCGTTCCGAAACGAGCTGTTCGACGGCTACAAAACCGGCGACGGCATCGAGCCCGCGCTGTACTCGCAATTCGAGCTGGCCGAGCGCGTGACGCGCGCGCTCGGCATCGTGACCTGGCCGATGGTCGAGTTCGAAGCCGACGACGCGATCGCGACCGCCGCGCATCGCTTCGCGCAGCTGCCGGAAGTGACGCGCGTGGTGATCGCGTCACCCGACAAAGATCTGGCCCAATGCTTGGTCGACGAAAAGGTCGTGTGTTGGGATCGCTTGCGCAACAACTGGCTCGACGCCGGTGGTGTGCTCACCAAGTTCGGCGTCACGCCCGAGTCGATCCCGGACTACTTGGCGCTCGTTGGCGACACCGCCGACGGCATTCCGGGAGTGCCGCGCTGGGGTGCGAAGTCGGCGAGCTCGGTGCTGGCCGAGTACGTGCACCTGGAAGACATTCCGAACAGCGCGAGCGCTTGGCGTGTCAAGGTGCGCGGCGCCGAGGTGCTGTCGCAAAACTTGGAGGCGATGCGGGAGACGTCGCTACTGTACCGACGTCTGGCGACGTTGCGCCGCGACGTTCCGCTGCGCGAGGAGCTTTCCGACCTGTGCTGGCGCGGAGCCCCCGAGGCGGAGCTTTCGGCGCTGTGCGAAGAGCTGGGGGAGCCGGGCGTCTTGGAACGCCTGCGCGGCAAAGGCCAGACGCCCGCCGGCTGAGCCGGGGGTCAAGGCGCTGGTCTTACCCGCCTTCTTCGGTTGGGCCACGCGCTGCAAGCGGTTGAAGGTCGACACCCGTTGATCGAGACCGGGCCACTCTGCAGAGCAACGCCGTCCCGCGTAACCGTTCAGCGTGGCTTGAAGCCACGGCACGCCGCTGCGGCTGCACGTGAAATAGGCTCGCTTCAAGGCGTCGGACGCGGCTTGCACTTGGACGCGTGTGTTCTCTATCCCATGCAGCTGATCCCAAATGGGCGCCGTGAATAGATTCTTGTGCAGCTGCCACGCCGAGCGCGCCCGGCCATTGTCACACTCGTGGGGTTTACACTGGCCACGCTGAATACGTAGCGAAAAGGTACTCTCGTGATAGCCAATGGTGAGCAAGAGCGCCGCCCACTCTCGCGGGGCGCGCGGCGCCTCGTGACTGACCTCGGCGATGGCCGAAGCGATGGCATCCAACTGCGCGGCCTTGTCTGGATCGCCGCGATCTTCGACAAAACAGGGCAAAGAATCCATGGCTGCGCGCACCCAGGCCGCATGATTGCTTTCAGCGAAAGCGAGGGTCGCAAAGCACAGCGCGAAAGGGAGCGCGGGTGCCGCGAGGAGTCTTTTGATTACGTGCCTCATGTCCGGCTTCGGAAGCTGTATAGCCGAACTCGAGCGTACGGCAAGTCACCCCTCAGTAAGACGCGAGTCTGGCCAGATTGATAGCCATTCATCGGCGAGCTCGGAGTCGAAGAACTGGATGAAGGTGCGCGCGGGGGCGCCGTGCGCTTTCAGTTTTGCAACGAGACGAGCCAGTCCCGTTTCGAGATTGCACAACGCGAAGTCGACGTACGTGGTGCGCACGCCGAAGCCGACACCAGTGACGGCGCCGACACCGGCGACGGCTTCGCACAACGCCGCTTCGAGCGCGGCGCGACGCGCTACGCGCGTTTGCATCGTGCGCGCATCGTCTTCGTAGCTCACGAACACGTAGGTCTCACCGACGCGCGAGAAGCGCCGCGACGCGCAGGGCGAGCCGTCCAAGTAGCAACGCAGCAGCTCGGGCGTGCAAGTGCTGGCCAACACCAAGTCATTCTTGCGTAGACCGGGCGCGTCATCGAGCGGCTCGGTCTCGAGCAGCGTCCAGTCGGCGCGCGGATCGTGATCGACGCCGCCGACCTTGCCCGCGCTCGGCTCCGCGAAGTCGGTCTCGGCGCGCGCGTGCTCGGGCAAGCCTTGCAGCACCCCCAGCACCGCCGCCGCGACGGTGTCGAACAACTCACGCAACTGCAGCGTCGTGCGCGGCGCGTTGATGTCGAGCACGCGCAGCGAGCTGCGACGTGGCGCCGGGGTCGCGTGCACGGCACCAATCCAAGTCTCGAACAGGCGATCTCCGACCAGCGCGCGAACCAGGTTTTCCGCGGCATTTTGCTCGTTTTCGGAGCCACTGCCGCCCGGAATGCCGAGCGTCAATTCCAACAGGTGACCGCGCCCGAAGCCCGCGCGCAGCGTGGCGCCGTCCAGCTCCAGCGCGTGCGACTCTTTCACTTCCGCGAGCGCGTCGACCAGCGGCACCGCCATACGCCCGAGCGCCAGCGCACAGCCGAGCGCCGACGGCGCTTGCGCGAGCAGCAGCTCTGCCAAGGGCCACGCGCCGGCTTCCAGCGCGGTGAGCTCGGCGCAAGCAACGCCCTGCGCGTCGTGGCGCACCGTGAACGCGAGCCGCGGATCGATCTGCTCCATCAGTTGACGAGCGCGCTCGTCGTCGCCCTCTTGCAAGCAGCGCCAGGCGACGCGCGCGCGCTCGAGCACACGCTCCTTCGCGAACGCTTCCTCGACGGACAGCTCACCGAAGAACAGGCGCATCAACGCTTCCGCCGGCGCGGCTTCTGCGCTCCGTACTCGACGACCTCGACCTCTAGCTTTGCGACCCCGGCGCGCAGCATGCCCAGCTGCGCGGCCGCTGCTCGCGACAGATCCAAGATGCGCCCGCGCGGTCCGTACGGACCCCGGTCGGTCACGCGCACGTAGACTTGCTGGCCACCACCCAAACGGGTGACACGCAGCACGGTTCCGAACGGCAAGGTGCGGTGCGCGGCCGTGAAACCATTCGGCTCGTACGGCGCGCCGCTGGCGGTCGGGCGCCCCGCAAATTTGTCCGCGTAGTAAGATCCACTACCCTGCAGCACGGTCAGCGCACGGGCTCTGCCGTAGCGTTGTGCCAGCTGCTCGCTCGTCACCCCGGCGTCGCCGGCGCCGCGAGCGTGTGACCGACTTTCGTCCGCATTTTCCGAGGCTTCCAAGCGCTGGACGGCCGGCGCGTCGGGCCTCTCTCGCCGCGCGCGCGGCGTCCGGGCAGCGCGTGACGAACGCACGGCATGGGGCGTCTTGGCGTCCGGCTGATCGCCGCAAGCGCCTAGCTGCAGCAGCCACCAGGCAGCCGCGACGAGCCAAAGGCTCCTCCGCATACTCCGCTTCTAGCGGATTTCGCCGAGCAGCGAAAGCACGCAGGCGCTAAGGTGCCCGCCGTGTCGGTGCACATTTCCAGCCGCGAGGACTCCACCACTGCCACGGCGCCGCTTTCTGCGCATGACGCGCGTTCCACGGTAGGTGACGCGAGCGACGTGGCGAATGTGCACACGGGCTCGCCGTTGCCGCGTCCCAGGCTGACGCGCGAAGGCGTGCAGCTCGGAGAGCGTCTGGTGCCGCTGCTGTCGGGTTCCGTGCACTACTTCCGCCTCGAGCCGGACAGCTGGCGCGCGTGCCTCGAAGCCATGAAGGAGATGGGTTGCACCGTCGTCGACGTGTACGTGCCGTGGAGCGTGCACGAAGCGGCCGACGGTACGCTCGACTTCGGCGCGCGCGATCCGCGGTTGGACGTCGTGCGCTTCTTGCGCATCGCCCACGAGCTCGGGCTGTATGCGTTGGTGCGACCGGGCCCGCACATCAACGCGGAGCTCAGCGGCTTCGGTTTGCCAGAGCGAGTGTTGTGGGATCGCGAATGTCAGGCGCGCTCGGCCGCGGGCGAGGGCGTGATCTTGCCGATGCCACCGCAAGCGTTTCCGGTGCCGAGCTACGCCAGCCGCAAGCTCTTGCACGAAGCCTGTGAGTGGCTGAGGCGAGTCGCCGACGTGCTCGGACCGTTGACGTGGCCCGCGGGCCCCATCGTGCTTTGTCAGGTGGACAACGAAGGCGCACTCTACTTCCGCGACGGCGTCTACGAGCAGGACTATCATCCCGACTCCATCGCCGCGTACCAACGCTTCTTGGAGGCGCGCTACGGGAGCGCGGCGCGGCTCGGCTCCACGTACGCTATCTCGGCGGATAGCTTCGATATTTCCGCACCCAAGCGCTTCGACGCCCAGGACTTCCCCGCGCTTTGCCGCCAGCTGGACTGGGCCGAGTACCAAGAGACGCTCATCGCCGATGCCTTCGGAGTGTTCCGCGCCGCGTTGTCGCACGCTGGTTTGGAGCGCGTGCCGACTTGTCACAACCTGCCCATGGGCGAATCGGCGACGCCGCTCGATCCGAGCCGCTTGGGCAAAGTCGTCGAGTGCTTGGGCATGGACTACTACCACGTGGCGGCCGAAGGCTCCGCGGACACCATCTTGAAGCGCACGAGCGAGGTGGTGACGCGCGCGGATGCGTTCGACTACCCGGCGTTCGCGGTCGAGCTAGCGGCGGGCTTCCCGCCGTTCTTTCCGCCGCTCACCGAGCACGACAATCGCTTCGCGGCGCTGTCGTGCTTGGCCGCCGGCATCCGCGGCTTCAATCTGTACATGGCCGTCGAGCGCGATCGCTGGATCGGCTCGCCCATCGATCGCTTCGGTGCGCGGCGCCCGGTGTTCGATTTTTGGCAGCGCTTGAACGAGGCCGTGCAGCGAACGGAGCTGTACAGCCTCGCGCGCGCCGCCGACGTGTGCGTCGTGGTGCCGCGCAGCATGCACCGGCTCGAGCGGCTGCTGCACGCGTTCGGGCCGATCAGCGCCGCCGCTTTCGATATCATGGGGCTGTCCGCGTACGACTCGTGCCTCGAGCAAGGGCCGTTCGCGAGCGCGCTGTTCGATGCTGAAAGGTTTTTGCGACGCTTGCTCGAAGCGCTGACGGCGCAAGGAATCGCCTACGCCGTCACCGGCAACGACTCGGCCACGAGCGCGCTCGCCACGTCGCGTTTTGGCTTCGTGGTCTCGGCGATCGGGTTGGAGAGCGACTTGTGGGAGACGCTGCTCGACGCTGCTAGTCGCGGGCGCGAGCTGCGTTTCGGCCCGCGCTTACCGACCCTGTCGCCGAACGGCTTGAATCCGCTCAGCGCCGTTCCCGCTGCGGCCGCGCCAAGGCTCGCCGCCATCGACGAGCATGAGGTCGGCGCCGCGCTCACCGCGCTGGCGGAGCTCCACGGCGCTTTCCGCCTCGACGCCGGCCGCGGCCTCAGGTCCAGCCTGTTTCGCGATCGAGCCGGACGAGGCCGCGTGCTGTTCGTCACCAACACGACACGCGAAGCGCGCTCGGCCCGCCTCCAAATCAGCGCGCTCGGTGCCGAAAACGGCGCTATTGGCGAAGTGGTGGACGCCCTCGACGGCAGCGCCTTCCGTGCTACGTTCGGCGCGCTCGAAGTTCCGCTCTCACCCCAAAGCGTGAGGATGCTGGAGCTGAAGTAGCCCGCGGCCTCTCTGCTCGCGGTTCCGCTTTCCTTCCGGCACCGCCGCCATGCTTCTCGAAATCAACCCCGACAATCCCGAACCCCGTAAGATCAAGCGAGCCGTCGAAGCGCTGGAGGCCGGCGAGGTCATCGCCTACCCGACCGACACCCTGTACGGCTTGGGCTGTGACCTCTTCAACAAGAAGGCCGTCGACCGCCTGTACCAGATCAAAGGCATCGACAAGTCACAGATGCTGGCGTTCGTCTGCCAGAACTTGGGCGACGTCGCGCGCTACGCGGTGATGCACGACAGCGTGTACCGCGTGCTCAAGCAGTACCTGCCGGGGCCCTACTGTTTCATCCTCGAGGCCACCCGCGAGGTGCCGAAGATCATCCAGACGCCGCGCAAGACGGTCGGCGTCAGAATCCCGAAGCACCCGGTGGCGCTGGCCATCGCGGCCGAGCTGGGTCGTCCCATCGTGTCCAGCACCGCGGCCCGCCACGGCGAGACCCCGGACCCGGATCCGCGCGAGGTAGACCTGCTATTTCCCGGCCTTTCATTAGTGCTCGACGCCGGTGCGGGCGGCACGGTGCCCACCAGCGTGGTCGACCTGACCGGGCCGAAGCCGCAAGTGGTCCGCGTGGGCGCGGGCGACGTCTCAGCCTTCGAATGATTGTGTTCCGCGGCCCTGAGCACTAGACTGCGCCCGTTGCCATGACGTTCGTCGTAACCGACAATTGCCAGCGTTGCCGTTTCACTGATTGTGTCGCCGTCTGCCCGGTGGATTGCTTCCACGGCGACGCGGAGATGCTCTACATCGATCCGAACGAGTGCATCGATTGCGGCGCTTGCGTGCCCGAGTGCCCGGTCGAAGCCATCTTCGACGAGACGCAGCTGCCGGACGACAAGAAGGACTGGATCAAGGTCAACGCTGACAAAGCGGTGGGCCTGCCCGTCGTCAACACCAAGCAAGATGCCTTGCCCGGCGCCGAAGAGCGCAAAGAGAAGCTCGGCTTCTAGGTCAGTTTGGGTTCCCCCGCGGCGGCCCAACTGCTCGTGATCTTCGACTGTGATGGCGTGCTCGTGGATAGCGAGCCGATCGCCGCACGCCTGACCGCCGAGGCGGTGTCGGAGCTGGGTTGGCAGATGTCGCCCGAGCTCGCCAAAGCGGAGTTCTTGGGCGACACCTTCCGCAACATCATCCGCCGAGTGGAAGCGCACATCGGCCGTCCCGTGCCCCCCGAATGGCCCGCAAAGAGCCAGGCCAACTTACTGCGCGCGCTGGAGCGAGAGCTCCAGCCAGTGCCAGGTGTGCGCGCGGCCATCGATGCGCTCAGGGCGGCCGGCGCGGAGCTGGCGGTGGGCTCGCAAGGCACGCACGAGAAGATGCAGCTGACCTTGGGCGTCACCGGCCTCCTGCCCTTCTTCGAAGGCCGTATTTTCTCGGCCTCGCAAGTAGAGCACCCGAAGCCGGCGCCGGACTTGTTCCTGCTGGCGGCGAGCACGCTGGGCTTTGCCCCGTCGCGAACCGTCGTGGTCGAAGACAGCACGCGCGGCGTGAAAGCCGCGCTCGCCGCCGGCATGCGCATCCTCGGCTACACCGCCTCCGTCGGCCGCGAAGCCATCATCGCCGCCGGCGCCGAGCCCGTGGACGACCTCGCCCAAGTCCCGGCCCTGCTCGGCCTCTGATCCTCCAAGTCGCTGAACGGCGATGGAACGGTGACGGCAGGACCCAGATTTTTTCACAGGGAGGACGGGAGAACGGGAGGTGCGGGCAGAGGCGAGAGCGCATTTTTGTTTTTGGAGGACCAAAACCAAAAATATTTCCCTCGGGAGAAGACCCGAGCGCTCGAGGCCGCGAAGGCGCCGTAGACGCGCTGGCGGTAGCGCGGCCCCCCAAATTCTCGCCTCCCGTCCTCCCGTCCTCCCTGTAAAAAAATCTGGGTCCACGCAACGTCGTCACGTCACCGTGCAGTTACTCGCAGGCGCGACGGGGTGGCCCGTGGCCGATACGGAAGTTTCTGCGAGGGGGGCTGCAGGGTGGCAGCCCCTGCTATTTCAGGTTGAGCTGGGCGCGGGTTTGGAATTGAAGGACGGCGCGTTGTTTCGGATCTTTGGCGCCGAGCTGGGCGGCTAGCACGGAGCTGACCTCGCCCTGGGTGGGCAGAAGCGCGCCGAGCGGAGATTGCACGGTGCCCTCGGACGTGGCCTGAAACTCGGCCAGGTTTTTGTCGATGTTGGGCGGGAGCCCCGGAAAGTCGAAGCTGCGGTTGGCGGCGTAGCGCTTGGTGCTCACGTCGAGCGTGACGCCCTGGGGCGTGACCTCTTTCACTTTGATCATGCGGTACGTGACCAAATCGAGGCCCAAAAAGTCGTCGCGGCTGGTGACCATGAAGTAGCCGCCCGCGCCGAGCGGCTTGTCTGGGTACGGCATGGTGAGCAGCGTGAGCGAGTCGGACAGCGCGCGCACCACGTCGCGAAATTCTTCCGGCGCACCCTTCGGCGACTCGAAGTGAAAACCGGCACCGGCGCCGCCCGGCAAGATGCTGTACTCGACCTTGCTGCCTTTGAGCTTGGCGACCTGCTCGTTGATGTCTTTCGGGACTTGTGCCGGATCGACGTCGATTTTGGCGCCGGTCACGCGCACCGTCACCGGCAGCGACACCGGCTTGTCGCCCTCCTTCGGGGCCTCGACCTTTTTAGGCTCGATGGTGACGTTGAGCAGCACTGGGATCGCGCCTTGACGCGGATCTTGCTGCATCGCGATTTGGATGGTGCCGGCGAGCTTGGCCGCCGACTTGCTGGGGCCGAGCAGCTGCTTCGGATCCGAGCCTTCGCTGCCCAGAGTGATCTTGGGCATGGCGCCGCGGGCCAGCTCTTTGTCGGCCGCGCCCGGCGCGAACACGCCGTCGGGCGGCGGGCCACCCTCGGCTTGGGGCGGGGCACCGCGAGCGCCGGCTCGTTCCACGGAGGCGGCCGCGACCGCCTGAGCAAGATCCGGATCGATCGCTTCCACCTTGGAAGCGGCATCCGACTCCTTACGGGTCGACTCGGGCTTCGGCTCGTTTTTTTCGCAGGCCGTGAGGGCCAGCAGAACCAACAAAGGTAGGGATTTTGCGCGCATGACCGAGGGCCGCTTATAGCAGGGGGAAGGCGAAGGCTGGCAAGCGCCGAGCGCGGCCAGATTCACTTCGGCCGCGGGGTGGCGGCGCGTCCCAACCCCGCTCCAAACCCCATTATTCCCGGGTCTTCTCCAGTACTTCCTTGAGCACCGCCACCAGCGTGGACAGCTGGTAGGGCTTCTGAATGAAGCCGGCCAGACCCTTGCCCACGAAGCGCTGCGTGACGTCCTGCTCGTTGTAGCCGCTGGACAAAATGACCCGGACTCCGGGGCGCATTCGGCGAAGCTCGCGGAAGGTCTCGGCGCCATCGACGTGCGGCATCGTCAAATCGACTATCGCGCAAATGATGTCGTCGGCCCGCTCGCGAAAGCGCGCGATGGCTTCCGCGCCGTCGGCGGCCGTCACCACCGCAAAGCCGATGCGCTCGAGCATTTTCCGACCGACGGCGCGCACCGACTCGTCGTCGTCGACCAAGAGCACGGTGCCTTTACCTTCGTAGATGCCGCGGATGGGGCTGCCCTCGTCGCGCACCTCGGCGCGCTGGCTGGCCGGGAACAGCACCTTGAAGGTCGTGCCGCGGCCGAGCTCGCTGTACACCTTGATGGCGCCGCGATGGCCGCGCACGATGCCGAGCACGGCCGCGAGCCCCAAACCGCGACCCGTGAACTTGGTGGTGAAAAACGGGTCGAAGATGCGCGTGCGCGTTTCGGCGCCCATGCCGGCGCCCGTGTCGGCGACCTCGATGAACACGTACATGCCCTCGGGCAGCTGCTCGTCGAGCCAAGACTCCGACAAATACTGGCGGTCGCAGTCCATGGCGCCGGTAGAAATGGTGATGACGCCCGAGCGATCTCCGATGGCTTCCGAGGCGTTGACGACCAAGTTCATCACCACCTGGCGCAGCTGCGACGCATCGGCGTCCACGCTGGGCAGGTTGGGCGAGAAATTGAGCTTCATGATGGCGTTCTTGGAGATGGAGACGCGCAGCATGTGCAGCATTTCCTCCACCAACTTCTGCATCTCCACCGCCTGAATCACGAAGCGGCCCTTGCCCGAGTAGGCCAGCATCTGCTTGCACAGCTCGGTGGCGCGCTGGGCGGCGCGGCGAATCTCGGCCAAGTCGTCGCGGGCCCCGGCGGACGCGGGCAGGGCGTCCAGGGCCAAGTCGGCGTGGCCGAGCACCGCCATCAGCAAGTTGTTGAAGTCGTGGGCGATGCCGCCCGCGAGCACGCCCAGGCTCTCCAGTTTTTGTGTCTGTTGGATCTGCGACAAGAATTTCAGCCGCTCGTCTTCGGCACGGCGGCGCTCGCTCGAGTCGCGGAGAATCAAGGTCAGCAGCTGCTTGTTCTGCACCGTGCACTGCGATAGCGCGCACTCGAGCGGGAACTCCTCACCGGAGACGCGCAGGCCGCTGAGCTCACCCACGGTGCCGATGCGCCGACTGGCCAAGCCGGATTGCAAGAACTCGACGAGCTGCTCGCGGTTTTGCGCGCGGTGCTGCGGCGCGATGAGCTCGCTGAATTCGCGGCCCTGCGCCTGTGCGGCGGTGCAGCGAAACATCTTCTCCGCCGCCGGGTTGAACAGCACGATGCGCTGCTCTTCGTCGAGCGACACGATGGCGTCCATGGCCGAGGCCACTAGCGCCTCGAGGCGGGCGTCGCGTTCGAGCGCACGCTGCTCGGCCCGGCGATGCTCGGTGACGTCGTACAGCTGGACTACGGCTTGCCCGGGGCGCGGACTGTAGGCGCGGACGTCCACGTATTGATCGGCCTGGGGAATGTAGTCGAGCCGCTGCTCGGATATGCCCGTGCGCGCGACGTTGGCGACGAACACGAGCCACTTGGGGTCGAAGAACGGCACCGCCTCACGCATGGTGCGCCCGGTCAGGCTGCCGGGCGCCACGTGCATCAGGCGCTCGCACGCGACATTGGCCTCGAGCACGCGCGCATCGACCACGTGGCCCGTTTCGTCGGGCAACACTTCGTAGACGATGAAGGCTGCGCTCATGTTCATGAACAGCAGCCGATGGCGCTCCTCGATGGCTCGAAGCCGCTCGAGCTCGCCTGGCGATGAATCGGACACGGCCTACGACCTCTACCTGACGGGGGCCAGCCACCAAAAGCTAAAGCCGCGACTCTGGGGCCTACCCTCTGAAATGCCCGGACTTGGCATCGCAAATTGCACCTTTGCTGCAACCGGACTGCTCTGCGCTCGGAACTCCTCTCGTTGTCTAACTTCTGGACCGTTCGGCGACGGTCGGGGCTCGTACTGGCTGACGATGAGCAACCGCACCCTCCCCTTGTTGCTCCTGGGCCTGACGGCAGGCTGTTCGACCGCGGGCAATGGCAATGGCCCGGGTGGTTCCGCCGCTGCCGGCTCTGCCAGCGCCACGGGCGGCGCCAGCTCAGGCGGGACTGGGCAAAGCGGCGGCAACGGCACGACCGCCGACGGCACCAAGCCCACATTCGCGTGCGACGCCGCTGCGAAGCCCCCGGCGGCCAGTCTGCGCCGGCTCACCATGAGCCAGTACCGCAACACACTTTCCGACTTCGTGGCGTTTGCCATAGGTAGCGCCACCGATGCGGCGGCGGTGCTGGCCGAGCTGAGCGGTCCCCTCGGGCGCTTGCCCAGCGATCGCCGAGAGCCCACTTCTGAAGACTTGCATGGCAGTTACCGGCGCCTGGACCAGTCGCTGCAGCAACTGCACGTCGATTCGTTCTACGACTTGGGCGTCGCCACCGCCGCCGCGTTGACCACGCCGGCGCGCTTGGCTCAAGTGGTGGGCGCATGCGCGACCGACAAAGACGCCAGCAACGACGCCAGCTGTTTGAGCGAATTCGTGGGCCGGCTGGGCGCGCGTGCGTTGCGACGCCCGCTCGACGCCGATGAGCTCGCCTTTTACGAAGGCGTGTATGGCGCCGACAAGACGCCGAACCCCGCCGCCTATGCAGACGTGATCGGGGTGCTGCTGAACGCGCCGCAGATGCTGTACTTCGTGGAGCACGGCAGCAGCGAAGTCAGCGGCAAGTCCGGTGTGTTCGAGCTGTCCGGCTACGAGCTGGCGTCGCGGCTTTCTTACCAGCTGTGGCAAACCGCGCCCGACGCCGAGCTGCTCGGGCACGCCGCCGACGGCAGCCTGCTCGACGCGCAGGTCTATCGGTCGGAGGTAACGCGACTGTTGGCGGACGCGCGGGCCCAGAGCGCGCTCAGCGAGTTTTTCGCGGATTTTGCAAAGGTCGAAGAGCTGCCCGCGCTCGATGCGAAGAACAACGACCCCGTTTTCAAGGCGTTCGCCGGCGAGCAATTGCCCAGCTCCCAACTGCGTCAAGCCATGATCGACGACGTGCTCGAGTTGCTCGGCTATTACGCGTGGCAAAAGCCAGCCGGCGTCGCGGCGCTGCTTCAGAGCGAGCTCTCGTTCGCCAAGAGCCCGGAGCTGGCAAAGCTGTACGGCGTGCCGGCTTGGGACGGTAAATCCGAGCCGCCAACATTTCCCGCGGGTCAACGACCGGGGTTGCTCACGCGCGCGCTGTTCCTGTCGACGGGCTCACCCAACACGCGGCCCATCATGAAAGGCGTGTTCATCCGTAAGAATATCTTGTGCGATGCCATTCCACCGCCACCGCCGGGCGCCAACGCCAAGCCGCCGGAGCTGCAGCCGGGCATGACCACTCGCGAAACGGTGGAAGAGCTGACGCAAATGCAAGGCACGGTGTGCGCGGGCTGCCACGCGACGCTGATCAACGCGTTGGGCTTTGCGACGGAAAACTTCGACGGGCTCGGGCGCTTTCGTAGCGAGCAGCGCTTCTTCGACGCCGACGGCAAACCCGCCGGCTCGAAGCCGGTGTCGACCAGCGGCGTGCCGCACGTGACCGACGCCGAAACGTCGGCCAACGGCGCGGGCGAGCTGATGCCGCAAATCGTCGCTAGCGGCAAGGTCGAGGCCTGCTTGTCGCGCAACTTCTTCCGCTACACGTTCGCGCGCTGGGAAGACCCGGCCGTCGACGGCTGCGCTCTCGAAAGCATGCGCCAGGCGCTGGCGAACGACGGCACGCTGGTGGACCTCGTGATGGCGGCCAGCTTGGACGGTTCCTTCCGCCAGCGAGCGTTCGAATGAAAGGCAGCAACTAGAGATGGCACGCCAAATCATCGACATCACTCGCCGACAGCTGCTGCTGGGCACGGGCGGCGTGGTGCTGGCTCTCCCCGTCTTGCCTTCACTGCTGGAAAAAACGGCCTACGGCCAAGATCCGACGTACACGCGTAAGCCGCGCCTGTATTGGTTGTGCACCGATCACGGCGCTGCGTTCGAGAGCAGCATGTTCCCGGCCGCGTCGCTGGCCAGCAACCGCATGGCGCTGTTTCCCGATCACGAGATCGGCAGCGGAGCTTTGACGAGCACGCTCAGCGGTGACAAGCGGGTGCTGTCGCCCATCTTGTCGGGCGCCTCCAGCACGTTCACCGAAGCCTTGCAGGCGAAAATGAACGTGCTGTACGGCCTGGACGTGCCGTTCTACATCGCCCACAACACCGGCCTCCACCTCGGCAACTACGCCAGAAATGACGGCAACGGCGGAGATGGCAGCGCCGTGCAGGCGTTCCCGCGGCCCACCATCGATCAAATCATGGCCTGGTCGTCCAACTTTTACGGCGATCTGGGCAGCGTGCGCGAGCGCAGCATGATCATGAGCTCGCGCCCGGTGTCGTGGAACTATTCGGATCCGGAGAAGCAGGGCGGCACCATCGACAACGTGCGCGGCTACGACAGCTCGAAGGCGCTGTTCGACAAGATCTTCGTCGCCCCCGATACGGGTCCGAAGCCGCGCCCGCCCATCGTCGACCGCGTGCTCGAGAGCTACAAGAACTTGCGCAACGGCAATCGCCGGCTGTCGGCCGGCGACAAGCAGCGCTTGGACGACCACATGGCGCGCATCGCCGAGCTGGAGCGCAAGCTGACGGCCGGCGCCTCGTGCGGCGACGTGATGAAGCCAACCGACGACGCCCAGAACCACTCCGGCAACACCGCAAAAGACGCCATTGCCTACGGCAAGCTGTGGAACGAGGTGGTCGCGGCCGCGTTCGTGTGCGGCACCAGCCGCATCGGCGTGCTGGGCTACGGCAGCACCGACAAATTCGTGGCCTACGGCGGCGACTGGCACCAAGAAGTCGCCCACCAGTGGCAGCTGCCCGACAAGCAAGAGCTGATCAAGCAGAGCTACCAGCAGGTTTTCGAGGGCATTTTCCTGGATCTGGCCGCCAAGCTGGACGTCGAAGAAGCGCCCGGCATGACCTACCTCGACAACTCGCTCTTGGTTTGGAGCCAAGAGTGCGGGATGTCGACGCACGACTCGGTGACGATTCCGGTCGTCACCTTCGGCAGCGCTGCCGGCTTCTTCAAGACGGGGCAGCTCGTGGACTACCGCCGCATTGGCAATGCCAATTCGACCTTCGACCCGATGGCGGGCGGCAAGCAGTACCTAGGCCTGCTGTACAACCAATGGCTCGCCACCGTGCTGCAAGCCATGGGCGTGCCGCCCAGCGACTTCGAACGCTGGGGCCACAAAGGCTACGGCGTCCCCTTCATCTCCAAAGAAAGCTGGACGCCCCCCTACGCCAAACACTACGGCGACACCTCGTCCAAATACTTCACGATGGCCAGCGACGTATTGCCGTTCCTCAAAGCTTGAGGGGTGAGGAGTGAGGGGTTGGGGGGTCGAGTCGATCCAGGGGAGAGGGATTTTAGGGGTCGTTGCTCGCGAGCAGCCAACGGCTCGGTGTGAGGGCGAGAGCGACGGACAACCACAAAACACAGCAGGGCTCGAGTCTTCGTTCTCGAACCCTGCTTCGCCCTTATCTCTCTGCCGACTAACCCCTAACCCCTAACCCCTCACTCCTCACCCCTAGAGCTTGGCCAGGATGTCGTTCAGGGTTTTGCTGGGGCGGAGGGCGGCGGAGGCTTTGGCGGGGTCGGGCTGGTAGTAGCCGCCGACGTCGACGGGCTTGCCCTGGCAGTCGATCAGCTCTTTGACGATGGTAGCTTCGTTGGCTTCCAGCGCGGCGGCGACGGGGAGGAAGACCTTCTTCAAGTCGGCGTCTTTGCTCTGCGCGGCCAGCTCTTGGGCCCAGTAGTAGCAGAGGTAAAAGTGGCTGCCGCGGTTGTCGATGCCGCCGACTTTCCGCGACGGTGACTTGTCGTTCTCGAGGAACTTGCCGTTAGCGGCGTCGAGCGCGTCGGCCAGCACTTTGGATTTGTCGTGCTTGAACACGATGCTCAAATGCTCGAGCGAAGCGGCCAGCGCGAAGAACTCACCCAGCGAGTCCCAGCGCAGGTAGTTTTCTTGCAAGAACTGCTCGACGTGCTTGGGCGCGCTGCCGCCGGCGCCGGTCTCGAACAAGCCGCCGCCCTTCATCAGCGGCACGATCGACAGCATTTTGGCGCTGGTGCCGACCTCGAGGATGGGGAACAAATCCGTCAGGTAGTCGCGCAGCACGTTGCCGGTGACGGAGATGGTGTCTTGCCCGGCGCTCAAGCGCTCGAGCGTGAATTGGGTGGCGGCCGCGGGCGGCAAGATGCGGATGTCGAGCCCGGAGGTGTCGTGCTGGGCCAGGTACGTCTTCACCTTGGCGATGATTTGCGCGTCGTGGGCGCGCTTTTCGTCGAGCCAGAACACCGCCGGCGTGCTGCTGAGGCGCGCGCGGTTGACGGCGAGCTTGACCCAGTCTTGCACCGGCGCGTCTTTGGTCTGGCAAGCGCGCCAGATGTCGCCCGCTTCCACCTGATGCTCGAGCAGCACCTTGCCGGTGGCGTCGACGACGCGCACCGTGCCGGCGGCGGCAATTTGGAAGGTCTTGTTGTGCGAGCCGTACTCTTCGGCCGCCTGCGCCATCAAGCCGACGTTGGGCACCGAGCCCATCGTCTTCGGGTCGAAAGCGCCGTGCTTCCGGCAGTAGTCGAGCGTGGTTTGGTAGACGCCGGCGTAGCTGCTGTCCGGAATGAGCGCGAGCGTGTCGCCCATCTTTCCCTGCGCGTCGTACACCTTGCCGCCCGCGCGGATCAGCGCCGGCATGGAAGCGTCGACGATCACGTCGCTGGGCACGTGCAAGTTGGTGATGCCCTTGTCCGAATTGACGTACGAAAGGCCGGGGCCAGCGGCGTAGGCGGCCTGAATGTCGGCCTCGATGGCGGCCTTTTGGTCGGCGGGCAGGCTCTGGATCTTCTCGACCAAGTCGCCGAAGCCGTTGTTCAAGTCGACGCCCAGCTTGCTCAGCGTCTCGCCGTGCTTGGCCAGCAGGTCCTTGAAGAACACGCGCACGGCGTGGCCGAAAATGATCGGGTCGGAGACCTTCATCATCGTGGCCTTCAAATGCAAGCTCAGCAGCAGCCCTTCGCGCTTGGCCCGCGCGATCTGCTCTTCGTAAAACGCAACTAGGGCGCGCTTGCTCAGCACCGTGGCGTCCACGATCTCGCCGGCTTTGAGCGCGAGCTTGGGCAATAGCACCGTGACGCTGCCGTCAGCGGCCACGAGCTCGATCTTCGCGTCGGTCGCGGCCGCGAGTGTGACCGACTTTTCGTTCGAGAAAAAATCGTTCTTGCCCAGCGTGGCCACGGTGGTCTTCGAATCCGGCGCCCATTTGCCCATCGAATGCGGGTGCTTGCGCGCGTACTCTTTGACGGCCTTGGGCGCGCGGCGGTCCGAGTTGCCTTCGCGCAGCACGGGGTTCACGGCCGAGCCCTTGACCTTGTCGTAGCGCGCCTTGGCGTCTTTCTCGGCGTCGTTCTTCGGAACCTCGGGGTAGTCCGGCACTGCGTAGCCGTGCGCTTGCAGCTCGGCGATGGCTTCTTTGAGCTGCGGCACCGAGGCGCTGATGTTGGGCAGCTTGATGATGTTGGCTTCCGGCTCGAGCGTGAGCGCGCCGAGCTCCGCCAGGGAATCGGGCACGCGCTGCGCTTCTGGCAGCAAGCTGGAGAACACGGCCAAGATGCGCCCCGACAGCGAGATGTCGCGCGTCTCCACGTTCACGCCGGCGTGCTTGGTGAAAGCCTGCACGATGGGCAAGAGCGAGTAGGTGGCGAGCGCAGGCGCTTCGTCGGTCTGGGTGTAAATGATGGTGGGCGCTTTGGACATGTGAAAGGGCGGCGATTCTGCCAGGAAGCCGCCCGAGCCGCCAGCTGCTATAGCAAGCCGCCCAACGCATGGACGCCAAGGCTGCACCAGCCCCGCCGGGGGTCGAATTCATCGCGCTCGTGGCGCTGACGACCTCGCTCGTGGCCATGTCGATCGACACGATGTTGCCCGCCCTCGGCGCCATGGCGACGGAGCTGGGCGCCGCGCACGCCAACGATCGCCAGCTGGTGTTGGCAGCCTTCTTTGGCGGCTTATCGGTCGGACAGCTGCTGTACGGGCCGGTATCGGACAGCACCGGCCGAAAACCGGCGCTGTTTTTCGGCATCGGGCTGTTCATCGCCGCCAACCTGCTGTGCGCGCTGACGCACGACTTCAATCTGCTGTTGGTCGGGCGGGCGCTGGCCGGCTTCGGCGCGGCGGGTCCGCGCATCATCTCGATGGCGCTGGTGCGCGACGTGTACGCCGGGCGCGGCATGGCGCGCGTGATGTCGTTTGTTTCGACGGTGTTCATTCTGGTGCCGGTGTTGGCGCCTTCCATCGGCCAAGGCGTGCTGGCAGTGACGAGCTGGCGCGCCATTTTTGCGGGGCTGGCCCTGATCGCGGTCGCCAACTGGGTTTGGTTCGCGCTGCGGCAGCCGGAAACACTGCCCGCCACGCGCCGGATTGCCTTTTCCTTGCGCACGATTGGGCGCGGCACCGTCGAGGTGTTCCGCACGCCTGTCACGCTCGGCTACATGCTGGCCACCGGCATCATCTTCGCGGCGTTCATCAGCTACTTGTCGACGGCTCAGCAAATCTTCCAAGAGCAATACGGGCTCGGCAAATTGTTCCCGGTCGTGTTCGGCTTGCTGGCAAGCGCGATCGGCGTCGCGTCCTTCGTCAACGCCAAGCTAGTCATGCGCTTCGGCATGCGGCGGCTGAGCCAGGTCGCGCTGTTGTGCGTGAGCGCGCTCTCCGTCACCGCATTCGTCGGCGCATGGCTGTGGCACGGCCACCCGCCCCTGTCGGCGTTGATGACGTACATGCTGGCGTGCTTTTTCTTCAACGGCATCCTGTTCGGCAACTTCAACGCGCGCGCCATGGAACCCATGGGTCACATCGCCGGCCTCGCCGCCGCCGTGATCGGCTCGGTCAGCGGCGTGGTCGCCCTCGCCATCGGCACGCCGTTCGGCCGCGCCTACGACGGCACGGTGTTGCCGCTGATCGCCGGCTACATGACGTGCGGCCTGCTCGCGCTCGTCGTCACCACCTGGGCCGAGCACCAAACCGATCGCAAAACCGCTTCCGGATAGGGCTGCCCAGCCGCGGCCTGACTGCAGAAGCTGATGTAGCGTCGCGGTGGCCAAGCTGGGCGGCTCGAGATTTTTTCACAGGGAGGACGGGAGGACGGGAGGACGAGACAGAGGCGAGAATTTTTTGGGGGGACGCGCTGCCGCCGGCGAATCTGTAGCGACATCGCGGGCTCGACCCCTGCGGCTTTGCTCCCGAGGGAATATTTTTCGATTCGGTCCTCCGAATCGAAAAATGCGTTCTCACCTCCCGTCCTCCCGTCCTCCCTGTGAAAATTCTCGCTCGTGAAGTGCCGGTTAGAACGGTGGCGGGACTTCGGGGAGGGTGCCGGGGGGAGCGTCGGCGACGGGCGGTGGAGCGGGTGCGGGTGGTGGCGTGGCGGTGGCCGTCGCGGTGGCGGCGGCGGCTTCGTCGTCGGGCATGGCGCCGGGCGTGGCGGGTGGCGCGGCGGGCGCGCTTTGTTCGGTGGGGGCAGTGCCGTCCAGGTACTCTTCGTCGATGCCTTCGCCCATTTCGGGCGTGGCGAGCAGGCCGGTCACAGGGTCGATGCGCACGCTCACGATGCCGGGCGGGCGTGGGAAATCCACAGCGGGGCGCCCCGACTCCGCCGACTTCATGAACGCGATCCAAATCGGCAACGCCGTGACGGCGCCGGCTTCGCCGTAGCCGAGCGGCATGGCTTCGTCGTAGCCGACCCATACGCCGGCCACGAAATCCGTCGAGTAGGCGACGAACCAGGTATCTTTGGCTTGATTGGTCGTGCCGGTCTTGCCGGCCAGCGGACGCTGCAAAGCGCTGGCGCTCTTGGCGGTGCCGGCTTTGACGACGCTCGTGAGCGCGCTGGTGATGAGGTACGCCTCTTCGGCGGGAATCATCTGGCGCGCCGGCGGCTGCGGCGGCAAGAGCAGCTCGTGCCCCGACGAGTCGGTGATGCGCTTGACCAGCACCGGGGGCCGGTATTCGCCGGCAGCCGCGAACGTCGCCACCGCCGCCGTCAGCTCGAGCGGCGTCAC
>JBEQSW010000192.1:0-5474 GCA_040348565.1 Myxococcales bacterium | reverse complement strand
GCGGCTGGACCAACGACTACCTGCACGGCCACGCCAAATTCGTGCGTGGCCGCATCCAGCAGTAGCGGCAGGCGGCTGAACCGAGTGCGCTCGCGCACCGCGCGAGCTGGAACCCTCTCACCCGACCTTGGCACCAGCAGATCGCGATCCGCGATCGAGAGGAGGCCCGCGACAAACTCGGCGAGGCCGAGCGCTGATCGCGTGTCAGGTCGAGACGATCGCCACGCGTGCCAGCGAAGCACGGAGGCGAATAAGAAACCAACCCCGGCGGCTGGACCAACGACTACCTGCACGGCCACGCCAAGTTCGTGCGCGGCCGCATTCAGCAGTAGCGGTCAGCCTGGCGAACCGCCTGCGCCCAACGATTCCCCCCATCTTGGGCTGCCAATCCGCAGCCCGAATCGCAGAAGCTTCTGTAGCGGCTCCGGGCCACCTCGTACGATCGAGATTTTTTCACAGGGAGGACGGGAGGACGGGAGGGCCAGACAGAGGCGAGAATTTTTGGGGTACGCGCTGCCGCCAGCGAGTGTGCAGCAACGTCGCGGGCTCAGCCCTCCAGCTTTCCCTCGAGGGAAATATTTTTGGTTTTGGTCCTCCAAAAACAAAAATGCGTTCTCGCCTGCCCGCACCTCCCGTACTCCCGTCCTCCCTGTGAAAAAATCTCGGGCCGTCGAGAGGGCTCTTGGAGCGCGCCCGTCACTCGCTGCAGCAGTCGAACTTGCTCTGCATGTAGCTTTCGATGTCGATGAGCTCGGCGTCGTCGACGGCGCGGCTGTAGACGAGCAGCTCGGCGATGCTGCCGGGAAACGCCTTGCACAAGGTGTAGTCGGAATGGCCGATGAAGACGTCCGACCGCTCCGCGACCGCGGGCAGACCGAAGCTGGTTTCACCGAGGCCGTTGCTGTTGCGGCGCATCTGCACGCCCAACGTCGTTTGATGCACTACCGCTAGAAGCTCGGGCGCGTTCAGCAAGATGGGTTGGTCGAGCGGATGCAGCTGGTCGGAGGAGACTTCGTATTGCATCAGCCCCTCCCAGAACCCCAGGTGAACGTCGTCGATTTCCGGGCCGTTGGAGGCTTCGAAGAAGCCGGCGCAGCGGCCGTCGTCGCTGTCTTGTTGAGCCATCACGAAAATGGACAGGCCGTCGCTGAAATCTCCGGGTAACGCCGGCACTTTGAGGTAGTCGTCCACGCCGTCGAAGACGACGGCGGCTTTGCCGTTGAGCGCGCTCTTGCCCAGCTGGGGCCGGTAGTTCGCGGCCGTTTGCCGCGCGTCCCGCTGATGCCCCGAACGGTCCTTCCAGACCGTAACGACGCCGTTGGCCTCGGTCACGCCCTCGGTAGCGTCGAACCACAGCTCCAGACCTTCGAGCGGAACCGGTGGCACTTCCACCACACTGCCGCCGCTACCGCCGCTGCCGCCGCTGCCGCCGGCGTTGACCCCGCCCTTGCCTCCGCTGCCGCCCTTGCCCGCGCTACCAGCGACGCTGCTGACGCCGCCGCGACCGCCGCTCGATTTGCCGGCAACGCTGGGGGCGCCGCCGGCGTCGACGCCGCCGTCCGTCCCCGGATCACCACCGGCTGGTGCGCCAGCCGCGGGGGCGCCGCTACCGGCCGAGCCGCCCGCCGCTGGCTCACCCGCGGTGAATTTATCGCCGCAGGCATACACTAGCAGCCCGAACCCCGCGATGGCTGCGACGCGCTGTAGATCCAACACCTTCCTCAACCGCCATGGGTAGCATCCGGCATTTGGCGGGGCAAGCGCTCGGCCGCGTCAGCCGGGAGCCATTTGGCTCGCCTTCCGGTAACGCAAAGGACTTGTACGTTTGAGCGCTAAGAAACGACGATTGAAATTGGACACGCTGCCAAAGCCGGTTTCAATCGCGATCTCGGCCACGCTCTTGTCCGTATCGCTCAGCAGCGTGCAGGCTTTTACGACGCGCGCCTCGGCCAGGTATTTCGCAAAAGTGCGTCCAAACAGCTTGGGGAAGACACGGCCCAAGCTGGCCCGGGACATGCCGCTGGCGCGGGCCACCTGGTTGAAGGCCAAGTCGGCGTCCCCCGCGTGTTGGTGGATGTACGTGAGAAGCCTACCTGCCAGCTGCGCCGCAGCGGCGTCCAATGGCGGTAGCGTATCGAGCAAGGCAAGCTCCTTGCAGTGCTCGCTGTCCGACAGCTCGGTCAGCATGCCGAGCAAGCCGACGTAGCGATCGAGCGAGCGAGTGCGCTCCGTGAACAGCTCGCGCATCACCTCGCTCACGCGGGCGTGAGTGGGGCCGCTGATCAACAGACCACGCTGAGCTCGCTCGAACAACCGCGCGAGCGGGCGGAACGTGGCGGTTTGCGCCAGCGCCGGGCCGATGGATTCGGGCAAGAACTGGATCACGCGGGCGTGCACGGGCGCGCTGTCGCCATGCTCGGTGAGCCAGCAGTGGGGCGTGTTTCCGCCCACCAAGCACAGGTCGCCGTCGCTGAACGGCTCGATGCTGTCGCCCACGTAACGCCGACCTGAGCCGCGCACGATGTGGGTGAGCTCAAGCTCGGGATGAAAATGCCACGGAAACTTGAGCGCAGTGCAGGTGACGTCGCGAAACAAAATGCCTAGATCGCGGTCGTGCTTGACGTGCTCGAACAGGGCGCGACTCTTGCCGCTTTGCATCAGCGTTGCCCAAAGTCTGGAAGTGGCGTGGAGCTGGGTGCGGGCGCGCCTGCCGGGGCCGGCACGGCTGGGGCCGCGTCTGGCGCGGGCGGCACGGCCGAAGCCGACGGCAGCGCGGGCGCGAGCGGCAGGGGCGAGCCGGACAGATCGCTCAGGATGATCTTCGAGCGGAACTCGGCGGAGCCCAAGTCTCCACCGTGACAATCACGGCACTTGGGCGGTTTGCCGGCGACGCTCGAGAAGTCTTCGACCATGTGCGTCGTCATCCACTCGATGGCGACGTCTCGGCGGCGTGGATTGCCCAGCAGCTTGGGCGCGCCGGCGTGGCAATCTTGACACCAGACGTCTCGGCTTCCGTCGCTTGCCGCGACGCGCTTCTGCAGGCGCGGCACCAGCTCGCGGGCCATCCAGTTGGCGATCTGCTTGTTGTGCGTGTCCGCCGCGTAGTCCGGCTCCAGGTGACAGTGCTGGCACTTCACGCCCATGAAATGGGTGAGGCCGCCCATGATGGTGTACACCTCGCGCTGACAACGCGCGGCTTTGGCCACGCCGTCGTACGGGATGCGCAAGGGCTCCGGCGGCGGCTTGCCGGCAACGAGCTCGCAGTCGTCCGGCAGATCGGCGCGGCGTTTCAGGACGGTGGCGGAGGGGGCGACCGCCGCGGTTTCGGGCGCCTTTTGCGGCGGGGGCGCGCCGCAGGAACCGGCCAGCGCGGAGCACGCCAGCGTCGCCAGAAGCCACCGATGCTCGATCACGCCGGTGACTCTAGCTCATCAATCGCGCCCGCGAAGCACTTTTGCCCCAATTCTCCAGGAGGTGTGCCGCCTCCGCGGAGCTGCGCTACGTTGCCGCCCGTGACGATTGAGACGACGGAGCGCATGCCCGCGTCGGGGCGGCCAGGCACCATCTTGTTGGTGGACGACGAGCCCGAGGCCCTGCGCGCGATGGAGCGCATGCTGCGTGGCGTGGGCTACCAGGTCGAAGCGTTCACGTCCGCGCGTGAAGCCATCCGGCGGGTGTCGGCCGGCGGTGTGCACGTCGTGGTCAGCGATATCTCGATGCCCGAGATGACCGGCGTCGAGCTGCTGCGGACCATCCGCGCCCACGACGCAGACCTGCCGGTGGTGCTCGTCACGGGCCTGCCCGCCATCGACAGCGCCACCGACGCCGTCGAATACGGTGCCTTCAAATACATCGTCAAGCCGTTCGAGCCCGAGGTGCTCCGGCTCGCGGTCGAACGGGCCCGCAAGCTGTACCGCTTGGCGCGCATGAAGCGGGAAGCCCTCAAGCTGCTGGGCGCCAACGCCATTTCCGCGGATCGCGCCGGGCTCGAAGCCAGCTTCGACTCGGCGCTCGACTCGCTGTGGATGGCGTTTCAGCCCATCTTGCGCGCGAGCGATCACAGCGTCTTCGGTTACGAAGCGCTCCTGCGCACCGAAGAGCCGACGCTGATCCGTCCGGATTTGGTCGTCGACGCCGCGGAGCGGTTGAGCTCGCTGCCGCGCCTCGGTCGCAGAGTTCGCGAGCTGGCGGCGACGGCCATGGCTCACGCGGACGCGAGCGCGGCTTTGTTCATCAACCTGCACCCGCTCGATCTAGCCGACGAGCAGCTGTTCGACGCCATGGCCCCGCTTTCGAAGATAGCGTCGCGCGTGATTTTGGAAGTGACCGAGCGCGCCGCCATCGAGCAAGTGGACGCGGTCGAGCGCCGCGTCAGCCAGCTCCGCGAGCAAGGCTTTCGCATCGCCGTCGACGACCTGGGCGCCGGCTACGCGGGCCTCTCCAGCTTTGCCCTGCTCGAGCCCGAAATCGTCAAGCTCGACGTCTCCTTGCTGCGCGACATCGACCAGAGCCCGGTCAAACAAAAGCTGGTCGCGTCGATGACCACCCTCTGCAAAGACATGGGCTTCTTGGTCGTAGCCGAAGGCATCGAGACCCCCGCCGAACGCGACTGCGTGGTCGCCCAAGGCTGCGATCTCTTACAAGGCTTCCTGTTCGCCCGCCCCGGCCGCCCCTTCCCGACCGCTTCCTGGGGGTAGGCCAAGCCATCAGCGCGGCCAGCTGGCCTGCGCCCCCAGCCCCACCCGGGCGTAACGGCAGCGTAAGTCCCCAGATTTTTTCACAGGGAGATCGGGAGATCGGGAGATTTTTGGGGTTCGAGCCGGGCGGCGCGGCTCGGCGCCGGCGCAGGTTCCGCCCGCTTTCCCACGGCTCGAACCCCCAAAATCTCGGCTCTGCTCGGCCTCCCGCTCTCCCGATCTCCCTGTGAAAAAATCTGGGTCCGGACAACGCCGTTACGGTGCCGGTTAGAGCGAGGTTGCGGGGGCCGTAGCCCTGGACTACTGCATTTTTTCCCAAAATTTGCTGCCGGAGAACAGAACATGGCGAGAAAAAAGATCGGTCTGATTGGCGCGGGCAACATTGGTGGCGAGCTGGCGAATCTGTGCCTGCAGAAGCAGCTCGGCGACGTCGTGCTGTTCGACATCCCGGCCAAGGAAGGCTTCGCCAAAGGCAAAGCGCTCGACCTCGAGCAATCGTCGGCATGTTCGGGCGCCGACGCGCGCGTGACCGGCTCTTCCAACTGGGCCGACCTGGCCGGCTCCGACGTCTTGATCATCACCGCCGGCATTCCGCGCAAGCCCGGTCAGTCGCGTGACGACTTGGTCGGCGTCAACTTGCCGATCATCCAGAACGTCGCCGACAACGCCAAGAAACATTGCCCGGACGCGTTCGTCATCGTGATCAGCAATCCGCTCGACGCGATGGTGTACGAGTTCAAGCGCCGCACCGGCGCCCCCCGCGAAAAGGTCGTCGGC
>JBEQSW010000172.1:0-52795 GCA_040348565.1 Myxococcales bacterium | reverse complement strand
TCGCAGAACACGCTGATGTCGAAGCTGTCGTCTTGGTCGTACTCGCTGAGCAGCTCGCAAAGCTTGTAGCTGACCATGCCGTTGCCGATGACGACGAGACTCTTGCGACGGCCCTTCTCAGTCTTGGGACTCGACATACCTTCTCCTGCTTTGGCGGACCCAGCGCCGAACACACCCTGAAAATCGATACCGCGCGTGCGCACCAGGCTCGCGCGGTCGACGATGGTCGACGGCGGAACGCCGCGTTCACTCAAGGCCCGCGCCACGGATTGGCCGAGCGCCACCGGATTGCTGCGCCGCAGCGCGTGCGCCAGCTCCGCGCGCTGGGAGGGCGCGGCGGAGTCGAACAAGCTGTCGATTTCGCGCGACGAGCCGAAGGCGACGCTGTCGAAGTCGCGGCCCAAGATGCGGCCGAGCAGCGCGCGGGGCCGGCTGTCGGGGGCGTCGTCGCCACCCAACACGCGCACGTTGGCGCCGCGCGCCGTTACGGCTGCGACCAAGCGCGGGTCGCAGGACAAGGCCGCGACGCCCAGCGTCCGGCCCGAAAACGAAGCCGCCGAAAGCGCCTCCAACAACGAGGGCCCGTTGGGCTCGTCGCCGACGATGGCCGGGCGCAGCCCAATCTCGGCCAGCGCCGCGCGCGTCTTCGGCCCCGAAGCGGCGATGCGCGCACGCGACAGCGCGCGCTGAATGTCGTCTTCTCGCCCGCGCTGCAGCGCAAACTCCACCAAGACCCGCACCCCCTGCCCGGTCAAGAACAAGATGTCGTCGAACGCGCCCTCCATCAGCTCGGAGATCCACGACTCGAGCGAGCGGGTCGAGCCCGAGGCGGCTAGCTCGAAGCGCTGAACGTCGGCCCCCAAGTCGCGCAAGATGCGCGCGACACTGTCCAGGTCCGACGGACCAAACAAAAGAATACGCCGTTCGGCGAGCAGTCGATCACCACTCATCGCTAACCTTAGCGAGTCACCGGAGACTCGGTTCATGTCGACTTCGGTCGAGAGCCGGACTGGCTACGAGCTCGAAGTCGACTCTTTGAGTAATGACCTCCGCGAACTTTTCGGTCAACGACGATCAACCCCGGGGATTGACGAAAAATGCCCCAAGAACGGCTCTAGATCGCGACCCGAAACCGTGCAGAAAAGTCCTGAAACGAACGCGAAACTCGGATCCAAACCGGAACGATCTCGAAACCATCCGGCCACACCCGGCGAAGCCTCGAGTTACGTGCTACTTCGGCGGTTGGTGCTTCCGCGATGAACCCGCCCGCTCTGCTCGATACCCTCGGCCGGCCGCTAGGTGACCTGCGAGTGAGCGTCACCGATCGATGCAACTTCCGCTGCCGCTACTGCATGCCGCGCGAGCGCTTCGCTAAGGACCACGCCTTCCTGCCGCGCGCCGAGCTGTTGACGTTCGAAGAGGTGGCCCGGGTCGTCGGTTTGCTGGAGGGCACGCTGCGCAAGGTTCGCCTGACCGGCGGCGAGCCGCTGCTGAGGAGAGACGTGTCGCAACTAGTTGCGATGCTGTCCAACGGTTCAGGCTCCCCGGGCACGGCCCGCGCGCCGGTCGCGCTCACCACCAACGGCGTGCTCTTGCCTCAGTTCGCGGAGCCGTTGGCCAGGGCCGGGTTGACCCGCTTGACGGTGAGCCTCGACGCCTTGGACGCAGACGTGTTCGCGGCCGTCACCGACGCCGACTACGGCGTTGACGACGTATTGGCCGGCATCGACAGCGCCGTCGCCGCCGGGTTTCGCCAGCTGAAGATCAATTGCGTGGTGCGCCGAGGCCTGAACGAGAGCCAGATCCCGAAGCTGGCGCGGCGCTTCCACGGCAGCGGCCACGTGCTGCGCTTCATCGAGTACATGGACGTGGGCTCGACCAACGGCTGGCGCTCCGAGCAGGTGGTGAGCGCAGCCGAGATCGTCGAGCGCATCGATCGCGAGCTACCGCTGGAAGCCGTCGAGCGCGCGCAGCACACGGACGTCGCCTCTCGCTTCCGCTATCGCGACGGCGGCGGCGAGATTGGCATCATCGCCAGCGTGACGCAGCCGTTCTGCGGCGCATGCTCGCGTCTGCGTCTGTCCGCCGACGGCAAGCTGTACACCTGCCTGTTCGCCACCACCGGCACCGACCTGCGCGGCCCCCTGCGCGCCGGCGCCACTGACGCGGAGTTGCTCGCGCTCGTGCGTCGTCTGTGGGAGAGCCGCGCCGACCGCTACTCCGAGCAGCGCGAGCAACTCGTGATGCCCCGGCGCAAGCTCGAGATGTCGTACTTGGGCGGCTAAGGATTCAACACGTCGGGGGGCTGCCAATCTGCAGGCCGCTAACGATCCTTCAAATCTAGGGCTGCCAATCCGCAGCCTGAATCGCAGAAGCTTCTGTGGCGGCCAAAGGCCACCTCGTACGAGCGAGATTTTTTTCACAGGGAGGACGGGAGGACGGGAGGACGAGACAGCGGCGAGCATTTTGCGGTTCGCGCTGCCGCCAGCGAACCCGAAGCGTCATCTTGGGTTCAACCCCTTCAACCCCTCTGGCTTTCTCTCGAGGGAAATATTTTTGGTTTTGGTCCTCCAAAAACAAAAATGCGTTCTCGCCTCCCCGTACCTCCCGTACTCCCGTCCTCCCTGTGAAATCCCGGAGGCTCTCGAAAAGACCCGCCGGCATGGCGGCAGCCCGAAGCGCTCGCGCGGCTTGCCACCTCGAACGATCGAGATTTTTTCACAGGGAGGACGGGAGGACGAGACAGAGGTGAGGTTTTTGGGGTACGCGCTGCCGCCAGCGAGTGTGCAGCAGCGTCGCGGGCTCAGCCCTCCAGCTTTCTCTCGAGGGAAATATTTTTGGTTTTGGTCCTCCAAAAACAAAAATGCGTTCTCGCCTCCCCGTACCTCCCGTACTCCCGTCCTCCCTGTAAAATCTCGGGCCTTCGAGGGGGCTCTTGGATTCCGAAGAGGTCGCGCAGGTGGCCTGGCGACGCTACGGGAGTTTCTGCAAGGGATCTGCGGCGCGGCAGCCCAAGAATTCTTAGCTGCACTTTGCTCTACCGCTTGCGGACGTAGGCCCAGGCGATGGGGACGCCGTCGAAGGCGGCGATGGCGTCGGGCGCGAAGAAGCCGTAGTCAACCCAGATTTGCTGTTCGACGCGGCTCATGTGCGGCTCGAAGTGAAAGAGCGCGACGTCGGATGCGCCAATGTCGAGCGAGCCGCGCAGATCGCGACGGAGGCGGCCATCTTCTTGGAACATGGCGAAGCTTTGTAGCGCCGTGTCGTGCACGTAGACGACGCCGCGCTTGGGGGCGCGCTGATTGATCAGGGGCGCCAAGCTTTGCGTCGTGTAGCCCCAAAACGTGCGGTTCAGCCCGAGGCTGGCCGCGCCGGGCGCGCCGCCGACCAGCGGTGTGTACGCGCTCAACCCGAAGGGATGAGCGTGCAGCGTCATCACGAGCGGTCCCAGCAGAACGCAAGCGGCGCACGCGGCGCCAACCGCTGCGCTGGGCCAACGGGGCTTGTAGCTTCGGACGGCGGCCACGACGCGGGTGAAGCCAAGCCCAGCGAACAACGCCAGGAACGGATACGCGGTCATCCAATGCTTGGTACCGCCAAAGATCGGCGTGCCGCTCGACAGCCAAGGCGCGTAGCTCATGGCTATCGAGACCGCCCAAAACGCATAAACCCGGCGATTTTCAGCCGCTTTGCCCGCCGCCGCAACGCCACCGACCAGCGCCAGCACGAGCGTTACCAGCGGCACCGTGCCCAGCGTCATCAACCAGGCGTAGCCGCGCGGCATGGGCGGCTTCCAGTAGGTGCGGCCCAAGAATTCCATGTTGTAGTACTCGTGTCCGGTGTGGAACGCGACGTACTCGCGCAGGCGGAGCGCAGTGTCGTGCCAAAGCCAGGGCCAGAGCGCGAAGAATACGACCGGACCGAGCATAGCCATGCTGAGCCACGCCAACGGCAGGCGTCGCCACCACGCGGCACCTCGAGCCACGTCCTGCAGCAGCGGCAAGCCTTCCGTAAAGGCGAAGTGCAGCAGCAGGGCAAACGGAAAGATCCACGAGTTGTGTTTGGTGTCGAGCAGTAGACCGTAGGCGACGCCGGCCGCGACGAGCCAGCCACGGTGCTTGGATTCGAGCGATCGCACGTACACGTAGCTGGTGGCAAGCCACAGCGCCGCGACGGGCAGATCGAAGCACGCCAGGTGAGCGTGGAAGAAGACGTGCGGCATGAACGCGAACGACAGCGCCGCCACCAACCCACCCACACGCCCGAGCACGCGGCGCCCCCACGCAAACGTCAACGCCACCGCCAAGCTGGACAGCGCCATGGCCGGGAAGCGAAAGCTGCTGCTGGTTTCCGAAAAAACGCCGGAAAACCAGTGATTGCACAGGGCAAACAGCGACTTGATCAGCGCCGGGTGCTCGTGATTCACGGCCCAATAGCGATCGACGACGGCCGGCGAAAGCGCCTCCCCCGGGCTGTTCCACAAAAGCTCGAACCAAGCGCCGTAGCTGCGGGCAGCGCTGAAGTAGAAGCCTTCGTCACGCATGAAGCCAAGCGAGCCGCTCGTGGCGAGGAGCAGCGACAGGTAGCCGACGAACAGCGCCACCGAGAGGCAGGCGTCGGGATGTCTGGCAAGCCAGTCGGTGACGCGCTTCATCGCGCCTCCAAGGCGAAGCAAAAGTCTCCGCTCGGGCGCGCCAGCCGCTGCACGCTGACCTCGACCGCTCCCGGCTCACCGCTTCGCGGAAGCTCGAAGCGTGCCCAACCGCGTGCGCCCGCCGCGCGCTGCTCGCCTAGCTTCTGGCCGGCTTCGCTCACGCTCAACGCCACCTCATCATTTTCGGCGTCGCGCTCCAAGAAATAGGAAAAGCCGACGAAGCCGACGAAGCGAGCGCTGGCCGGCACCGCGTTGAAACGCAGCACGACGCTGCCGTTGTCGGGCAACTGCGTGAGCACGCAGCGATGCGGCCGGTAGTTTTGATCTTCGATCACCGAGACGGCCACGAGCTGCCCCCCACGGCACTCGTGACGAAGACGCGGATACGCAACATGCCCGTGCAGACCGCCCGTCTCCGTTCGAGCGCGCTGGCGGACCGGGCAGGGCCGACGTTGACCCTCGAAATCATTGAATATTTCGACTTCCCCCCGGTGCACTGCGGTGACGAAGTCGAAGCGAGTCGATTCGGGCTGGGGATTTTTGCGCAGCGAGACTTCGAATCTGCCGACGCGCTGGCTGCGCTCGACCGCGAAGCCGGACAGCTCCGGCGCGTGAGCGCCGAGCAGCGAGACTTCCACGAAGCTGGCGAACGCGCGGTCGTCGGCGCGCATCAGCTCGACGGCAGGAAAGGCCGCCGGCGCCGCCTGGCGCACCATTGGCTCGGCCCAAGCCGGCGCGACCACGACCGGAGCGCCGCTCGGCTTCAGCTTCGAGAGCTCCGGCGCGAGCGCGGCGTAGTCCGGGAAGACTGGCGCGCGGGTGGCGAAGTATTGATGCAGGCCCAGCTCCGCGAGCCCCAGCAGCGGCACGAGCCCCAGCAGCAGAGTTGAAAGCGGCGAGCGCATGGTCCGGCGGTGGCTAGCGAGCGCGATGCAAGTTCAAGAGAATGCGCGCGCCGTCGAGGTCGAAGCGAAAGCGCAAGGGGCGGAGACCGCGCCCCGACAGTGCTTCCAAGACCCGTCGACGCTGGGCAGGGCGCACGTAGAACATGAAAAAGCCCCCGCCCCCGGCGCCGATCAGCTTGCCGCCGAGGGCGCCGGCGGCTCGCGCGGCCTCGTAATGCTCGTCGAGCGCAGCATCGGTCATTTTGCTGGCGAGGCGGCGTTTGTGCTGCCAATGCTCGTGCAAAAGCTCACCGTATTGGTCGATGTCGCCGCGCACGAGCAGCTCGTAGACGTCGCGACCCAGCGCCTTGATGCGGTGCATGCCGGCCAGCGTCGCCGGATCCGCGTCGGCCACGCGCTGGCTCTGCTCGGTGAGCACCAACTTGGCCGGGCGCTCCACGCCCGAATACATGACGAGCAGGCTGCTCTGCAGCTCGTCCAAAACTTCCCCTCGCACCGGCACCGGCTCGACGGTGACGTGGCCGTCGGGAGAGATGCTGAGCGCCGTCACGTTGCCGAAAGCCGCGATGTATTGGTCCTGCTTGCCGACCGGCTCCCCCAATCGCTCCATTTCGAGCTCGCACGCCTCGCGCGCCAAGCGCTCGCTGGAGACGAACTCGCGCTTGTAAGTGTAGAGAGCGTTGAGCAGCGCGACGGTGAAGCTGGACGACGAGCCAAGGCCGCTGTTCGACGGCAAGTCGGCCACGCTCGTCAGCTCGATGCTCGAGCCGATGCCGGCCATCTTCAGCGCCTCGCGAAAAATGGGGTGGCGGATGTCGGCCACGTCGTCGACGATTTCGGTCTCGGAGTAGGCCAGGCGAATACTGGGGTAAAAGCGCGGATTGGCCGTCACGTACATGTACGAATCGATGGCGGCGCTGACCACGAAACCGCCGTGCTGCCGGTAATACGCCGGCAAATCACTGCCGCCGCCGCCAAGAGAGAAGCGAAATGGCGCGCGCGAAACGATCACGGCGGAACCTGCGCCTCGACCGGCTCGCTCGCCAAGTGGCGTTCCAAATCGCGCCGGCCTTCGGGCGAGCCGATCTCGTAGAAGCGCTCGGGGGCCAAGAACGCGCGCAGCTGGCGTTTGCGCGCGAGCTTGCGAAACAGCGCCTCGATGTCCCAAACCGCACCCTCTTCGATCTCGGCCAGGGCCGAGCGGCGGAGGGCGATGGCGCCGTAGTCGATGCAGTCGAGCTCGGGGTTGGCAGAGCCCTTTTCGTATTTGGCGACCCAGTCGCCGTCGAGCGCCACGTTGCTTGGCCCCAGCTGGCCGTGGTTCCGGTAAACGCTCATCGTAGCCACGGCTTCCGGGTGTGCACGCAAGTCGTGCAGCGGGGCGGCGTAGTCGAACGGCAGGTAGCTGTCGCCGTAAGTGAGCACGAATTCTTCCTCCAGCCGCGCGTAGGCGCGCCGCAGCGCGCCGCCGGTGCCGACCAGCTCCGCCCCGTCGTACGAGTAGCCGACGACCAAGCCGCGATCGAGCGCGCGCTTCACGTGGGCCTCGATCTGGTCGCCCAGGTAGCCGACGCATAGAATGACGCTGCGGGCGCCGGAAGCGGCGAACCTTTCCAGCTGCCAGTCGACGAAGGGGCGCCCGTGCACGTGCAGCAGCGACTTGGGAATTTGCTCGGTTTCCGGGCGCATGCGCGTGGCCAAGCCACCCGCCAACACGACGATTTGCATCAGTTGAAGATCTCCCGGGAAAGCTCGCTCACGCCGAGCTGCATGGCTTGGTCACTGCTGCGAGGCAAAACATAGCCAAGCGCCGCCAACGCCGACGCGTCCAAGCGCGAATGAGGAATGTCACCGCGCCAGCCGCGCTGACCGCCGCTGTAGACGATGCTGGCGGCCGGGTTGCGAGAATGCGCGACGCACTCTTGGGCCAGCGCGCGCACGGTGGTCGCGTCGGCCGGGGCCACGTTGTACACGTTCAACGGATCGGCGGCGTGCTCGAAGCCGAACAGCATGGCGTCCACCGCGTCGGCCACGTAGACGTAGGGCTTGCTCTGGTTGCCGTCGCCGAGCACCATGAGCTCTTGCGGATCGCGCGCCAGGCGAGTCAAGAAGTCGAACGCGGCGCCGTGAGTAGCGCGCGGGCCAATCACGTTGCCGAGGCGGAAGATCCAAGCAGTCAGGCCGAAGCACTCCACGTGGGCGCTGACCAACGCTTCGCTGGCTAGCTTGCTGGCGCCATACAAAGAGATGGGCAGGGCGCCCAAATCCCCCTCGCGGCAGGCGTCGCGAGCCATGCCGTAGACGGTACCGGACGACGCCAGCACCAGGCCCTTGACGTCGGTGCGGCGCATGGCGTCGAGCACCGCGTGCGTGGCCAAGGTCCCTTGTTCCAAATCCAGCACCGGGTTGTCGAGCCCACGGCGCGCTTCCGGGTTGGCGGACAGGTGAAACACCGCAATTTTGCCGCGCATCACGCTGAGCATGAGCTCGGCGTCGAAGACCGAGCCCTCGCGCAAATCGCAGCGGCCGGTGGCCACCGCCGGCGCCAAGTACTCGCGGCGCCCACTCGAGAAGTCGTCGACCACCGTGACCTCGGCCCGCTCGACCAAGCGCGACACCAGGTGGCTGCCGATGAAGCCGGCCCCGCCCACTACCAAATAGCGCGGCAACGTCATCGGGGCTCCTTGGAGAGTTGTGACTCCCACTTGGTCGAAGAGGTTTGTAAATCGGGGTGTGTGACCAAAAGATGCGCGATCACCGCTTGAAAGGCCTCGGTGTGGGCGGTCACGCGCTCCGGCGCGGCCGGCGGCACCACTACGCACACGTGGGCTAGCTGGCGCGTCGCTCCGCCGTCTCTGCCCACGATGCCAGCGGTGCGCGCGCCGCGCGAACACGCCAGCTGCAGCGCGCCCACCAAGTTGGGGCTGATGTTGCGCTCGAGATCGCCACCGCCGACCGACAGCACCAGCACCAAATCGAGCGGTCCGAGCCGACTGACCTCGAGCCAACCGACGAAGCTCGCGGCCCAGCCGTCGTCGTTGATGCGCGCGGTGAGCTCGGCCACGTTGTCGGTGGGCGCGTAGGCTTCGATTCCGCACAGCTTGCGCAAGTCGTTGACCAGGTGCGAGGCATTGGCAGCGCTGCCGCCCACGCCGAGCACGAATACCCGCCCGCCGCGGTCGCGCGCCTGGCACAGCTCGCGCACGAGCGCTTCGACCACGGTGGCGTCGAGCGCGCCGGCAATTTTGCCGACCTCTGCCAAAAATCGAGCCGCGTGAGTCATGGCGGGCGCATCGTCAATCTCGCTCCGCACAATAGGGATTTGCCTCGAGGAACTGAAGCGTCTCGACGATGGCCTCCGGCAGCCCCACCGTCGGTGCCCAGCCGAGGGCGCGCAGGCGCGTGGTATCCAGCAAAATCTTGGGCGAATCCCCGACCCAGCCGCGCTCCCCCCCGCTGAAGGCGAGCGCTGGTGACACGCCCAGCTGCCGGCAAATGATCGCGATGCTGTCCGTGACGCTGAGCCAGTCTTGGTGGCCAATGTTGAGCACCGAGACCGGCTCGCGCTGGCGTTCGACGCCCAACAGCAGCGCGCGCACGCAATCTTGGACGTGCAAGTACGATTTTTTCTGCTGGCCGTCACCCAGCACCTCGAGGCGCGTCGGGTCGCGCTTCAACTTGCGCCAGAAATCGAACACGTGACCGTGGGTGTAGCGCGGGCCCAGCATCGACACGAAACGGAAGATGCTGGAGCGAAAGCCGTAGCCGTGGGCGTACGCGCTGAGTAGCCCCTCGGCCGCGACCTTGGAAGCGCCGTACAGCGAGGTTTGGAGCGGAAAGGGCGCGTCCTCGGGTGTCGGCAACACCGCAGCGTCGCCGTACACCGCGCCCGTGGAAGAAAACGCGATGCGACGCACGCCCTGCTCGCGCATGGCTTCGAGCACGTGGTGCGTGGCCAACAGGTTCTGCTCGAGATCACGCCGAGGATGCAACAGGCCGTGCCGCACGTCGGCGTTGGCCGCCAAATGGAACACCAGCTCGGCCCCCGCGAACACGGGGCGCATTTTGGCAAGGTCGAGCAAGCTCGATTCACACAAATCGGCGGCCGGGTTCAGGAACTGGCGAAAGCCGGTGGAAAAATCGTCGATCACCCGCACACGGGCGCCGCGCTGCACGAGCGCATCGACCAGGTGGCTGCCGATGAAGCCAGCCCCACCGGTGACCACGACCGTGCGCGCCTCGAAACCTTGCGGCATCGGTCTTGGCGTATCACGGGCGCCGCGCGGCAAACAACAAGCCGGCTGAAAACCAGGGCACTCGCGCGAGCCAGCGCGACTCCGCGTAGGCCAAGCGGTTGCCCAGCGTGAGCAGCGCGTTCAAGGCGCGTGGCAACGCCGAGAGCTCCCGCCGCTCCGGCTGGTAGTAGCGGTTTTCGGTCCACCAAAAGCGTTGCACGCGCGGCAGCCGCGCGAGCGCGAAGAAGCTGGCGTCGAGCCATTGCCCGAGCGCGTGGTAGGCGTGCCGCTCTTCCACAATCTCGAAGTCGCGCAGCAAGCGTTGCACGTCCCGACGAGTGAAGCTTTGCACGTGCTCTTTGGTGTGTCGGTACAAATCTTGGCCGAGCACGGCGCGGTAGAAGGCGTAGGCCGAAAGCGGCTCGCCTTCCAACGGCACGAAGCCGAGCAGCAGCCCACCGGGCCGCAAAACGCGCCACAGCTCGCGCACGGTGCTCGAGGGATCGGCGACGTGCTCCAATACGTCGGCGAACACCACCGCGTCGAGCTCGCCGTCACCCGCAGGCAAGCCCTGCTCGATACGACGGAATTCGAAAGCCCGGTCTTCCGGCGGAACGTCGCGCACGTCACAGCCCACGAGCTCCAGCCCCGGCCGCTCGCGTGCGAGGGTTCGCAACACCTTTCCCTCGCCCGAGCCAAGCTCCATCAATGTGCCCCGCGCCGGCGCGTGCCGCAGCAAGAACGACAGCTTCAGCGCTGGCAAATCGTGCGCGTTGGGGTCCAGCGCGGCGGCGCCCCAGCGGGGCTCGAACGACATGGCGCGGGAGCATAGCCCGCCCTACGTGGACGAACGAAAAAGGCTTTCAGTCCGCGGGGTGAGGCTTCGACATCGACCTTCCGACGCTGCGAGCGTAGTTGCGACGACCCACGAACGACCGTACCCTCGAGCTTCATGCCGTTTCGTCTGCACGGGAGCGTGTTCCAAGGACCTGTGCTGGCGGGGTTGGCCCTGGCCGCGTCGCTGACCGTCGTCGGCTGCGAGGGGCCGAGCAGCGAAGAGCTCGGCCTCGCCGACAGCGCGATCATCGGCGGCAAGCTCGATACGACCCACAAGGGCGTGGTCTCCTTGCTCAAGCAAGTGCAAGGCGGTTTCTACCCGGCCTGCTCGGGTACGTTGCTCACGCAAAACCTGGTGCTGACCGCGCACCACTGTGTGGCCGAGCTCGACTCCGCCGATGGCGCGAGCGTGGATTGCGGCAAGACTTCGTTCAAGGCGACCGAGCGCGCCTCCAGCATGTTGGTTTCGGTCGAAGCCAACGTCGGCGACGAAGGGCTGGCCCCTTTCAAGGTTGCACAGGTCTGGGTGCCCGACGGCGGCAACGCCGTGTGCGGCCGCGATATCGCGCTGCTGTTGCTGAGCGGCACGGGCGTACCCGCCAACGTGGCGACCCCCATCGAGCCGAGCTTGAGCAAAGAGCTGGCTGCGAACGAGGTGTTTGCGGCCATCGGCTACGGTCTACAAGATCCGGCGGACGAAACGGGTCAGACGGCGGGGCACCGCATGGGCGTGACCGATGCCACCGTCTTCTGCGAAGGCAGCGCGTGCGGGACCGATTTGGTGCTGGAGGGCGAGTTCATCGCCGACAGCCCGGTGTGCTCGGGTGATTCCGGTGGCCCCGCGCTCGACAAGAACGGCCGCGTGAGCGGCGTGACGTCGCGAGGCGACCAAAAGTGCACCGTCGGCATCTACAGCAGCGTCTCGGCCTGGCGCGACTTCATCATCGAAAAGACGTTCGAGGCGGCCACCAGCGGCCACTACGCGCCTCCCGCATGGGCGGGTGATCCACCGACGGGCTTCGATCCCGGCACGCCCAGCGGCGGCAGCGGCAGCGGCGGCAGCGGTGGCAGCAGCAGCACCGCCGGCAGCAGCGCCCTGCCACTAGCGGGCGGCCCCGGCTCGCCATCGAGCGCCGGCGCGAACGCTGTCGGCGGTAGCGGCAGCAACAGCCCCATCATCGATCCGCTGGGGCTGAGCTGTACGGGGGATTGCCCGGGCTCGTACGTATGTTGGACCGTCACCGACAAGCCGCCCGGCATTTGCGTGCCGCAATGCAGCGCCGCCGACACCTCCTGCCCGGCCGAGTACGAGTGCGACACCTCGCTGGGCGCCTGCTTGCGCACCGCCGATTTGCCCAAGACCAAAACCAGCCACAGCGGCGGCTGCAGCGTCGCGACCCAGGCCGGCGAGCGTGAGCCCGCCAGCGGCTCCTGGCTCGGACTCTTACTGCTCGGCGCGCTCTGGCGCGGCCGACGCGCTAGCCGCCCCAGCGGTACTTGAAGAACGCCGCGTAGCCGGGCCAGGCGTCGCGCCAAAAGCGGATCTTCTTGCCCTGCGAGAAATCGCGCGCGACGTAATTAACGGGCACCTCGAGCGGCGCGTGACCGGCCCGCACCAGCTTGCACACTAGCTCGATGTCCAGCTCGAAGCCGTCGCTGGTCAAGGTGAAGGTGTCGAGACACGAGCGACGGAACACTTTGAACATGGTGTTCACGTCGCTCGTCCGCTGTTGGTAGAGCAGGTTGAAGGTCTTGGCGAAGCCGACCTGCGCTACATTCAGCGCAAAGCCAGCCAGGGCGCCGCTGGCAAAACGCCGGACCTTCCAGTCGCCGGCACCCAGTGTGCGTGAGCCGAGCACGAAGCTGGCGCGCCGCTGCAAAATGGGCTCGAGCAGCGCATCGTAGTCGTCGATGTCGTATTCCAGATCGGCGTCCTGAATCAGCACGATCGTGCCCGTGCAGGCGGCCAGGCCGGTGCGCACGGCGTGCCCTTTACCGCGAGGCGCGGCCTCGTAGATGACGCGGACGCCGGGCCTGTCGGCGTATTCGGCGACGATCTCGCGCGTGCCGTCGCGGCTGCCGCTCTCCACGATCAGCAACTCCTTGTCGATGCGCAGCGTCTTGGCGAGCAAGGTTTCGATGACCTGCCGAACGGTGCTGGCCTCCTCGTACACGGGCAGCACCACCGACAATTTTTCGGCAGTCGGGCTGGCGCCAGCGGCTCGCTTCTCGAACGTGGCCAGGCGCAGGCCGGTGTTCAGCGGCAAGCGCGGAGCCGCCGGCAGCCAGCGTTCGACGCCGCGCGCCCGAGGTAGCGCGTCGAGCAGGCGTACCGCTGCGTAGCGCGGCGTGCGATGCGCTGGCACCGCGGTGTGCGCCACCAGCGCGAGCCCGCACCCTTCCGCCAAGCGCAGCAGCTGCGGCAGGCCGAAATAAGAGCGCTTGAGCTCGAAGAACGCCGGCCAATGCCGGCGCAGCAGGCGCGCCGGCAACGAGGCAACGTCGGCGTACGCCACCGCCACCGAGGCCTCGGCCGGCGCCGCCGCGACGATCTGCCGCAAAACCTTGCTCGGGTCGGCGCACGCTTCCAAAAGCTCGTTCAAGATCACGAGCTGGGCGTCGTGCAGGCGCGGCGCGCAGGCGGCAAAATCGGCATTTTCTACCAACCGCTTGAAGGCCGCGCCTTCGATGCGCACGACCTCGAGACCGAGCGCAACGAGCGCGGGCTCGGCCGCCAGCTCCGCCAGGTAGCGTCCGAGCAAGACGGTGCGACGCGGCAAGCTGCCATGCCGCGCCTCGTGCTGTCGGGCCAGCTGCTGAATCATCCGCGACAGATCCTCGAGCGCGAGCGCGCGGTCGCGCCGGGTCACCAGCCGGCCCACTTCTGCGACGTCGAAGTAGCAGGGGCCGGCCTCACCCACGGGGCTCACGTAAACCAACCCGCAACCTTGGCAACGCACGAAGCGCACGCCCGCGCGAAAGAACAGATATTCCGAGCCCGCCTCGCCGCACACGGAGCACGCCACGTACTGCGTCCGCTGCCGCGAAGCCCTGACGCTTGGAGGGGCCGCGAAGGCGTAGCGGCGGGCGCTGTAAGCCGACATGCTCGCCCCCGATACTACGATTGTTCTCGGGCAAGCGAAGCACTAAACCCTCGCCATGCCTTCTTCCGCGCTGCCCTACGGCCTCACCAGCCGAGACGAGTCGCGCAGCTACTTTGCCTGGATTGCAGACCTGTTCGGCGAAGCGCTGAGCGGCGACGTGCTGGACCACGGCGCAGGAACCGGCATCTTGAGCGCGCTCTTGCTGGAGCGCGCCACCCGCGTCTTTGCGCTCGAGCCTGACCCGCAGCTGTTCGAAGGGCTGTGCCGCCGCTTTGCCGGCTCAGCGCGCCTGACGCCGGTGCACGGCACCATCGAAACTTACCTTTCGAGCTACGGCAAAGCCAGCCTCGACGCAGTCGTGTCGTCGAACGTGCTCGAGCATTTACTGGACGACGTCGGCTGCTTGCGGAGCTTGCACGAGGCGCTCAGGCCAGGCGGAGCGTTGGCCGTCTTCGTGCCGGCACGCGCCGAGCTGTTCGGCTCGCTCGACGCCTCGGTCGGCCACCTGCGCCGCTACACCCGCCCGCTGCTGCGGCAACGCTTGGAAGACGCCGGATTTTTCGTGGAATGGCTGCGCTACGGCAACTTGGCGGGCGTCGTGCCGTGGCTCGTCAGCGGGCGCGTGCTCAAACAACGGGCCATCGGCTCGGGAAGCCTGCGCTTCTACGACCGCTGGGTTTTCCCCGTCGCGGCGCGGGTGGAAGGCGTGCTGCGCATTCCCTACGGGCTCAACTTGGCAGCGTTAGCTCGGCGCCAGTAGTACCAAGCGCCGAGGCCAGCCAACGTGAGCGTTAGCAAAGCCAGCCCCGGCGTCAAACCACGAGGCCAAAAGCGAAAGGCGTAGCGCCCATTCGCGGCCGAAAGGGTAGTGGCCAGCGCGTCGCGGTACGCCTCCGTCGGTCGCCCGTCGACGTGCCAGCCCGGATCGAAATTTTGGTTGATGACCAAGCGATCGCCGACGCGGGCGCCGCTGACCTCGACCACGATTTCGTTCGGCGAAAACGCGACGATGTTTGCGGTGCCGACGCCCGAAGCCGTGAACGCCTCGCCACGGTAGTCGGCGCCGTCGCGCCCGCGCGCGCCCATGCCGAATGGGCGACCATTGGCGGCTTTCGGCGCCCACAAGTTGAGGCTTGCGTGCATGGTGCACTGCAAAACACCGACGCCAGCCAAAACGGCCGGTACGGCTTCGGGCGCGTAGTCGCGACGCTGATATTGCAGGCTGCGCGGCGCACGTTCCAGCTGCACGAACCCGGGCGCCACGGGCACTTGCCGCGCGCGCATCCAAAAAGCATGAGCGAGCGGTTGGCTCGACTCGCGCCCGATGTCGACCGCCAGCAACAAACAACCGCCGAGCAGCGCCAGGTCCAAGTTCCGCCGCTGAGACGAGCGGGCCATGCTGCGGCCAAACGCCGCCGCCGCCGCCACGCCGAAGAGCAGGACCGCCGGATACAGCCAGCGCGTCGGAACATGTTGCGAGCGAAACAGCCCCACTTGGTGCAGCAATGTCCACGGCGCGAGCGGGTGAAAAGCCCCGAAGCCCAACACCAACGCCACCGCGCCCGTCAGCTTGAGCGCGAGCTCGCGGCGCGGGGCCCACCAGAGCGCGCCCAGCAACAACAACAGGGCCGGCGCCCAACCAATGTACATGCCGTACTCGTGCCAACCCCACTGTGAAACGGCGATCGGCCCTGCCCCTGGCATTTGGCCCGGCGCCGCTAGCGCCTGCCACAGCACGGCAAAGTCGATGGCTTCGGTGGACGGCACCAACCGCGGGCGCTCACCGAAATCGAGCGCTACCGATAGCAATTTGGGCGCCGAAAGGCCGACGCCCAGCGCCGCCACCGCCGCTAGCGCCACCAGCGGACGCCAAGTCTTTTCCAGCCCAGCGCGAGCCAATGCGTAAACCACCAGCAGCAACGCCGCGTGCGGCAAGGGATAGATGCCGCCGGTGTAGACCATGGCCGCAAAGGCGACGCCGCCCACGCACAACGGGACCCATGCCCAGCGCTTTTCCGCGAGCAGCCGTTCGAACGCCCAGAAGACCCACGGCACGTAGCAATATTGCAGATGCCATAGGTGCCCAGTCGCGGCCTGCAAAGCGAAGCGACCGTTGGCGACGAACACCAAGCAAGCAAACGTACGCGCCGCCGCGCTGCGCGTGAGCTCACCCGCCAACAGCCAGGTGCCGACAGCCGAGAGCAACACCGTACCGAGCAGCTCGACCCGCAAGGCGTGCCGTAGCTCGAGCAGCAAATAGAACGGCAAGAACGGCGACACCAAGTTGCTGGCGCCCTGCACGTTGCCCCACTCCGAGAAGCCGCCACACGCGTACGGCATCCACAGCGGCAGCTGCCGGTATTGCAGCAGCGCCTTCACCGTGAACAGCCGGTGGGCGCTCATCTCGTCCCAATCGTGGCCACCGTACAGGTCGAGGTCGTGAAAAACGGGGCGGAGCGCGACCGCGATGCACAAGAGCACGCAGCCGAAACCGAGCCAATCTGCCGCGCGGTCGAGCCAGCCGGACAGTTGTCGCCAGATGCGGGCCAGCACGCCCGCCACCTTACATCAGGGCGCCGCCCGGAGTATGAAGGTGCTCTGGCTCGGGCTTGGAGTTGGCTGAATGAGCGCGACGCGACCTGGCATCATCTTGGATCGCGACGGCACGCTGATCGACGTGGTCCGTGACGAGGAGACGGGTGTCACCTCCGTCGCTTGGTCGCCCTCGCAGCTGCGGTTGCTGCCGGGCGTGCTCGACGGGCTGGCGCTGCTGAAAGCCGCGGGCTTCGGGTTTGCGATCGCGACCAACCAGCCGGGGCCGGCCAAGGGCCAGTTCAGCGTCGAAGCCGTTCATCGCACGCACCACGCGCTGGTGGCGGCGCTGGCGGACGCCGGCATCGCCGTTTCCAGCGTCGAGGTTTGCTGGCATCACCCGGAGGGCAGCCCCCACGGCGTGCAAGAGCTGGTCACGAGCTGCGACTGCCGCAAGCCCAAGCCCGGCCTTTTGCACCGAGCGCTGGCCAACGGCAACTTCGACCCCGCGCGCAGCTGGATGGTCGGCGACAGCCCGACCGACGTCGAGGCGGCGCAGCACGCGCTTTTGCGTTCGGCGCTGGTGTTCGCCCAAAACCGCTGTGAGCTATGCCCGCTCCGCGACGGCTCGCCCATCGTGCCGGACGTGGTGGCGGCTCGCTTCGACGAAGTCGCGCGACGCATCATCGCCGCGCAATCTCCGTCTTAGCGTGCCGGCGCACGCGTGCGCTCGAGGTAGCCGGTGAGCTCTCGCAAGAGCGGCGCCGCCCGCGGTTCCGCGCCGGGGTCGAGCGGCGTGCGCTCGTTCGGATCCGCCTCCAAATCGAACAGCGAGAAGGTGCGACCGGCTTCGACGTAGACGAGCTTCAGCGGATACGACAGCCACGCTGCTTGATAGGCGTGTCCGTCGTCGACCGAAAACGTCTCCGCCACGAAGCCGGGCTCTTCGCCCGGCAGCTGCGCGTGGTGCATCAGTGGCGCCAGGCTGCGACCGCGCAATTGGTCGAAAGACTGCCGGTCACCCAGCACCCGGGTGAGGGTCGGCGCAATGTCCGTGAACGTGACCGCCTGCTCGACGCGTTTGCCGGTCATGCCCGGAATGCGCAACAAGGCCGCCGGCCGTAGCTGTGGATCGTACAAATTCGAGCCGTGCCAGCGGTCGCCGTGCTCGCCAAACGCCTCACCGTGGTCGCCGCTCACGAACAGCAACGTTTGGTCCCACAGGCCCTGCTTGCGCAGGCCCTCGATCAATCGTCCCAGCTGGTGATCAGCGTGCCAAATTTCGGCATCGTAGCGTGACTGGTCGTCACTGCCGAACACCGGCGCGTCGGGCGGCTGCTCGTAGCGAAAGTGCGGCTCGAACAAATGGAGCCAGAGTAAGAACGGCTTTTGCGCGTGCTCCACGTAGCCCAGCGCCTTGTCCACCTGCTCGGCCGCCGGAAAGCCCCACATCGTGCCGCCGCGGTATTCGAGCTTGGTCGAGATGTCGTAGTGCTGAAAGCCGCGCTCGAAGCCGGCGTCTTCTTGCGGGGTGAAGGCCGAAAAATCCGTCAAGACAGCGATGGTTTCGTAACCGCGCGAGCGCAAGAGCTCGGGCAGCCACGGCGTTTTCGGCCCCAGCCGACGCATGCGCTTCTCCGACGCTTGCGTGAGCCAATCGACTTCGGACGGCGCGTACGAGCTGAACAGCGACGCCAGCGCCAAGCGCGTGAGCGGGGCCGCGCTGTACATGCGCTCGAACACCCACGACTCTGGGGCCAGCGAGCGCAAGGTGGGCGTGGTGTCGTGCGCGGCCTGCACGAAAGAAGCGTGATCACGGCGCAGCGTCTCGATCGTGACCACGACCACGTTCAGCTTGCTGGGTGAGCCGTGCGCGCTGGGACCCCAGCTGGGGCGTCGCGGCTCGGTGGCGCGCCCGCCGTCTCCGGCGACACAGTTATTGTCCAGCCCATCACCGACAATCTCGTAGGCGCTCGGATTGATGGCGGAGTTGAACGGAGCGCAGTCACCGCCACCCAAGAAGCTCGAGTAGCCGTCGCCGTCGAAATCGCTCACGCGCTGCACGCCCGAAATGAGGATTTTCGACCAGCTGGTTTGGCGAGCCAGCGACGTCGCCGCGCGCTCGCCGCCGAACAGCAGTAGCACCCAACAAAGCCCCATCACGCTCGCGGCCAATACCGCGACGCGACCACCCCGAAGCCGCAACCGCTCGGAGCCGTCGAACGCGACGAAGCCGACCAGAAACGCAAGCGGCGCCGCCAAGAGCCGCAGCTCCAGCTGCACGAGCCCGCTGCGGCACGCCACCGTTATCGACACCAGCACCAGCAGCTTGAAACCCAAAGCCAACGCCGGCAGCGCGCGCAGGCGTCGTCCCGCCTCACGGCCACGACGGAGCGCGCGAAAACCCGAAAGCCCCAGCACCGCCAGCACCACCACCGCAGCAAGCGTCGAAAGCGCGGTGAGCGCGGCCGCCAGCTCGACGTTGTGAAAGGTTGCGGTGGCTCTGGCGACCACGAACACCCAGCCCAGCAACGCTGGTCCCGCGAACATGCCCACCAGCAAGGCATCGCGCCGCGCCGGCATCGCCCACTGCACGCGCAACGTCTCGAGCAACGAATCCTCACCGCACAGCGCCGCCAACCCCCAAGCCAAGGCCAAGCTGGCCAGCGTCGCCGGCACCGCCCACAACCCCAGCGTCCACAGCGCATCGAGCGCAACGGCAAGGGGCGCGCTCGGCCCGAGCCGACCAGCGCTGGCCGCGGCCTCGGCCAACACCGCGAGCGTCACCGACAAACCGGAGACGGTAAGCTGGCTGGCAAAGGCGCGCTTCGTCACGCTTCCGCTTGTAGCGGATGCGGCTCGGCCCGACTACTGCGGGCCATCCGGCGCGCGCTCGCGCAAGCTTCGCGGGCGGGGCTCAGCCGCCGAGCTCGGAACGCTCGTAGATCTCGAAGTCTTCGATTTCTCGCACCTTGCGGTACTGGTTGTCGATCAGCGCCTTCAGCTCGGGGAAGTTGGGAAGCTCGTCCTTCGAATCGAGCGGGCTGCCGGTCACCGAGGGGAAGACGTCGCGCCGCTCGACCACGATGATCTTGGGGCGATTGACCGACAGATCTTTGAGCAGCTCGCGTCGGGCGTAGCCGCGTTGCCAGGGCGAGCGCTGCGGCACGTCGTAGGTCCAGCGGCTAGCCAGCGGCCGCTCCGCCAGGAAATAGATGGACGGCTCGAAGCCCCAGATGAACAGCGAGTCCTTGCTGCCGGTGCGCGACCGCACGTCGAGCGCCACTTGACGATCGGCGTCGAGGTTGTAGTCGGCCACGTAGCTCAGCTCGCGATCTAGATCGACGCGGCTTTGAAAGGGCGCGCGGCGAAGCAAGAACGAGAGGCGCATTTGTGTGCGCTCCCAAAAGCCCTGCGGCAAGTCACGCGCTCCGTCGCGCATGTCGACGGCCACGGCCACGAATGCCGCCAGCGCCAGCAAGCTCCCGGGCCCCGCCATCAAGCAGCGGCGGTAGAGCTTGTACAGCCCCAGCCCGGACATGAAGGCGATCATCAGTAGCGTGGCCGCGTAGTGATACGGGAAGAATTTGCCCTGCATCACGATGCCGGTCACCTGAATGGCGATGATGCCCAGCACCAAGTAGATGCCTTCGCGCTCGCGCGCGTGGAGCGGCGTCATGGCAATGGCGGCGATGAAGCCGAAGGCGGACAGCGCCGAAAACTTCAGGAAGGCTTCTTCGAGCGCGTAGTATAGCCAGGCCGAGGCGTGCGCTTCGCTCCAGTTCAGCTTGGTGTAGCCGGGCACGAAATCGTGGAAAGTCCACCAAAACGCCGGCCAAGCGCCGCGCGCGGCAATCCAGGCGAACACCAGCAAGATGGGGGTGGCGAAGCCCGCGCCCACCACCAACGCCGTGCGCACGAGCCGCGGCAACTTGGCGGCGTGAGTTTGCTCACGGGTCAGTAGATAGGCACCACACACCAGAATGCCACCGCCCAGCGGCGGCTTCAGCAGCGCGCACAAGCCGAACAACGCGCCGGTGCCGAACGGAACGAGCCAGCGACGAGGGGGCGGCAGCTCCAGCGTCACCACCACCAGCGCCGCTATCGTCAAGTAGCCGCCGAAGGTTTCCGGCTGCGCGGTGTGCCAAAACTCGAGCTCGGCCTGCACCAGCGCCGCTACCGCGCCGCACACCAGCCCGGCCTTGGGCTTGTCGAAGAACACCTGCGCCAGACGTTGAAAACCGAGCACGGTGGCAACGAGGCCGATCACCTCCAGCAAGCGGATCGACAACATCGACTTGCCGAACAGTCCTTGCGCCAAGCCGTAGACCAGGAAGATGCCGGGCGGCTTGAAGTCCCAAGCGTCGCGGTACGGCATGCCACCCTTGAGCATGACGTCCGCCACCAGCCCGTAGATGCCCTGGTCGCGCCCAAACGAGAACAGCAGAATGGACAACGACGAAAACGCGACCACCAGCCAACACACGAGGGCGAGCCATTGATCGGGATCGCGAACGGCTAGACGTGGGACGACTTCGGCTGGGGGCCGAACCGACTCGGTCGGCATGGGCGCAGAACCTAGCTCATCTTTCCGGTTTGCGGCACGCGCTACGCTCCCCTGGCCGAAGTGAATTCGGCGTCGCCCGCCCCCACGCGCCGGTACACCAACCAGCGCAACTCCATGGGCGGCCGCTCGGCGGGTAGGTCGAACAGGTCTTGACCGCCGCACCAGCCTTCGTACCAGCCGGTGGAGGGGTACTGACCTTCGGGCAGGTGAGCACGCTCGTATTCGGCCGCCGATTCGTCGACGACACGCTCGAGGGGCAAGCCTTTGGAGGCCTGCTCGAGATCATGGCGAGTGAACAGGCAGCACCAGAGCACCTGTGACAACTGGCGCGCAACGTCGTCGGGCTTGTAGCCACCGTCGCTCAAGAAGGCGTTGAAAACCAGCACGCCGCCGGGCGAGAGCCGTGCGGCCGCCACTTCGAACAACTGCCTTATTTGCTCGACGTTGCGGAAATGCGACGCCACCACTTCGGACAGCAAGATCATCCGATACTGCGGCTTGGGTAGCTCGAGCGCGGGGTCCAGAATGTTGCCCTCGACGACGCCGACGCCGAGGTTTTCGGCGGTCACGGTGTCGCGCAAGATCGTGGAGAGCGCCGTGGCGGGCTCGAGAGCGTCGACGGCGAAGCCTTCACGCGCGAGCGGCAACGTATTTCTGCCCGTGCCGGCGCCCACGTCCAAGATGCTGACCTCGCCCGGTGCGCCCAACGAGCGCGCAACGTCCACCGCCTTGGCGTCCGGATCTTTGCCGAACAACGGTGGGGTACGGGTGTCTACCCAATACTTGTACTCGTCGGTGAAGTCGGCCTTCATGGCCACGATCTTCCAGGTCAAGCTGGTCTTCGGCGACGGATCGGTCTGGTAGGTGACGATGACCTTGGAGCTGGACGACGCTTCGAAGGCTTGCTGGAGGCGCGCCGCCAACGACTTGCGAAACTCGTCCAGCTCGGGCTCGGTGAACTTGCGGCCGACGCTCTCCCAAATGCCGTCGAAGATCTTGACGTAGTGCTCGAGCAGCGCCGGCACCGCGGGCAACCCGAGCTCGCCCGAGCACTGCAGGCGGCGCGGCAAGCGCCGAATCATGGCTTGCTTCAGGACGGCGGCGTTGGTCTCGCGCTTCGACGCTTTGCTCATCGGCGCGGCATGGTGGCAGAAATGCCCCCCACGACTCAACGTCGCGCTGGCTCGATCACGAACCTTTGCCGAGAAACGCGATCTGGTCCCCGTTTACCCGCCACATTCCGCGACTCGTGACCACGTAGACAGGCAGCCGCAGGAGCAGGCTGGTGAAAACATGCGTTTCTAGCGGATAGTCGGTGACCAAATGGGTGATGGTGAGGGCCACCGCGTCGTGGCCGTCCGCTTCCGTCGGCACCTCCAAAACGGTCTTGGTCAGCTCCTTCAAGTAGCTCACTTGGGTCCCGCCGGTGGGCACGAGCGCTCGGTAGTGCTTGCCGAAGATGGCGAGCTTCGGTTTCGTCGTCCCCGCGATCAGATAAACGAGCGTGCCGCTTTCGCCGTAGGCCTCGGCCGGAATCAACACCGGATTGAGGGGCTGGGTCGGATGCGGCACGGCGGCGAGCGCCGCTTGTCGCGAACGAGCCAGCTCCGCGACGCCCTCGGGAGCCACCTCCGGCGGCTCGAGCGCTTCGAAGCGCGGCTTCTCGTGGGCAGCGATGTGAATTCGATAGGCGATGCGAGTCGGCTGTTCGGAGGTGAAGAAAGCGACTTGAAAGGCGCCCGTCGGTTGCCCGTCGTCATTGCCCTCTGCCAGCGGCAGGTAGCCGATCACGTGTTTGGCTTCGGGGTGCTGGACGTTGGCCAACAGCACATCGGTACCGATGGCAGCGACCTTGTCGAGCACGTACAGCTCGCGACCGATGTCGCAAGAGCGCGCGACAGCCGCCTGCAAGTCCGCGGGGATGGGCTGTTCGCGCTCGGGGGCCGCCGAGACCGTGGGCGCATTGGCCCCGCCTTGGGGCGGGCTGCCACAGGCGCCCAGCAATCCAGCCGCGAGCATGCCGCAAACCATCCAGCCCTTCGCCTGACCCGCCATCAGGTCAAGCTATCATGGTCGGGCGATGTTGAAACTGGCTGAAGTCGTCGCCGCCTCGCGAGACGTCGCCGCGACCCGCTCGCGCAAGCAAAAGACGGAGCGGCTCGCCCAGCTCCTGAGCCAGCTCGGAGCGCACGAGGTGCGCGCGGCGGTCGGCTTTCTGTGCGGAGAGCTACGGCAAGGCAAGCTCGGCGTGGGTTATCGGCTGCTGCAGCGGCTGCAAGGCTCCATTGCCGCAACCGAGCCGAGCGTTACCGTGAGCGAGCTCGACGACACGTTTCAAGCGCTCGCGAACCTGAGCGGCAAAGGCTCGAGCCTGCGCCGCGACGAGCTCTTGAAGGACTTGTTTGCACGCCTGAGCGCCGACGAGCGCGACTTCGTGACACGCCTGGTGGTGGGAGAGCTGCGGCAAGGGGCGCTGGAGGCGTTGGTGGTGGACGCGCTCGGGCAAACGACCAACATCTCGCCAGCGCTGCTGCGGCGCGCCATGTTGTTCGCCGGCGACGCCACCGAGGTCGCGGCGCGCGCGTTGGGCGGCGGCGCAGCGGCGCTGGCCGAGCTGAGCATCGAGCTATTTCGCCCGCTGCGGCCCATGCTCGCGCAGACCGCAGAGCACGTCACCGACGCCATCGCACGCCTGGCGCCCTGCGCGTTCGAGCAAAAGCTCGACGGCGCGCGCATTCAGGTGCACCGCGCGGGAGAGCGCGTCGCCGTCTATTCTCGGCACGGCAACGAGCTGACCGACGCGCTGCCCGAGATCGTCGCGCTGGCCCGCTCATTCGACGCGCAGACGCTGGTGCTCGACGGCGAGGCCATCGCGCTGACAGCCGGCGGCCGGCCCCAGCCTTTTCAAGTGACGATGCGGCGCTTTGGACGAAAGCTGGCGGTCAACGAGCTTGCCGACAGCCTGCCGCTCTCCGCCTTTTTCTTCGATTGCCTGTACTTGAACGGGGAAGTTTTGGTCGAAAAGACCAACGCCGAGCGCTGGGCGGCCTTGTGCAGCGCCGTGCCGCCGACCTCTCGCGTCGTGCGCGCGTTGGTCGAAAACGCCAGCGACGTTGCGGCGGGCGAAGCGTTGATGCAAGCCGCGCTGCAAAGCGGGCACGAAGGCGTGGTCGTGAAGAGCCTGGCCTCGAGCTACGAGGCGGGAAGGCGCGGAGCGGGCTGGCTGAAGCTCAAACCAGCGCCGACGCTCGATCTGGTAGTGCTAGCCGCCGAGTGGGGCAGCGGCCGGCGCAAAGGTTGGCTCAGCAACCTGCACCTGGGGGCGCGCGATCCGGAGACGGGCGGCTTCGTGATGCTGGGCAAGACTTTCAAAGGGCTGACCGACGAGACCCTGACCTGGCAGACGCAAAAACTGCGTGAGCTCGCCACGAGTGAAAGTGAGTGGGTGGTGCACGTCCGCCCAGAGCTGGTGGTCGAAATCGCCTTCGACGGCCTGCAAAAGAGCCCGATTTATCCGGGAGGCTTGGCGCTCCGTTTCGCGCGCGTGCGCCGCTACCGAGACGACAAGTCGGCCGGCGAAGCCGACACCATCGGCTTCGTGCGCTCGCTGTACGACCGCCAGCTGGGCGGTGAGCACGACGACGCCTAGCCGCGCTTGCTCGGCGCCTTCCGGCGCGGCGGCCACCAGCCGAACTCTGCCAAACGAACGCCACCGCGCGCATCGAAGCCGACTCCTTCTCGTTCGAGCAGACGCCGTTGCTCGGCCTTGCCCCGACCGTCGCGAATGGTGATGTGCGCGCTCCGCGGATCGCGCCGCCCGAGCACCCGCTGCCATGGCACACTGGGCCCCAACGCGCGCATGGCATAGCCCACCGTGCGGGCCGCTCCCGGCATCCCCGCCGCCGCGGCCACGTCTCCGTAGGTCATGACTCGGCCCCGCGGTATCTTCTTCACCACTTGCCGAATCTTCTCGAAGGAGTTGCCGCCGCTTGTTGCGAGCGCGCCGCCGCGCGCGCGAGGAGCCTTCGCGACCATGGCCCCGAGGACAGCCCAGTCGCGGTAGCCGCGCAAGGGCTCTAGGCTCGATGCTCGAGCGGCAAAACTCGCGAAAGCGCCGCGTTCCGCTGGGCTAGTCCCGCTGGCCGGTGCCGGCAGAGCAGCCCCGTCGCGCCGGCTGCTTAAGTTCGCTCGTGAAGCGAACGTATTCGGGGGGATGAGGTTTCGGGTCCACGCTTTCTTGGGCATGGCTGCGGCTTTGGGCGCGACGCTGGTCGCAGGGCACGCAGCCGCCACGGCGGGCACGCACGCGCCGGCGGTGTCGACCTACGACACACGCGCGTCCAGCGTGGTGTTCGGCTACCGCCACGGCTTCAGTAGCGCCGGCAGCTTCAATACCTTCAGCTACAACGCGAACTTCACGTCCACTTCCGGCCGCCTGAGCGCGCAGTTCGGCATCCACTACGTCAACTTCAAACAAGCCGAAGCCGACAGCCGCGCCCACGGCGTGGCCGGCAGCGGCGTCGCCGTGCTCGAATTCCCGGTCGCTGGGCGCTACGACGACGGAGTTCCGAAGGCGGCGTTCGCGTTGCACCTGGGCGGCGTGCCGACGGCGTACATCAGCGGCGAGCGCAACTTCCTCACCGTGCCGTTCGTGCTCGGCTTCGGGCTGCCGATGTCGCCCTCGCGGTATCTGACCTTCACGCCTTGGTACGAGCTGGCGTTCAGCGCCAACGTCGACACCATCGTCCGTCCCGAAGGTGTGAGCATCGATACGACCGATCCCTCGGTGGTGACCATCGATCCGACCACCCATATGGCAACCCTCAAACAAGAAGCCGTGCAGAACGCGCTGGCAAAAGGCGTCACTATCGACGTCGGGGTGTCGGTGCCGATGCGCTTCGGGCTCGAGGCCGCGTTTCACCTCGGAAAGACCGCCGACATCAACCTGTACGGCATGTTCTCGACGCTGGGCGGCGCGTTCTCGGGCGACAGCGTGAAGACGGTGGGCGCGGCGCTACTCTTCCGTTGGGACGACATCGTGCCGGCGGTCTTGCCCAAGCCGGTCGTCATCGAGCACGAAAGCTGCGAAGCCACCGAGCAACGCTTCCGCGCTTGCCCAAGCTCGCGTTTCTGGCTCACGCCCGAGCAGCGTGGTCAGGCGCCGAACGCCGCGCCCGCACCGGCACCGGCACCGCCGGCGTCCCCGCCGCCCCCGGCGTCCCCGCCCCCGGCCGCAGCCCCACCACCTGCCGCGGCTCCGGCCCCCGCCCCCGCTGGCTCGACCGGTACCTTTCCGGTTCAGTAACGACGAGTCATTGGCTCGTGCTCGCGCTCGCGGTCACTTCGCGGGTGGCAACGGCCGCCGTCGGGTGCAGCGAAGCGTATAGCTCGCTCGGAGCACAAGCGTACTTGGCGGCCATCGCGCTTCTCAGCGTGGTGACGTGAATCTTCGAATCTTGCGCGATGCGCTCGAACGCCGCCTTCAGGGCGTCGTGTCGCATGCGGTCGTGAATCAGCAAAATTCCGCCGCGCTTGCTGTGAAAGCGCAGGTTGTCGAGCAAGAACTGCGGGTCGTCCAGTCTGCCGAGAACCGTGTCGCCCGAGCCGCCATGCCACAGCACGTTCAAGAGACCCAGGTTTCGCAGCGCGGCCTCGTGCTCGTCGCGCATCGATTTCGGCCAGTGCCCCTCGTACGGAATGCCACCCGGCGGACGCGCGAACAGCATCGGATAGACGCGGTGCTGCGCGTCGAAGCCTCGCTCGGCCAATAGCTGCAGGTGGTTGCGCTCGATGTTGCGCCATTGGCGGCGGACCTGAGCGGGTGACAGCGGCACGCCCGGCTCGTGCTCGAAGACCCGACGATAGAGGTCTTTGAAGTCTTTGCCGGAAGTCGCCAAGAGCGAAATCTCCACCAACACGTGGGTCAGCTCGTACTGCCCCTCGATGTATTCGACGCCCCAACCGCGTCGCGTGAGGCGCTCGTCGTGGCTGTAGGTGTGGGTGCCGATTTCGTGGCCGCTCGTCACCATGCGTTGAATCAACTGGTAGGTGTCGGCACGGACCCACGAGCCCACGACGAAGAACGTCGCCGTGTAGCCGTGAAGCTCGAGCACGTCGAGCAGCTTTTTCGTCGGCACCGGCTGCGGCCCGTCGTCGAAGGTGAGCACGATCTCACCGGCGCCGAAGGCGTCGCTGCGTCGCAAGCCTCGATACGCTTCGGTGTCGTCGAGCGCGCACAGCGTCGGCGGTGTCGCGGCCAAAGCCGCTTCAGCCGAAGCCGGTTTCGAGGAACCGCAAATACACGTCAGCACCGCCGCCCAAACCCAAAAGAGTCGCGTCATCGTGCCTGGAGCTACGCCGATGCGTGACGCACTAATCCCCAAAAACAGCGAGAATATCCGCTGTCACGCTTCGGCGTAGAGGTAAGGGCCAGGCCCTTTGCATGTTATCGTCGCGAGCCTTCGTGCCCTCTCCCGCCGTCGACCACGTCTCGGACGCCGAGCTTCTCGAACGCGTGAGCCAGCGCGCGACGAACGCGGTCGCCGCACGCGCTGCCGAAACCGAGTTTTACGATCGGCACGCGCGCTACTTGTATTGCGTGCTGGTGCAACGCGTGCGCCGTCCGCTCGCGCTCTCCGGACGCGAAGTGGAAGACTTGGTGCAAGAGACGTTCTTCCGCGCCTTTGCGCGAGCGGCCAGCTACAACGGCGGTGACGCCTGGGACCAAGAAAGCCAGCGACGACGCTCACGGGCTTGGCTCGGGCGCATCGCCCAGCGCTTGCTGGCGGATTGGTTGGCCGGCGCGCGCGAAGTGTCGGCCTCGCCCTACCTCGAAACCCTGGCCGAGCCGGAGCCGGGCCCGCCCTCGTCGCGCTCGCCCAAGCTGCGTCTGTTGCGCGAGGCGCTCGACACGTTGAACGAGCGCGAACGCGACGTATTGCGGGTCGCCGCGCTGTATTTCCGCCCCGGCGAAGACCACCAGCGCCTACCCAACGAAGTCTCGGCCGAGCTGGCCCGGCGCTGGCAGACCACGAGCGAAAACATCCGCGCCATTCGCAGCCGCGCCACCAAGAAGTTGAAAGAGTACCTGGCCACGCGCCTGTCGGCGCTGACGGAGGACGCATGAGCCCGAAGTTGGACGACGAATCGCCGCTCGACGACGGCACCTGGCGCGCGCTTGGCGCCGCGGACGACCTCATCCCCACCAGCCCCGCCGAAGTCGAGCGCGCCGAAGCCGCGCTAGCCGATCTGGAGCTGCCGGAGAGCTTGCGAAACTACCGAGCGCCCACCGGCGCCAAGGTCGCCACGCTTCCGGCAAAGCCGCGCTTGGCCGGCTACGCGCTGGCCGGGGCGTGCGGCGCGCTCGCGGCAGCGGCCGCGCTGCTGTGGCTACGCCCCACCCCGACTCCGCCCGTCACGAGCGCCGGGGGCGAGCTGGTGCGCACGAGCGCTTCGGCCCACGCGCCGCCCGTCCCCTTGCTCTTCCGCAGCCGGTGCGAGCGTGAATGTTGCGCGGGCAGCGCTTGCAAGAGCGCCACACCGGCCTTGTCCGCCTGTCCGTCGGGCTTGAGCTGCGTCGCGTGCGCTCCCGACAACGTGAACGGCGGTCCATACCGACTCCGGCTCGGCAGCATGATCCCGAGCGAGGCCGGGCAGAAGGTGTTGCCGCTGGATGCACCGCTCGAGCTGTGCGTGATTGGTTCCAGCAACGAGGCCGTTTGCCTCCCCGCGCTCGGCGAGCCCGGTGGTGAGGCCTGGCGACTCTTGAAGGCGGTGAGCCCGCTGCAAGACCTACTGACCGGCCTCGGCATCGAGCTGCGCAAACGCGGCGAAGCCTCGGCGTTGGCCAGCTGGAAGCGCGCCGTGTCGCCGACCCCAGACGTCATGTGCAAGGGCCTTGCCGTGCAGCTGAACGACGGCACCGAGACGCTCGGGCGTCTGTCGGTGTTCGTGGAGCCGACGCATTTCGTGGCGCTGGGCCGCGCCGCCGCAGTGCCGGATCTACTGAAAACCCTGCGGCGTTTCGAGCCAAGCGGCATCCAGCCGCGCATTTACGAGACCTCACGACCGGGGAGTGGGCGCTTCGCGCTCGTGCTCGGCCCGCTCGACAAGCCGGACGCCGATGCGCTGCGCTGGCAAGTCCTGGATCACGGCCTGGACGCAACCATCGAGCTTGGGCTCGACTTCGTCGGCAACCCGCGACCGGCTCCGTAAAGCGCGCTAGTGCGGCGCAAGTGAGATAGACTCGGCGCCGCTCTGGCGCTCCGTCGGCTCTTCGTCTTCTTGAAGCCCTACCGCGGGCTCGCGCTGGTCGCACTCCTGCTGCTCGCCACGCTGGTGGTGTTCGATCTGGCGATTCCGCGGCTCGTGCAGCGCATCATCGACGAAGGCATCGGCAAGCGTGACCGCGCGTTGGTCATTCACACGTCATTGCTCATGCTCGCGGTGTCGGCGCTGAGCACGCTGATCGCGATCGGCAACAACGTGACCTCGGTGCGCGTCGGCGAAGGCGTGGCGCGTGATCTGCGGCGCGCGCTGTTCCTGAAGATGCAGAGCTTTTCGTACGGCAACTTGGACCGCGCCCAAACCGGCCAACTGCTCGTGCGCCTGACCAGCGACGTCAACGCCGTCAAAGGCTTGGTGCAGATCTCGCTGCGCATCGGCACGCGCGCGCCGCTGATGATGCTGGGCAGCTTGGCGCTGATGGTGAGCACCAGCCGCGATTTGGCGCTCTCTTTGCTGCCGCTCTTGCTCGTCACCTCGGCCCTGATCGTCTTTTTCGTGCTCAAGACCGAGCCGCTGTTCCGCAAGGTGCAGCTGAAGCTCGACGCCCTCAACGGCGTCTTGCAAGAGAACATCGCCGGCGCGCGGCTGATCAAGTCGTTGGTGCGCGCCGAGCGCGAGATCGAGCGCTTCGGCGTCGCCAACTCCGAGCTGACCGACCGCTCCATCGCGGTCAGCAAGTTCTCCTCCACGATGATGCCGGCGCTGACCTCGTGCATCAACATCGGCACGGTGGTGGTGATCTGGGCGGGCGGCCTGCAGACCATTCACGGCCGCCTCACGCTCGGGCAAATGGTCGCCTTCGCCAACTACTTGCTCAGCACCATGACCCCGCTCGTCCTGATGACGATGCTGTCCAACATGTGGGCGGCCGGCTTCGCGTCGCTGCGCCGCGTCGAGGAAGTGCTGTCCACCGAGCCGGAGATCCGCGACCGACCCGACGCCAAGCAACTACCAGCGGCGTCCCGCGTCGACGTCAGGTTCGACGACGTGTGGTTCGCGTACGGCGGGAACGGCGCGCCCGCCGGCGCGGAAGTGGAAGTGAGCGAGGCCGTGCTGCAAGGCATCGCGTTCGCCGCCCAACCCGGGCAAATGCTGGCCATTTTGGGGGCTACCGGGGTGGGCAAGAGCACGCTCGTCAACCTGATTCCACGCTTGTACGAGGTCACGCGCGGCGCCGTGCTGGTGCAGGGGCTCGACGTGCGCGACGTCACGCAGGCTTCCCTCTTGGATCGCGTGGCCATCGTGCCACAAGAAGCGCTGCTCTTTGCCGGCACCGTGCGCGAGAACCTGGCGTACGGCAAACCACACGCCACCGACGCCGAGCTGGAGGCCGCCGCCCGCGCCGCTCAAGCCCACGACTTCATCAGCCAATTGCCCGAGCAGTACGGGGCCCGTGTCGCGCCTCGCGGCTCCAATTTCTCGGGTGGCCAGCGGCAGCGCTTGTGCATTGCGCGGGCGCTCGTGCTCGAAGCAAGCATCTTGATTTTGGACGACAGCACCAGCGCCGTCGACATCGAGACCGAAGGCAAGATCCAAGACGCGCTCCGAGCTCGTGCGGGCGCCGGCACGCTGTTCGTCGTCGCGCAGCGCATCAGCAGCGTGCTGCGGGCGGACCGAATCTTGGTGCTGGAGCACGGTCGCATCGTGGCCCAGGGCACGCACGCCGAGCTGCTGCAGAACAGCTCGGTTTACCGCGAAATTTACGATTCCCAGCTGGGCGCAGGGGTTCCGGCGTGAGCGACCAACCCCAGCGCGCGCGCGACGCTGCGGCCACGGCCATGGCGCCAGGGGGGCCACGCCCCGGCGTGCGCATCGAGCGAGCGCGGGACACGCGCGGCACCCTGCGCCGACTGGGCGGCTATTTCTCGCCCTTTCGTGCACAGCTGCTGTTCGTTTCCGGCTGTGTCGTCGGCTACACGCTGCTCGGTTTGCTAGGGCCGTATTTGATGGGCCGAGCCATCGACCGCTACGTCGGCGGGCACGACGCGAGCGGGCTTGCGCGCACTGCCCTCTGGATGCTCGCCGCGTACCTGTCCAGCAACTTGCTGCAGCTGGTGGCCAATTGGGTGATGGCCGGCGTGTCGCAGCGCGCGCTCTCGGACCTGCGCGCACGGCTGTTCGGTCATTTGCAGCGGCTGTCGATGGCGTTCTTCGATCAGCGGCCCGCCGGCGAGCTGATGAGCCGCTTGACCAGCGACATCGACGCCGTGAACCAAGCCGTCTCACAGAACATCACGTCGCTGCTCGCAAGCGTGCTGTCGATGGTCGGCATCGTCGTGGCCATGTTCGTGCTCGACCATTGGCTGGCCCTGGCCGCGGTTTTGGTCGTGCCGCTCATGCTCTGGTTCACGCGCTTCGTCGCGGTCTACACGCGCCGCGGCTTTCGCGAGCTGCAGAAGGAGCTCGGCCAGCTGAACGCGGTGATGGAAGAGGGCCTGAGCGGCCTGCGCATCGTGAAGATCTTCCGCCGTACCGACGCCGTCGTCGAGCGCTTCGATCGGCACAACCACAGCGTTTACGAGAGCTCCGTCTACGCCAACAGCTACGCGCTCTTGCTGATGCCGCTCACGGCCGTGCTGGGCAATTTGTTCGTGATCGTGCTGGCGGGATTGGGTGGCTACTTGGCGCTGGCGGGCTTGGTCAGCGTCGGTGTCATCGCCACCTTCATCAACTACGGGCAAAATTTCATCAACCCCTTGCGCCAGTTGTCGAACCTGTACAACACCGTGCAGGCGGCACTGGCCGGCGCGGAGCGAGTGTTCGAGGTCTTGGACGAAGAGGTGGAGGTCGACGCCACCGGCTCGGCGGCGCGTCGGCGCTTCCGCGGTCACGTCCGCTTCGAGCACGTCGACTTCGGTTACACGCCCGGCAGCACGACCATTGCCGACATGTCACTGGAAGCGAAGCCGGGCGAGCTCGTCGCCTTGGTCGGCCCAACCGGCGCCGGCAAGACCACGATCGTGAACTTGCTCACGCGCTTCTACGAGCTGCGTAGCGGCAGTATCTTCATCGACGGCACCGATTTGCGCGAGCTGCCCAAAGCGGCGCTACGCCGCGAGCTGGGCATCGTGTTGCAAGACACCTTCTTGTTTTCGGATAGCGTGCTCGAGAACATTCGCTACGGCCGGCTAGACGCTACGGACGAAGAAGTGATGGAGGCCGCGCGCCTCGCCGAAGCGGATCCTTTCATTCGCCTCTTGCCCCACGGCTACCAAACTCGCTTGGCCGAGCGCGGCAGCAATCTCAGCCAGGGCCAACGCCAGCTATTGGCGATCGCGCGCACCATTTTGGCCGATCCGGCCATTTTGATTTTGGACGAGGCCACCAGCAGCGTGGACACGCGCACCGAGGCGCGCATCCAAAAAGCACTCCTCGGGTTGATGAAGGGCCGCACCAGCTTCGTGATCGCCCATCGCCTCAGCACGATCCGAGAGGCCACGCAAATCTTGGTCATCAAAGACGGCGCGATCATCGAGCGCGGCACGCACGACCAGCTGCTCGGCCAGCATGGATTTTACGAGCACCTCTACCGCAGCCAATTCCGAGGGGTTGCCAGCTAGCCCGGCAACCCGCGGGGACCCACACGAGACCGCGTGCCAGCAGTGCTGGCATCTCCGGCAGGTTTGTTCCATAGTTGAGCCGCCGTGAGCGTCGTGGTTTCTGGGGCCGTCAGGGCCCGCAAAACCACCGACCAGCTCCGGCAAGAAAGCCCTCGATGCCCATTTCTGCCAACAAGCGACTCAAGGAAAAGGCCCGTCAGGACAAGGCGAAAGACAAGGCCGTCCAGCGCGAGCAGCGGAAGATCGAGAAGGTCAACCGCCCGGCAGCTGCCCCCGGTGAAGATCCGGACATCGCGGACATCGTCCCCGGCCCGCAGCCCTTGGCGGAGTGGCAAGAGGGCTGAACCGAACAGCGAGCCGACTGCTCGCCGTATGCCGCGTCGCTCTCCCGCTCGATTCACCCGATGGGCGCCGCCGCCCGAGCGCGCGGCGTGACCGCGCCGGGCCGGGAGCGCGCGAGGCGCCCAACGTGAGAACGCGCGCGAGGCGCCCAACGTGAAATGGACAATCGACTGAGGCGCGCCATGCCGTGAGGCGCGCGCCTCGTCCACGGGAACGCTAGAGCGCGCGCACGCTGCGCAGCACCTGCGTCACGCCGTCCCAGTCATAGTTGCCGTTGGCCGTCGGCAACGAAGCCGTGGGCCACGCGCCGCACACGGCCTGAAACGCCAGCTCACGTGTCGCCGCTGCGCGATCGACTACGACAGGCTGGCCGGCACCTTTGCCGCGCGCTTCGATGCGCCATTCGACGGGACCCGCCTCGGGCGGAAAGAACACGCGCAAAACTAGCGCCTCACCCGCGCAGTCCAGCTCGTACGTCATGTTGTGACGCTCACGATACTGCTGCGTGATGGTGATGGCTTTGCCGGGCGCAACCTTGGCCTCGCCCGAAGGCTTGCGGCCTTCGGGTTGCGAGCCGGTGAAATCCCGGCCGGGCACGTAACCGACGTTCGGTCCGCGCCCGAAGAACGAGCGGTCACCAACCATGGTTACGGCCGCCACCACCACCACCGCCGCCGCCGCGACCACCGCCGCCGCCGCCGCCACCACCACCGCGACCACCGCCGCCGCCGCCGCCGCCGCCACCGGAGCGCTCTTCGGCTTCGTTGACACGCAGCGCACGTCCGTCGAGGTCAGCACCGTTCATCGCCGACATGGCGCCTTCGGCTTCCGTGCGCGAGCCCATGGTCACGAACCCGAAGCCGCGCGACTGTCCGGTCATGCGATCCGCCACGAGGTGGACATCGACGACCTCGCCGTGCGCGGCGAAAGCCTCGCGCAGCGTGTCCTGAGTGGAGTTGAAGGACAGGTTACCTACGTACAGACGATTTCCCATGATGCATTCTCGATCCTGGCTCCAAAAGTGGTCCGTTTCCGCTGAGCCTGACGCGGAGGGACTTCGTGGCGAAAGCTGATGAAGCGGCGAGCTCAGCGCGAAATGGCGCGCGTCTCGAGCCGCATGAGGCCCAGCACGTGTTGGCTGTCGTTGGTCATTCGATCCTCGGCACTCGGTCGAAACGTCGACCAAGATCGTGCGGTGCGGCCCATTGAAAGAAGCAGGAGCCGTTCCGCCGCGCGGATCGAACACGTGCTGGAGTCGTCGCTGATGAGGCGACGGCCACCTTAGTAAAGTCGCATCCTAGTGCCGTTCGGCTTCCCGGTCAAGGATGGGCCACCAGGGTCGCTGCGAAGACGTAGGTGTGACCGCTGGCCGTCGTCGCCGTGACCCGCGTGAAGCCTTGCGGGACAAAATCGAGCTGCATCTCGACGGGCAGCTCGGGCGACGTTGCAGAAACGGGTCCCACGTGAACGGTTCTGCCGTCGCTTGCTTCCGTCAGCTCAGTCGGCCAAAAAGCGCCGAGGTCGCCACGAATCGCCCCACGCCAACAGGCCAGGCGATACGTCTTACCCGCGACGTACTCGCTCCCGCCTTGCCCCTCCGCGCCGGCGTCTTCGAGCGCAAGGTCGTAGGTGCCGTCGAGCGCCTCACCGAATGAAGGCGATGGCCGCTCGAGATACAATTGGTCGGCCGCCACGCGCAACCAGCTCACCCGGAAGGCTCCGTCGTCCGCGGCCGAGCCGTTCTCGAAGACGCCGGTCATGCGCTGCAGATCGCTCGAAATCGTGACGTCGGTGGCGTAGGAACCCGAGCCCGACCAGAACGTGAACCCAAAGGCAGCGCGATTGCCGGAGACGGCGCCGACGCTGTCCCCGCAGAGGCTCGGTTCGCCAGGCTCGAGCGTCGAGCTGCCCGGCGATGACACGTCCGGGGCACCCACCGCGCAACCTCGACCCGTCAGCGTGCCGTTGGCGTCCTCGACCAAGCGCACCCCGACCGGGTCTTCGAAATCGAACATGGCCCAACGTCCGCTGATATCGAGAGGCGGCGGAAGCTGCGCCGCCTCCCCCGCGGCTCCGTCCGCTCCCGCGCCGCCACCGCCGCCCGCACTGCCGCCGACGGCCGGCGAGCCGCTCGTCGAGCTTACCTGCCCGGCCGCGCCACCCTCGAACGCGGTGCCGTTCGTCGATGCGCCGCCGTTCGAGGTGGCGCCGCTTACAGAAGCGCCGCCGCCAACCGGAGCGGCTCCCGGATTGCGGGCGGTCTCCCCGCAAGCCAGCAGGGACCAGCTGCAAAGCACCGCGACCCCAAGCACACCACCCGCCGACCAACCCTGCGCTTCACCCATGCCAATTAATGCCACAGGACGAATCTTTTGGTCGCGGCCCCCACCTCACGACGTCGTCCATCGCTCAGTTGCCAGCTGACCCCGACCCTTTCGAGTCTACTCATTCAATGCGGGGCGAGTGGTGCTCGAACCTTGCAGCGTGGGCGTTCGCCACCTTGGAAAAGCAGCGCATGCACTTGAAGGAAAAGCGCGCCGTGCACCAAAACGATACGCAATAGAAGGTTCGTCGCCTTCTCGGGAAGGCGGCGGGGCCCCTTCGGTCCAGCCGCGAGCAGGCTGCCTGCTCTCTCCGAGCACCGGTTACTCAGCTACGAAGTCGCGGAAGGCACTTGCTCGCGACCGTCGCAGCACGCGTGGCTGACGACAAGAATGTTCCCTTAGCCAGAAATAGCCCCCCACGGAGATTCGATGAAACCATTGCAATTCGGCCTTCCCCTGGTCCTCGTTGGCCTGTTCGGCGCCTGCGGCGGCTCGGACGACAGCGGCGGCGACGATACCGGCACCGCCGGCACCAGCACCACCCCCACCGCCGGAACCACCAGCACCGGCACCTCTGGTAGCACCAGCACCGGCACCTCTGGTAGCACCAGCACCGGTACCGGCGGCTCCGGCAACTCGACAGCCGGGACCGGCAACAACAACAACGGCGGCAAGACCGGCGGCGGCGGCGCGAGCTCCGGCGGCGCGTCGAGCATGAACTCCCCCGACTGCCCGGCGAGCGCGCCGACGGACGGTGACATGTGCACGAACCCTGCTGCCACGGGTGGGACCGGCGGCGGCTTCCAGGGCGGCGGCCAAGGGCTACGCTGCACCTACGGTACGACCCTCTGCCGTTGCCGCCGACCGGGCGGCATGATGGGTGGCGGTGGAACCGCCGCCGGGACCGAATGGGCCTGCGACACCGTCCGCGGCATGGGAGGCAACAACGCTGGCGGCTTCACCTTCGGCGGCAACAACGCTGGCGGCTTCACCTTCGGTGGCAACACCGGCGGCGGCGGACGTCGCGGCGGCGGTGGCGGCGGCCCCGGCAACGGCGGCACGGGTAACGGCGGAACCGGCACTAGCGGAACCGGCACCGGCGGCACCGGCGGCACCGGCGGCACTCAGTAAGTTACGCCAGCGCTCAGCGCTGCAACGAATGCCATCACCCGACGCTCACTGGCACATGAACTGAAGGCCAGCGTCCTTCAGACCGCTCCCGCCAGTGTAGCTGAAGGTGATGGCATTGTTGTTTACGTCGGTCGCTTTGACGACGTACGGCGGCTTCTGGGGCGACGCGATCCAGGCGTTTCCGCCGGAATTGTTGCCACTGCGCGTGGCATTCACGCCGTTCAACGTGACGCTCTTGAGCGGATAGAGGCCGTTCTCGACGATCACGGGTTGCCAGTCGGCGGTCTGGTTCGGATGCAGGCGCACCTTGACGTTGCCGGCGGCCGGGCATTTGACGTAGTGCCACGAGACGTTCTTCAAGTTCTCGAGGCTGGCGTTGGATTCGAGCTGGCGAATGGCTTTGCGGCTCAAGTCGATGTGACCCTTGGTGCAAACCGGGTTCGAGCCGATCGGGCACTCGTCGACGATGGTGAGCACGACCTTCTTGCCGTTGTAGCTGGCTTCGACGCAGGCACCGCAGGCGGCGCCCTGCGCGTAGTCGGTGGTGTTCATGGCGCCGAAATAGCCGCCGTCACCAGTCGAGATCCCTTCGACCGTGTCCCAGTCGCCGTCGTTCCCGTTACCCGTATGGGTGATGGCGTAAGCGCAAGCCGGCAGCGACGTGCCCTGCTTGAAATCATAGCGGGTCACGGAGCCGTTGTTGGCCGCGGCCCAATAGTCGTCTTTGCACTGGCCGACGGTGATGGGATTGCCGCTGCCGCCCATGCCCGCGCCGCTCATGCCGCCGCTGCCGGTACCACCACTGCCGGTACCACCACTGCTGCTGCCGCCCGAGCTCGAGCCAGCCATCGCCTGGGTGCCCGCGTAACCCCCCGAGCCAAGCGACCCGGCCATGCCGCCCGCACCGTTGCCGGCGACGTTGGCGCTGCCGGCGCTGTTGACGTTGCCGCCCGCGCTACTGACGCTGCCGCCGTTGTTTCCGCTGCCGGCCGAGGTGGAAGCGCTGCCCGCCGCGCCCGCCGTGGGGTTTTGCGGGCTGACACAGACGCCGTTGGTGCACGTCTGACCAGTGAGGCACTGGGCATTGGTCGAACACGCAGTGGGCGGAGGCGAGTCATCCCCCGAGCAAGCGCCAAGCTGACTGGCAAGAAGCACGAAGGCAAAAACCGAGGGCGCCAGGCGAAGAAGATTGCTTTGCATGTTGGACGGCTGAGAAAGGCGAGGCGACTTTTGACGAACGCCCCGGCGGTGCCTCCAAACAGTGCCACGCGCAGCTGGCCTTTGCCGCTGCCATCTGCTGGTCGGTAGGCGTTCTGCAGCAGATTTACTCGCCGTTCAGCGAAGATTTTCGCGGAACCTGGAACCGCTTCCACAAAACCGCCAAATTCGTCTCGGCGCGAGCCAAATTCGGGCGATGGGCCCGCTGCTGACGCCACCTCGCTCCAGAGTGCCGTTCAGCCCCAGGGGTGGGCGCCACGGCATCGCGCATGGCTCCAGCGCTACACTGGTCGCGATGCCTGAGCACACCGCGGCGCGCGACGGCTCCCCTCCCCGGGAGGTCCGGCGCGGAGACGTCTTCTGGGTCGCGCCGCAAGCGGGGCGCGGGGTCGAGCCTGGTGTTGCCCACCCGCACGTCGTGCTGCAAGAGGACGTGTCCAATCGCGCGCGCATCGACACCATCGTCGTGTGCGCCCTGACCTCCAACTTGAAACGAGCCCAAGAGCCCGGCAACGTGCTGCTCGACGCTGGCGAAGGCAACCTGCCGCTGCGGAGCGTGCTGATCGTTTCTCAGGTCTCATCGGTTGCGCGTAGCGAGTTGGGCGCCTACATCGGCACGCTGTCCAGCCAACGTGTCGAGCAAGCGCTCGACGGCTTGCGCTTTCAACAAGCGTCCTTTTTCAATCGCTAGCGCAGCGCACGTGATAGTTGCCGCAACTTTTCGGAGCTGCGCCGCACTAGCCAGGCCACCGAAGCGCGAGCAGGATAGCCCAATGACGAGCTTGAGCTCCGGCACCTGGTTGAACGAGCCACGAGTCTGGAACGCCGATGGCGACGCCGTGGAGGTCACGACCGATCACGGTACGGACTTCTGGCGGGAGACGCACTACGGCTTCACGCGCGACAACGGACACTTTCTGGCCTTCGCCGCGCGCGGCGACTTCACCGCGCAGCTCCGCGTCCGTGCGCACTACCAACGGCTCTACGATCAGGCCGGCATCATGGTTCGTATCGACGCGCAACATTGGGTGAAGGCCGGCATCGAGCTGTCAGACGGACGAGCGATGCTGAGCAGCGTGCTCACCGATGGCCGTTCCGACTGGGCCACCGCGCCGTACGCGGGCAACGCCAACGAATTCTGGATGCGGGCGACGGTGATCCAAGGCGTGCTTCGGCTGCAGGTTTCGGCGGACGGCCGCCAGTGGCCGTTGGTTCGGCTGGCCCCCTTTCCGGTCGCGGCTTCCTACCAGGTTGGCCCCATGTGCTGCACCCCCGAGCGCGCGGGTCTACTCGTGCGTTTCTCCGACTTCGAGCTGGGGCCCGCCTCGGGCAAGCAGCTTCACGACTTGTCGTGAAAGACCGTCAATCCGTGTCGGGGAGCCCATCGCCCAACGCGGCTCCGCGATCGTCTTCGTCGAAGACGCTGTCGTCGTTGGCGTCACCGTAGAGCGTGCTACGGCCGGCCAGGCGCGAGCGAATGGCGCGCAAGAGGGCTGGGTGTCGCTCGACATCGATGCCGCCAGTGCCATCTTCCAACGCAACCGCCTCGAGCGCGTCGAGCTCGCCCGGCTCGAGCCACTGGCGAGGGCGAAGAGCCCAGAACACCGAGCGAGTCGGTTGCGACCCGACGGTCCAGGCGACGCCAGGCCGCGCGCGAACGCGCAGCGTTGCCTGGACGTTGGCGTAGAATCGGAACGGAGTGCCGTCCGCGCGCGTGCCGCCGAAATACACCGAGCGCCCCACCAGACGAGACGGCGCCCGCGCGGGCACGAGCGGCGCATCGAGCCCGCAGAAGCCGCCCGGCGGAACCGCCACCGCGGCCACGCTGGGCGTGGTGCCGCCCCGCACCAAATCCACCAGGAATGGGCCCGGCGCGACGACCGCGGCTTCGCCCAGTTGGCAAGGCAGAAAGCGTACTTCTCCGATCAACAGCAGCGCATCTTGGATCGCCGCGCGCGGCAGCGCCGTGGTCTCGTTCGCGGCACCGCCTTCACTCGTGGTTTCGCCTTGGTTGGCTGCTCCGCCTGCGTTCGCGACGCCGCCTTCGTTCGTCGCTCCGCCTTCGTTCGTCGCCCCGCTTTCGTTCGTCGCCCCGCTTTCGCTCGTTGCGCCGCCTTCGTTCGTCGCTCCGCCTTCGTTCGTCGCCCCGCCTTGGTTCGCGACGCCGCCTTCGTTGGTCGCCACGATCTCGTCGTCGCGGATGATGGACAGCTGCAGGCTGGCCGGCGCGGGGTTGCCGACTCCCGTCGAGTTGCAGGCCCACAGCGTGAGTGACGCGCACAGCGAAAGGCAGCGCTTGCTCACGTTGCTACCTCGTCGGGGCTCGCCGAGAGCGGGAACCACTGCACGTTGAGTTGGTACACGGTGCGACCTTGGGTATCGGAATCGCAAAGCTCCGTCAGAGACTCACGGAATTTGTGAATGCGTTGCTTCACCAGGGCGACGGTTTCAGGGCTGACGCACACCGTCAGGGCCGCCAAGTCACGTAGCTCACGGGGAACGCTTTCGATCGAGCCGGCGGCGCGCTCCAGCATTTGCCGGTGAAAAGCCGCCGCACCGAGCGAGCGCACCTCGTGCTCGGTGGTCAACGTCGGTTCGCCCCGCTGCACCCTGCCGGTCTTCGGATCGCGCACCAATAGCCCGAGTGACAGCAGCAGCTTCATCGCCTCCGCGGCTTCGGCCGGGCTGATGCTGGGCCGCAGCTGGCCTGCAATCCACCGAGGCTCTTCTTGGAAATCTGCACGCGCCGAGAGCTCACGAATAGCCGGGTTGTACCAGTGCGACAGGTAGGCGAATAGGTCTCCGTCGATGCGGCGCGCAGCGCGGAAGCGCCGAGAGCTGGCGATGCCTTCGAAGGCGCGGTTCTTCTCGGCCAAGGTCTGGGCCTGACCGAAGGCCACGAGATCGGCAAAGAACTCTGCGTCGGCGCTCACCAGGCCGAGCGCGTCCGCAAAGCGGCCCACCGAGTCGGCGCCGAGATTGCGTTCGCCGTCGATCACCAACTTGAGAAAGTTCGGTGAGCGGAGCCCCGCGAGCTTCGAGAACATGCGAAAAGAAAAGTTGGGCTTGGTGCGTTTGGCGGCATCGTAGTAGGCGCGCAGGTAGACGCGAAAGTCCAAGAAGTCGTAGACGCTCACGCCTACGTCTCGAGTCTTCTTGCTGGTGCGTCGTGCCGCCATCGCCAGCACCAGTATGCGAGCTCGGCCACGCCTGAACAAGGCCAAACCGACCAGTCTTGTATACAGAACGAATACGCTGCCCTATAAAACAAGGCACTTTTGCAGCGCATCAACCAGGAACGAAAACCCAAGAATACAAGCACTTGGCTTCATCCAAGCGCCCACCCGGCGTATTCCGCACGAATACTGAATCTCGGCGCGCGCTCTTGATAGCTCGGGTCGCGCTCCGCATGCTGACACTCCGCGACGCACCAACGCGACGCGTTCATACCCGGGAGTCGTCATGTTCGTTCGTGCATTGCCGTTGTGCTCGTCGTTGCTGTTGTGGGCCTGCTCGTCGAGCTCGTCGGATCTCGCCAGCGTGCCGGCAACCGGCGGAAGCTCCACGGGCGGCGAGCCCGCCGCCGGCAGTGGCGCCGCGGCGGGCAACGCTCCAACTCCCAGCGTGACCTACTGGCAAGACGCCCGTCCCCTGCTCGAAGAAAAATGTGTCGGCTGTCACAACCGTGCTGGCATCGCGCCCTTCGCGCTCGACGACTACGCCACCGCTCGCCAATACGCGGCGGCGCTAGCGGCGGACACCGAAGCGCGCGTCATGCCGCCCTGGCCCCCGGGTGCGCTCTCGCCCCCCATGCTGCACGATCGCTCGCTCACGGCCGAGCAGATCCAGCTCTTTGCCGATTGGGCATCGGGCGGCGCGCTGGAGGGAGACCCCGACGCACCAGCTGAAGTCACTCCCCCCGAGCTTGCAGTGTTGCCCAGCGTCGACGTTAGCGCCGATATCGGTGTCGACTATGTACCGCCCAGCGACGTCAAGGACGAATACCGCTGCTTTTTGCTGGAGCTGGGCACCACGGAAGATCGGGTGTCGCTCGGCTACCGGGTCACGCCGGGCAATCCCAAGATCGTGCACCACGTCATCACCACGCTGTTCGACGGCTCGTCCGTCGAGGCTTTGCGCGCGCTGGATGACGAGACGCCGGACCGCGCGGGTTGGCCTTGCGCGGGCGGTCCGGTGCCGCTCGCGGCCGAGGCCAAGCTGAAGCCGGTCGGCGCGTTGGGCTCTTGGGTGCCAGGAGTGAGTGTCGTGCTCTACCCCAATGGCACCGGCGCGCGCGTCCCGAGTGGCTCGGTGGCGGTGATGCAAGTGCACTACAACCTCGACGGTGAGCCCGCGCCCGATCGCACCAAGATCGACGTGGCGTTCGCCGCGGCCGGGGAGGAGCCTGCCCAGAACCTGAGCACGCTGCGAATTCGCAACAACCGCATCCGCATTCCCGCGGGCGCGAAGGACGTTGCCGTAGAGACCACCATGACCGCCAGTGAGCTGGCGTCGGGCCGCTTCTACCCCGATGGCATCGCCACGCTGCGCATGGTCGCGGGCCACATGCACATGGTGGGGGTGCAAACGTCACTCACGCTAGAGCGCGCCAACGGAGAAAAGTCCGTATTGCTCGACATTCCGGCTTGGGATTTTCACTGGCAGGGCTCCTACACGCTGGCCACCCCCATCGATTTGCACGCCGACGACAAGGTCACGCTACGTTGCGTGTACGACAACACGCCCGAGCACCTCAGCGCCGCCGGCTATCCGGAGCCCACCCATTTGGTCACGCTGGGTGAAGGCTCGACCGACGAAATGTGCATCGGCTACCTCACCGTTACCGACTGATTAGAAATGCAGACCGAACCCGAGCTGCACGTTCGCGTTCAACAGGCGTGAGTGAAACAGCTCGCTGCCGTCGGCGCGCTCGGCGCTGAGCTTGCCGACCCAAGCCTCGCCGCCCGCCATCAGATTCACGTGAAAGTACTTGCCGATGTTGTAGCGCGCATCGAGCTCGATCGAAGCGGCGCCGATACCGATGGTCTTCGACTGGGTGTAGTTGCTCGCCGCCTCCTTGGTTTCGAGGTGCATCAGCCCCACCGTAAAGCCCGAGCACAGCAAGGCGACCAAGCCATCGGTGTCGTAGTGCAGCGAAGTACAGGCGTTCACGCCGGCCTTGAGGCCGTTGAATTCGGTGCTGTAGCCGCCGCTGCGGCGCGTCGCACTACCCAAGAAGCTCCAGCGAACGCCGAAGACGTTGCCGATCAACAAGCGGCTGTGCTCCGGGGTGACGATGAAGTTGGTGCGAAGCAACGTCAGGTCGTAGCGAGGCAACACCACACCCGGCACGGCACCCAAAACCACGCCACCAGAAAGGGTCGCGGCAAGGCTGCGCTTCACCTGCAGTGGCCCCGCGCCCACCGGCACCTGCTCGTCACCCCACATGCCAACGGCGCGCAGCCGATGGTCGTCGGGCACCGCCGCCACCGCGTGAACCGGCGCCGTGGGTGGCGCGGGCTCGGCAGTCGGAGCATGGGTGGCAGGTAACGCCGGCTCGCCAGCGGGTGGCACGGACGGCGGCGACTCGGGCGCGGCAGGGCTCTCCGAGCCGCGGAGCGCGATCGCAGCCACGACCGCCAACGCTTCTGCCACCTCTGTGCAGCCCGGGGCTCGCAACTGACGAGCATCCGAGGCCAGGTCGGCTTGCTGCAGCTCGAGCGAGCCGATGTGCTCGGCGCCTTCGCGGCGTAGCGTGACAATCATCGTGCGCGCCTTGGTCTTCGGGTCGGGGTGGGCAAAGTCACCACCGCGGTTGGCCACGAACGCCACGAACTCGGTCTGCGTCGGACACCCCGTCGGTGCCGTGTATTCGAGCTGCACGGGAATCATGACGAGGTAATGGAGGGCCACCGAGCGCTCGATCACGAAAAAGCCACTCCGGTCGCGAAGGTCGCTTTTCGTGATCGCCGCCGTCGCTCGTCACTATAAACAGCCGTGGTCTCGGATTCCATCGTCGGCAACGGCCTGCCCGTGGCAGGGCCCGCGGCGGCTGCCGTCGCGGAGCCCGTCGCACCGCCGTCGCGGGACGTGCAGAGCTTGTTTGCGACGCACTACGCTGCGGTGTGGCGGCTGCTGCGACGGTTCGGGGTGCCGGGCGCGCAGTTGGACGACGCCGCGCAAGAGGTGTTTTGGGTCGCCGCCCGTCGATTCGCGGACATCGAGCCCGGGCGAGAGAAAGCGTTCCTGTACGGCGTCGCCTTGCGCGTGGCTTCGAACGAGCTGCGACGCGCTCAGGCCAACGCCGAGCTCACGCGACCGCTCGAAGAGTTGGCGCTGGTGCCCCGCGACGTGGCTCCCACACCGGAGGAGTCCCTCGAGCAGCGACGGGCTTTGCTCTTGCTGGACGCGGCCCTTGGCCAACTGCCGCTCGAGTTGCGAACCGTCTTGGTTCTGTTCGAGCTGGAGGGCTTGGAGGTGAGCAGGATCGCGGAGATTGAGCGATTGCCGTTGGGCACCGCCAGCTCTCGGCTACGCCGCGCGCGCGCCGAATTTTCGGCCATCGCCAAGCGCATGCGCGCGACGCTCACGCGCGAGCGAGGTGACAGATGAGCGAGCGAGAGCTGGTCGGTGATGACGCGGCCTTCGAGCGCCTGCTGCTCGGCGCGGGCCGAGCCGACGCGCTACGACACGAGCAAGCCGAAGCCGCGCTCGTTCGCTTCACGGCGGGTCTCGCCGCGTTGCAAGGCGGAGTCGGGGCCGCGGTCGGCGGTGGAGCTGCTGCTGGCGGGAGCCGCGACGCCTGGTTGCGCTTCGTGGCTGCCGCAAAGTGGGTCGCGCTCGGCGCTTTGGCGGGCACGGTCGCCACCTGGGCGTGGCTGCGGCCCACGTCACCCCTGGTAAAAGCCGCCCCCATTGCCGGCAGCGCGTCGAGCGCAATCGTCACGCTTCCGGCGCCACCTAGCACCGCCTCGATCAGCGCGAGCTCGCCGCAACTACCCGTCGTACCGGCAGCGAGCGAGGTCGGGCCGTCGCGCCCCGGAGCCGGGCGCGCAGGGCCGCGGGCGTCGGCGATGCCGGCCTCGAACCTATCCGCCGAAGTCAGCGCGCTCGACGGCGTCCGCACGGCGCTCTCGATCGGCGCGCTACACGACGCCGAGCTGCAATTGGCCGGTTATCGTCGAAACTTCGCGCGCGGGGCGCTGCGCAGCGAAGCCGAGGTGCTGGCGCTCGAGTTGCTCGTGGCCCAAGGGCGAACGCAGGCGGCAGCACGCGCCGCCGAGCGCTTCGTCGCTCAGCATCCTCGAGACCCGCAGGTAGCTCGCGTTCGCGCCCTGGTCGAGTAGCGCGAGCGAAGATTGCGGACCGCCTTAGCTGCGCGAAGTGCCGGTTCTGTGGACTCCCGCCACCAAGCGAGTAAGCTTCGTGGCATGGCGCGGGTTCGGGCGGCGGTAGTGTGGGGTTTCCTGATGGCGGTCGGTTGCGGCGCCCGTACCGAGCTATTGATCGACGACCAAACCGAGCTCGAGAACGCCGCCGGCGCGCCGCTGCAAATGCACTGCGAGCTGGAAGGCAACGACGCGCGGGTAGCTGGCATCAAGCCCGACGAGCTAGCCACCCTGGACGGCGCCGACTTCGTGGTAGGCCGTGTGAAGTCATATCGCTGGATGCTGCAGAAGGACGACTGCGATGCGGTGGTGAAAGACGCGGAGCTCGAGCTGAAGGGCGCCAACGCCCGCGTGGTGACGTTCAAACCGTCGCACCCGGCGTTCTACCACTTCACCCTCGAAGCGACCGACTTTACGGGCCACAAAGCGTCCTGCAAGCTGGAGGTGCCGGTCGAGGGCGTCGGCATGCGCGTCGAGCTTTGCTGGGACACGAGCACCACCACCGACCTCGACCTGTATCTCCACGATCCGTTCGATCGCGAGCCTTGGCTGACCCCAGGCTCGGTCGCGGTCGATCAGGGTTTGAACAATACCACTTGCAACACCTCCAACGCGGTAGCCGAGCTGCGCTACGGCCAACCGCGGGTGAATTGGGGCTACCCCGATTCGCCCCTCAGCGCCTGCAATACGCCGGGGTTCGACGGCTTCTTGAGCAGTGGCCGCTGCCCCAATCCACGTGCCGCCGACGACAACAATCAATCCATCGCGAACGGCACGACCGAACGTATGCAGCTCGACAACCCGTTGAGCGGGCAAACCTTCCGCGTGATGGTGCAGAACTTCAGCAACGGGGTCGCGCACCCGCACGTGTTCGTTTACTGCGGTGGGCAGAAGGCTGCCGCCTTCGATGCTCCCGCCTCGCCGCGCAATTTCGTGAGCCCCAACCCGGGCAACTTCGGCACCATGTGGCGCGCGACCGATATCACGACCAACGTCGACGCCGCGGGCAAGGTGTCGTGTACCGCCCTGCCCGTCTCGTCCAACGCCGTCACCAACGACGACATCTCTTTCTGAGCCGCGTGCGTGAGCGCGTGGCGGCGACTCGCCAAACCTGGAAAACGCGCGACTACTTGCCGGGCACCAGCCAGATGCCCGCGTCGTTGCCGTAGGGAATGGCGTACAGCACCTCGTCGTGAGAAACGAGGTAGTCGGACACTCCGTCGTTCACCCCCGCCGTGAAGCGGAGCTCCAGGTTGCGGTACTCCAGTCGCCCCGTGCGAGCGACCGGATCGACGTGGGTCACGTAGATGACGCCCGACAACACCTCGTCTAGCGACGTGGTGCCGAAAGCGACCACGTTCGACGCGACTTCGGACAGCTCGGGAGCCGCGAACGGCTGGTCTGGCGCTACCGCCGAAAGCCCGTCGATGCCCGACGGGAACGCCGACAGCCGCCCGATTCCGTCTTGCATGTCGTGGAACAGCACCGTCCACTTCTTGGTGCTGTCTTGGTACTCGAAGGCTTGCCACGGCACCCGCTCGGCAAGCACCACTAAGCGATCGCCCGATGCGACGGCCAACTTGCCCTCGATCCCGTCGAAATCGACGATCAAGCGGCTCGGGCGCCACATGACGCTGGCGGCAAGCTCACGCGTTTCGCCAGCCTCGTTCCACCAGACGTAGCGGCCCGTCTCGCCGTCGACGTCGACCAACGCATAGCCATGCGTTTCGCTCGCCGACTGCAGCAGCCGCAGTTGCTGGAACGTCGAGTGAGCACCGAGCGCGTGCTCGACACCGGCCGGCGTGCGAACGAACAGCGTGTTTTCCGAGCCTTCGGCCGCACCGTTGCCGAGGTAAAAGAACCAAAACGGATCGACGAGCGGATCGCGCCCGCGGCTGTTCAGAGCCGGAAGCAACTGCAATTGAGTTGGGTCGGCGTCGAAGGGCAAGGTGAAAGCGTGACCGGTCGGCTCGTGAACGACCATCAGCTTGCCATCGGTGCACGGCGAGCGCATGGCAACCCAAGTTCCATCTTGAGCTCCGAGCGAGCAAGCGTCGCTGGCGACCAGCTCGTCCTCCACCTCGTCCGGCACGGACTTGCTGGGAACGAGACGATGAGCGCCGCTCTTGTCCGTATAAAATAGGCTCTGCCCCGCCCGCAGCACCGAGCTCACCTCGTCACCGAAGGTTCCGTGCGCCTTCCACGTGTCGTCGAACACGGTCAAGCGACCATTGGCGCGCACCACGTAGCGATGCCCGACGACGCCGCGAATCACGTCGGTCACCCCGTCGGCGAGCCGCTCTTGTTGCGAGGTCTCGGGCGTTGCCAGCCACAGATCGCTGCCTGCCCAAACCACCACACTTTTCGGGGTTTCGGCGACTGGCAGCCGGGCGTCGTCGAAGGTCAGCGAGTAGGTCTTGCAGGTCGTGTCGGCAAAGTGCAGCGTGCCGCTACGGACGTCTTCATGAAAGTAGGACACGAGTGGCGCGTTGCGGGTTGCCTCGCGAGTGGAGCTGAAGCGGCCGACTTCCGGAATGGCGCAGGGCTGCGGGTCCGCATAGCGCATCACGAAAAGCTTTCCGGTCTCGTCGTCGGCCTCGCGCGCGAGCAGATAAATCTCCACCCCGGCTGCCAAGCCCAGCCCGCGGTAGTGGCCGCTGACCAGTCGCAGGCCAGGCGACGCCAGGTGCGAGCTCTGCTCGGGAAAAAGCGAGTCGCCAGCGTCCTGGAACCCCTGCACGATGTTGCAACCCGCCAGCAAAGTCAGCAGGCCCCCTGCAAGAAGCAGCCGCACCGCGCCCATTCGTGTCAGCGAACGATGAACCTCGCTCGATTTCGGGTCGTGCGGGGTAAGCTTCATGGTGGTACCACTAACTAGCCGAGCGCTGGGGTGGGCTCGGTTTCAATGCTCATTCGGGTAAGGTTTTCGTGGGTCCCCGCGCTGCTAGAACTAGCCACGCTTCTGACCACCGCGCAACTTCGCGCTGAGCCCCAAGGGGTGGTGAAAGCTCCGGCTGAGGCGACGAGCCAGGGCGAGGTCACGGCTCCGAAGGCGCTCTCGACCCCACTGGCCTACCCCGAAGGCGCCAGCGGTGAGGCGACGGTCGTGCTCGACCTCACGCTGGACGCGGCAGGCTCCGTAGTTGCCGTGCAAGCGCTGGCGGGTGAAAGCCCTTTTCGCGAAGCGGCGCTGGCCGCGGCCCAAAGCTGGCGCTTCGCTCCAGCGCTACGCGGAGGTCGGGCGGTTGGGGCGCGCATTCGCTACTCCGCGCTATTCACGCCGCCACCGCCCGCACCGGAGGAGTCTTCGCTTGCGCCAACGCCCCCGCCCGGCGCTTCAGCGCCGTCGGCACCACGACGCCAGCCACCGCCGGCGCCGCCGGTCGAGATCATCGTCGAAGGCCAACGCACTCCGCCCGGCGCCGTCGTCCTCACGCGTGAAGAAACCCGCGCACTGCCCGGCAGCTTCGGTGATCCTCTACGCGCCATCGAGGCCCAACCGGGCGTCGTGCCCATCGTCTCGGGATTGCCCGCGTTTTTCATTCGCGGTGCACCACCGGCAAACGTCGGCTTCTTCTTCGACGGCGTCGAAATCCCGCTCCTTTATCACGCGTTCTTCGGTCCGTCGGTCATCCACCCGGGGTTCATCGACGCCATCGAGTTCTATCCTGGCTCCGCGCCCGCTCAGTACGGGCGCTTTGCGGGACCGATCGTGGCGGTACGGGGTCGCCCGCTGCAGTGCCAGCCCGCGGGGGAAGCAAACCTGCGGGCGATCGACGCAGGAGGCTTGCTCGAGAGCGGTGCGCTCGCCGCCAGCCACGAGTGCGGCAGCAGTGGAGCCCGCGTCGCCGGGCGCTATTCCTACGCCGGCCTCGTGCTCTCGCTGCTGAGCGACGCCAAGCTCGACTACTGGGATTACCAGGCACAAGCCGCGTATCCGCTCGGTCGGCACGACACCATGAGCGTGGTCGCATTCGGAGGCTACGACCTTTTCCGGGCACCGCAAACCTCCGTCAACAGCGGCGCCGAGCTGAACTTTCATCGCGTCGACCTGCGTTGGGACCACAAGCTCGCGGGAGGCTCGACGCTACGCCTGGCCCTGACCGGAGGCTCCGATCGCGCCGCCGGTGCCGACACTCAGTCGAGTGTAGTGACGGATCGTTCGCTGCGGCTACGCAGTGAGCTCAGCCAGCGTTTGGGGGCGACCACGGTGTTGAACGCGGGCCTCGATGGCCGCCTCGATCGCTTCGGGCTGGAGGCCGATCGACGCAACCTCGACTACCCCGACTACACGCGGCTCTTTCCCGCTCGCACCGATTCGACCTTCGGCGGCTACGTCGGCCTCCAGCTCGAGCCGACACGCGGCATCCACGTGGGGCCCGGTTTGCGAGCCGACGTGTACTCGTCACAGGGCACGACGGCGCTGGGCATCGATCCGCGCGTGTCAGCGGATTTCGAGGTTGGCCGCCGGTTGCGCTTCGAGCACTCGCTGGGCGTGGCCCACCAGCGGCCGAATTTCACGGCTCAAGTGCCGGGCGCCCAAGTTGCCGATCTGGCCGGCGGTCTGCAGTGGGCACTTTTGTGGAGCTCGGGCGTGAAGGTCAAGTTGCCGCTCGATTTGCTCGGGTCGGCCACCGTATTTCGCTCGGGTTATTTCAACGCGCTGGATCCGATCGGAGGCGGCCGTGACTTCACCCTCGACCGAACCGCGCTCGATCGCCGCGCCAACGTGGCCGCAGCCGGGCTCGAGCTCCACCTGTCGCGGCCGGTCACGAAGAGACTGGGTGGCTTCGTCTCGTACACGCTCTCGCGCTCCGAGCAGACCAGCGGGCAACAAAAGTCCCCTTCCGGCTTCGACCGCACGCACGTCTTCCAAGCCGCCTTGAGTTACGAGGTCGGTCCCGGTTTTCGGCTGGGCGCGCGCACCGTGCTGTACTCGGGGGTGCCGGAGCTGAACCTCGAGGGCTCGCCACACTTCACCGCCAACCGCCGCGGGGCGCCTTTCTTCCGTCTCGATCTACGCGCCGAGAAGCGTTTTCGCGTCGGTCAGCACGGCTATTGGGGCTTGATCGGCGAGATTCTCAACGCCACGTCGACGCGAGAAGTCGTGCGCCTGGATTGCGGTGAAGTGTGTCGCGAGCGCAGCGCGGGGCCGGTGGTGTTGCCCAGCGTGGGCCTCGAAGCAGGGTTTTGAGCCGGCAGCGGGGCGAGCCGCTCAGGCGATGCTGGTCGTTCGATCGACGGTCGCGAGCTGCGCCTTCAGTATCTCGACACGACGCACGACCTCGGCCTGCCGCGACTCGCGTACGTCCAAATAGTCGAGGGCGCCCGATACGTCGCTAGGCGCGTACGCGCGCACTTGTACACCCAAGAAGCCCACGGCGCGGGCCACGCCGCGAATCAAAGCGGAGTCGGTCACTACCGCGATGCGAGTACCCGTCTCCTTCATGAACGAAGCCACGTCGGCGCGCTGCGCGGAGTTGATGGTGGCGCGCGGCGGCGCAATCACCAAGTTGCCGCGAATCTTGGTCCGGTTCGCGTTGCGCACGAGGACGAGCCGCGCCCAATCTCGCTCGTCGGGCGGGACGTCGGCGTGCACGATCACCAACACGTGATCCACGATGTCGAAGCGGAGAGAGTCGGCGCTCACGGTACTGACAATCCCAACGGCAGCGGGGACCCGACGCTTCAGCCCCCCACCCCAGGCCGCCCGCACGGACGCCCAACGGCCCGTAAACGCTTGACTTTCAGGAACAAGCGCCACGCTCGGGCGGTTTTGCTCCGGTGGATCTGTGACCGCAAATCCGAGGATACTCGACGCTCGATGTCGCGCGCCACCGGGCTCCGTACGCCGAAAGGTAACGCGCTGCTCACGTCCCCTGCGTGACCGGAGCGCGACCAGATGACCGAGCAACGCCCCGACGACCTGTTCCGCAGCGCATTGGCGGAGGCGCCGACCGGAGCCGCGCCTCCGGCGCGCGTCGAAGCCGAGCAGACGTTTCGAGCGGCGTTCGATCAGTCTCCCATCGCCACCGCGATCTTGGACCCGGAGCTGCGCTACTCCCACGTGAACGCGGCTTGGCTACTCCTGCTCGGCTTCCAGCGCGAAGAGCTCTTGGGCAAAACGCCGCTCGACATCACCCACCCTGACGATCGCTCCGCCGACCAGCCCCTGGTTTCGGCGTTGCTTTCCGGCCAGCTTCAGTCCTATTCGCGCGAAAAGCGCTACTTGCGTCGCGACGGCAGCGTCGTCCACGTTCTGCTTCACGCCGCAGCGGTCAACGACGCCGACGGCCGCCGCTACTACATCGGGCAGGTACAAGACATCACCGAACGCATCCGCTCGGAGGCCGCCCTACGCGCGCTACAGGCGGCTCTGTCACGCCAAGTCGAAATCAGCGCGACGTGCTGGCGAACATGCCGCGGGGAGCCGTGTTCTTGATCGACCGTAACCTTTGCTACCTGTCGGCAAGCGGCCCCAGCGTGCCCGATTTGGTCGGTCTTTCACCCGACGAGCTGCCAGGCCGCAGCGCCGAACAGATGATTCCAGCTCCCTACCGCGATCAGGTGCTGGCTCAGCTACGCGCCACCTTGAGCGGGCAGAGCGTCGAGTTCGAAGCGGTACGTGGCGAGCGCACCTTCGAGGTCCGCACTGCGCCGATCTTCAGCGGTGAGCCGGCTCCGGTGGCGGCGTTGATCCATCTATACGACGTTACCGAGCGCAAGCAGCAAGCGCGCGAGCTCGAGAACGAGCGCGAACGGTTCCGGGCCCTGGTCGCCAACGCGCCGGTCGGCATTTTCGAGATCGACTCCAGCGGCAGCGTCACCTACACGAACGAGCAATGGCTCAAGATCACGGGCCTAACGCCGGAAGCAGCCCGGTCGCCCGAGCTGCGGACGCGCCACGTTCACCCCGAAGACCGGCTCAAGCTGTGGCAGGCTTGGTCGGCGGCCAGCGGCAGCGGGCAGCGCTACGAAGTCGACTTTCGCTATCAGGTCGAAGGCGGCAAGCCCCAAAGACTATCGAGCGTCGGCGCTCCGATGCGCGCCGCGGACGGTAGCGTCTCGGGATTCATCGGCATCACTCGGGACGTGACCGCGCAGCTGGAAGCCTCGGAATCGATCGAGCGCTCGCTGCGCGAAAAAGAGACGCTGTTGAAGGAGATTCACCACCGCGTAAAAAACAATCTGCAGGTCGTCGGCAGCATCCTCGGGCTACAAGCTCACCGCAGCAACGACGAACGACTGCATCGCGTGTTCGAGGACGTGCGCAGTCGCATCCAAGCCATCGCCCTGCTGCACGAACGGCTCTATCGCTCTCCGGATCTGGGCGCCATCAATCTGCTGGAATACCTGCAAGGGTTGGTGGGCGACGCGGCGCGAGCGGCGGGGGCAAGCTCGGGCCGAACGACGGTGCGGGGACCAACGAAGCCCATTCTGCTCGGCATCGACGACGCGGTGCCGGTGGGCTTGATCGCGAACGAGCTGGTGACCAACGCTTTCAAGCATGGCAGTCGTGGTTCGAGCAAAGCATGGGTCACGGTCGAGCTTTCGCTTGCCGACGACGTCCTGGAGCTCAGCGTCGCCGACGACGGGCGGGGCTTTCCGGAGAACTTCGAGGCCGACGAAAGCAAGACGCTCGGGTTGCTGTTGCTGAAGAGCCTGGCCCGCCAACTGCAGGGCGAGGTGCGATTCTCGTCCCAACCCACCCG
>JBEQSW010000171.1:0-25218 GCA_040348565.1 Myxococcales bacterium | reverse complement strand
GCGGCAGCGTGATCTTGAGCGAGCACACTCATACCGAGCGCGGCTTTCTGCCAGTTTTGGCGGAGCGGCTGCGCGCCACCCTCGGCAGCGTCACCTTTCACGTGTCCCAATGCGATCGCGAGCCTCTTTCTTTGCGTTGAAGAGTCCCCCTCGGGTCCGGCGCGCCGGTTTGGCCGTTGCCGCCATCGCGGCGCTGTCGCTCGCCCGCTGCGCGTCACCCGAGCCCGCGTTCGTACCTCCGGTGGTGCCCCAACCGTTCGCTATGGCGGCGCGCGGCAAGTCCGCGCCGCCGTATGCCGTGGCCGCCTCGAGCTCGACCCCCGTGACCACGCCGGTGAGCACACCCGCACCAGCGTCGGACGGCTCGCCCCCGCCCGAGTCCCCGGCCCCGGTTCAGGAGCCGACGCCGCCCGTGCATTGCGCCGACGCACCCGCGTTGTTGCCGGACGGCTCGGTGCCGCCCGTGCCGCCCCACGCCCCCCTCGGCCACGATGTCGACATTCCGGGCGACCGCCCCGCCTACGTGCTGCCCGGAAACCCGGGTGATTCGCGAGTCATCGTCTACCTCCACGGCATGTGCGGTGACGCAACCGCGGCCGATTTCTTCCGCGGGGCGGTGCGCGCACACGGCACGCTAATCGCCGTGCGCGGTGACACGCCCTGCGAAAACGGCCGCTTCAAGTGGCGCGACGATGCGTCGAAAATCCAAATGCGCATTCGAGCGGCCTTCGCGCAGGTCAACGCCGAAAGTGGTCAGCTGACGCTCGAGGGGGCGCTGTTGTTCGGTTACTCGCAGGGCGCCGAGCGCGCCGAACGGGTGGCCGCGCGCTTTCCAGACCACTACCCGCGGGTCGTGTTGGGCGGCCCACCCACCAAGGCATCGCCGCTCAAGCTTTCGCGTGCTCGGCGCGTTGCCATCTTGGGTGGCGAGCTCGAGACGACCGAGAACATGCGCGCGGGCTTCGACGCGCTGGTCGCGGCCGGCATCGGTGCGCGCTTCTTCACCCTCGACTGCGCGTATCACGGTTACTTCGGTTCGAACGCCGAAGGCCAGCTCGGAGAAGTGCTCGACTGGGTCAGCGGCCACGATTGAAATGCCAACCCGGCGAGTTGCAAGTAAATTCTCGCGCCGCCGTTGCCGCGTGAACGGGCGCGCGACGCGCCGATAGAGCGCGAGATTTCCGCGTCGTTGTGTGGGGACGTTGCCAGCCGCACCGGCTTACGGACAGGATTGGCGCGCATGTCACGACCAAGTCGCCGTCCCGCATCCTCTCCGGACCTCGCAGGCTCCGAGTTCGACACGCTTCGCGGCGAGCTCCGCGTTCGTCTGCACTTGGCCAGCCGCGAGGCGCAGCAGCAGTGGGAAGCGATCGAAGAGCGCTTGATCGAGCTCGAGCGTGGCCTCGAGACTCAGGGCGCGTCGGTGCGCGGCGCGGCCAGCGACGTCGCGGTGTCGGTGGCGCGTGTGTTCCACGACTTCATGCTGCGCCACCTGCCCGACGCGGGGCTATTCCGGGCGCCGGTGCACGACGCGATGCGAACGCGCGTGTACGTGTGTGCGCCGGAAGACACCCTGGCGCGCGCCGCGCAGTTGATGTGGGAAAAGGATCTCGGCTGCTTGCCGGTATGCGGCCCGGGTCGCAAAGCCATCGCCATGTTGACCGATCGCGATATTTCCATGGCCGCTTTCATGCAGTGGAAGCACTTGGCCGAGGCGAACGTCGAAAGCGCGATGTCGCGTGGCTTGTCCACCTGCTCCCCCGACGACGAGCTCGGGCAAGCCGAGAAGATCATGCGCGCCAACCAGGTGCGGCGCCTGCCGGTGGTCGACGCCGAGGGGGTACTGGTCGGGCTGCTGTCGCTCGGCGACGTGGCGCGCTACGTGCGCCAGCGCTCGCCCAGCAGTCTTGGCAGCGTCGCTCAGCAACGCTTGGCCGAGACGCTGGCCGCCATCTGCGAGCCCCGCTTTCATTCCATCCCGCCGCCACCGCCCGCGCCCTAGCTCCCTGCCGGCCGCGTCAGCCGATGGCAGGCGTGCGCGCGTTGTAGCGGAAGCCGCCCCGGTCCGCGTAAGAAGACAAGATGGCGCCCGCGCGCTCCGCGTGAATTCCGGTCACCACCGGCGTGCCGCGCACCGTCAGCTGCTCCTTCCAGTCCGTCCCGCGTGGGCCTTCGTCGAAGCCGAGGGCTTCGGCCAGCTCCACCGGCGCGCCGCACACCAGGCGCGAAAGCCCTGCCCAATAACAAGCACCCAAACACTGCACGCAAGGCTCGGAGCTGGCGAACAGCTCGCAGTTGTCGCGCGCCAACGTGAAGCTTTGCTGCCGCGCTTGCGCGAACATCAACGCCACGATCTCGGCGTGCAGCAGCGACGACGCCTGCGGCATGACCAGGTTCATTCCCGGCGCTATCACCTCGCCCGTCTCGCGCTCGAACACCACCGCTCCGAACGGACCCCCTCCGTGCTCGACGTTCCGGCGCGAGAGCTCGATGGCAAGCTCCATCCGCTCGCTGTCGCGGAGGCGCGGCGTGGTCAGGTCACACTCGGTGAAGACCCAGTCTGGCAGGTGAAAACTGACGGCTCTCGGCAGGTCCATGGCAAAATCATGATACCCAGCTCAGGTTTCGCCACGTTTTCCCGACGCTCCGAGAATGCTCACAGCTCGAGGCGCAGCCGCACACCGCCCGAGTCCAAACCCGCCCACGGCAACACGCGCAAGCTCGCTCGGGGGGCGTCGTTGCGCACGCTCTTCGCGCCGTAGACGATCAGCGGAATGCCAGCCGCGGTCAGCACCGCGCCGCCGATGCCGAACAAGTACACGGGCAGTGAATAGGCGTCGCAATCGTCCACGCGGTAGCTCTCGCTGGGCGGCAATCGGTGGTCGGGATAGTCGCGCTCGAGGGCGGTGTCGCAGCGCTCTTGGGCGTTGCGGGCCGCCAACGCCCCCAAGAGCGCGATGGGCCCCACCGACACCATCGCGATGCCGACTATCATCGCCCCTTTGCTGCGGCGATGGGTCTGGGGCTCGTCGCGCTCGACCGGAGACGTAGCGGCCAAGGGGGCCGAGCCGTCGGGCGCTGTTCGAACTTGCAAGTCGACGGGGCTGGCGGTCGCAGCCGCCGTGGTTGAAGCCGCGGGGGACGCCGTTGCGCCGGCCGGAGCGGGAGGGGTGGCGTCGGTGCCGGGAGCGGGAGTGGCGTTTGCGGGCGCCTCGACTCCCGGTGGCGCGGGCGGCGCGGGCGGCAAGGCGCTGGCAGGCGACGTGCATTTGCCCGCTTCGCACACGCGGTTGCCCTTGCAGTCGGTGTCCTTGGTGCATTGTGCCTGCGCCAACGCGCTCACCAAGACCACCGTGGTCCCGCTCAACAGCGCCCAAACCGCTCGCCCTCGCATGAGACGAAAAGTTAGCGGCAGTGGGCGCCGTCAGCAAGGAACCCGCCCATCGCCCGCGAGGGTGCCCCCGACCCTTCGCTGTTTGGCCCCTGAAATACCGCTCGGCACGGCCGTTTGTCCGGTTTGATGGCCTTGGAGCGGACCTTTGGGCAAACGCCGGCCACCGTGACGGTTGCGCTCGTCGACGGCCAAACCACGGTGGGCCTACTGTCGAAATTCTCGCCGGCGGTGTCCGACTTGGCCCTCGCTGCGCCCAAGGGGGCCCCGCCGAAGGTGCCGTTTCCCACCGAGCGCATTGCCTACGTCGGCTTTCATCGCAACCCCGGCGATCCTCCGCAGTTGCCCAACGCGCGCCGCGGCGGGTTGAAGGTGCACGTGTCCAGCAACGTGTCGTTCCTGGTCGACCCGGAGCCGAACCCGCCTGGCACGCTGGGCTTTTATGCCAAGCCCAGCGAAGCCTCGAGCCCGTTTCGCGAGATCTTCTTCTACAACCACGGCATTCGCATGCGCGAGATCAACGAGCCGCTCGGCTCGATGCTCGTCAAAGAAGGCCGCGTGGGGCAGACCGCGGTCGACGAAGGGCTGAAGGCCCAGAAGGACCAACCGCGCACGCCCATCGGGCAAATCTTGGTCGAGCACAAGCGCGTGGACCAGGGCGCCATCGATCAGGCGGCGGTGCTGCAGAAACGCAAGGGCACCCGCCTCGGCGAAGTCTTGATCGAAGCCGGGCTGGCCGACGCTGCCGATATCGAGTTTGCGCTGCAAGAGCAGCGAAAGCGCGGCGGCAAGCGCATCGGCCAGATCTTGGTGGAAATGAGCCTGGTTTCCGAGGTCGACCTGTCCACCACGCTGGCCAAGAAGTTCCAGCTACCGTTCGTCGATCTCGACACCTGCGTCATCAATCTCTCCGCGCTCGAAGAGCTGCCGCGCGAATTCATCCAGAAGCACAAGATCCTGCCGTTGGACGTGGACGCGCGCATGCTCACCGTGTGTATGAGCGACCCCTTGGCCATCGACGCGCTCGACCAAGTGCGGCAGCTGGCCAAGAAGCACATCCAAGAGGTCGTGGTGACGCCGAGCCAGCTCGAGCGCTACATTCCGACTTATCTCGACCAGCTCGACCAGCGCAAGGTCGCCAGCGAGATGGACGTGATCTTGAAGGGCTTGGCCGCCGACGACGTGCAGGCGATCGCCGACACCGACGCCAACGAAGCTTCGACGGTCAAAGAGTCCGACAACTCGATCATCAAGCTCGCCAATCAGATCGTGATCGACGCCTACCGTCGTGGCGCCTCCGACATTCACATCGAGCCCAACGGCAAGGAACGCACCGTCACGGTTCGCTTCCGGGTCGACGGCGACTGCATCGCCTACCAGGAGATTCCGTCCACGTTTCGGCTGCCCTTGGTGGCGCGCTTCAAAATCATGGCGCTTTTGGACATCGCCGAGCGCCGTAAGCCGCAAGACGGCAAGATTCGTTTTCGCGTCGGTGAAAAGCAAATCGAGCTGCGCGTCGCCACGATTCCGACCGTCAACAACAACGAAGACATCGTGTTGCGCATCTTGGCCGCCTCCAAGCCCATGCCGCTCGACAGCATGGGTATGAGCCCGAGCGTCCTTCAAAACCTGAAGAAGGTCGTCAGCAAGCCCTACGGCCTCGTGCTGTGCGTCGGCCCGACCGGCTCGGGCAAAACCACGACTTTGCACTCGGCTCTCGGCTTCATCAACACCGTCGACATGAAGATTTGGACGGCTGAAGATCCGGTCGAAATCACCCAGCACGGGCTTCGTCAGGTTCAGGTGAATCCCAAGATTGGGTTCACTTTCGCCCATGCCATGCGCGCCTTCTTGCGCGCCGATCCAGACGTCATCATGGTCGGAGAAATGCGTGACCTCGAGACGGCGGGCACCGCCGTCGAGGCGTCGCTCACCGGCCATTTGGTGCTGTCGACCCTCCACACCAACAGCGCACCAGAGACGGTTACGCGCTTGATCGACATGGGCTTGGATCCGTTCAGCTTTGCCGACGCGCTATTGGGAGTCTTGGCCCAGCGCTTGGCGCGCGGCCTCTGCAAGCAATGTCGAGAACAGTACGGGCCGTCCGCATCCGAGATGGACGAGCTGAGCGCGGCTTATGGCCACGAAGCGTTTCAGGCGATGCTCAAAGAAGAGCACCCCTTCGGCCTCAAGCTTTGGAAATGCAAGGGCTGCCAGGCTTGCGGCCAGTCAGGCTACAAAGGCCGCGTCGCGCTGCACGAGCTGCTGGTGGGCAGCGACGAGCTCAAGCGCTGCATTCAACGTAAAGCGCCCATCGACGAAATTCGAAAGGTGGCGAGCGAGGGCGGCATGGTGACGCTCTTGCAAGACGGTGTGCGCAAGGTCATGGACGGCCTCACGGACTTGAAGCAGGTCCTCGCCGTGTGCAGCCGTTAGCGCGGACCGCATACGGCCACCTTTGCGGCGGCCACCGCGCTGACTGCCACTCTCGCTGCCATGAACCGCAGCCCTATATCGCGCCGACGCGCCTCGCGCTTCCTTGGGCAAACCGAACACCGTAGCAAGCTCGTCTTTCGTTTTTCAAGCCTTCGCGTAGTCACCGATGCGACCGTCTCGAGCGACGAAGCTTCACAAAAGGACGAGCGGCCGGACGATTCATCATCGGCGACCAGTGGTGTTGCATGCACCCACACGCAACCTCCAGATATCGCATCACGCGCTCCATCAAGTTGGACGCAGACTTTGCGCCTCGACCCTGGGGCAGGAGAGCAAAATCAAAAACAAAAACAGAGCGCCAATCATCTTGTTTTGGGGGGCATGGATGTTTGGCTATCTGGAAGAGATTCGGATAGGTTCAGGGGGCTGCCTAAATCTGTAAAAGATTTGTGCCGTCTATTGCTAGTCAGAACGCGATGTCCCCACGTACGACTGGGCCACGCCGACTGCTTGGCCTTCCTGTCAGCGCAGAGGATTCCTGAAACCTTCCGTCCCCCCGAAAAGAGTATTCCTGTCGCTGGGTGTGCGCGTGACGGTGCCGGTCGTACTGCTGGTCGTTACCGTCGCCATCGGTGTGTACTTGGGCTTGGTTCGGCAGTCGCGGCTCAGCCTTTTGAGCTCGAAAGAGCTGGCCGCCGGCATGGTGGTCAAGCTGACGTCGGCGTCGGTCATGCCGGCCGTGGTGTTCGGCGACCAGCAAGAGATGCAGAGGGCTGTCGCCAATCTGGCCGCCAATCCCGACGTCTCGGACGTCGAGCTCTGGGGTCTGGAAAGCTCGGCGCTTGGCGGGGCGGAGGGCTTGCTGGTGGAGTTTCACCGCGCCGGCCACCTGCAACTGGGTCGGCCGGCCTCGAGTAGGAGCCAACGCTCGCGCGACGCCGACTCGATTCGGGTCATCGAGCCGGTCGTGAGCTTGGAGGGCAAGAGCGTCGCGGCGCTCGTGGTGCGCTTCTCTACCGCGCGTGAGGCGGCCGCGTTGACTCAGCTGTCGCGGCAGATCTCCTACGTGTCGGTGGCAACCGCGCTGTGCCTGGCGCTGGCCATCCTGCTGGCCATTCACCGCGTCGTGGTGCGGCCGGTGAAGCGTTTGGAAGAAGCGGCCGCCCGGCTGGCTCGCGGCGAGCAGCACGAGCTCGAGCGCCATGCTGGCGGCGTCGACGACGAGGTCGCGCGCCTGGCCGATCAGTTCTCGGTCATGGCCGACGCCGTGCGCGACCGTGAGCTTCGGCTCGGCGTTCGCAACGCGGAGCTCAAGCTGATTCTCGACAGCGTCGACCAGGGGTTCTTGACGGCTCGGCTCGACGGCACCCTGTTCCCTGAGCGCTCCGCCATCGTGGAAAAGTGGAGCGGTCCCCTGCCCCCCGATGCCACCGTGTGGTCGTTGGTGGGCTTGATTGATCCCGGCGCGGCCAGCTGGATGCGCATGGCGTGGGACCAGACCAGCTCCGACATGCTGCCGTTGGAGGTGGCGATGGATCAGCTGCCGAAGCGGATTCAGCGCGCCGGGCAGCAGTTCAGTCTCGACTACCACCCGTGCTCGTCGACGGACAGCTGCAACGCGTCGTGATCGTGATGACCGACATCACGGCCGAGGTAGAGCGGCAGCGCGTGTTGGCGGAACAGCACGAGTTCGCGGCCCTCGTCGATCAGTTCGTGCGCGACCGTCGGGCGTTTCGCGGCTTCTGGGCCGAAGCTTCCCGGCTGGTTTCCAAGATCCTCGAACCCCATCCGGCACCCGAGCTGCTGCGTCGCCACATTCACACCCTGAAGGGCAACGCGCGCTTCTTTGGTCTCAGCCGCGTCGCCACCTCGTGCCACGAGCTCGAGTCGGCCATGAGTGAGCGCGGCGAGTTCTCGCTCACCGAGCGTGAACGTTCGGCCCTGCACGAGCTTTGGGAGTCTCTGCGCCAGCGCATCGAGCCGCTGATGCAGGGCGCGACCGTCTTCATCGAGGTTTCCGAGGACGAGTACCAGCGGCTGTTGGACGCAGTGAAGGCCAAGAAGCCATTTCCGCAGCTGGAAGAGCTCGTGCGCGGCATGCGCAGGGAGTCGGTCGGCGCACGCCTCGAGCGCGCCAAGGGCATGCTCGAAGACACCAGCACCAAGCTGGGCAAGACGCCCCCGCTCGTCCAGATTCGTCACGACGATCTGCGCCTACCGCCCGGCCCTTGGGCCCCGTTCTGGAGCATCTTCTCGCACGTGTTGAACAACGCCGTCGACCACGGCGTAGAAGGCGACGACGAACGCCGGAGCGCTGGAAAATCAGTCCCGGCTCATATCAGCTTGTCGGTTCAGGCACGCGAGGGAGAGGTCGTGATCGAAGTGAAAGACGACGGCCGCGGGATCGATTGGCAGCGCGTGCGAGAGCTGGCGGCGGCCCGCGGGCTCCCGAGCAGCTCGCAGCGGGAGCTGGAGCAGGCCCTGTTTTCGGACGGATTTTCGCTCAACCACCAGGTATCCGAGACGTCCGGGCGCGGCGTCGGCCTGGCGGCGGTGAAGAACGTCGTCGCCGCCATGGGCGGCCGAATCGAGATCGAAAGCACCCACAAGGCTGGCGCCACCTGGCGCTTTCTGTTCTCGCTGGCTGCGCTCGGCGACGCCACGGTGGAGGACGAGCGATGAAGCTTCGTCACGCCGTCGCCGGCTGGTTGCTCGTTGCGGGTTGGTTCAACTTGGTGGCAGAGCGAAGCGCGCTCGCCGAGGACACGTCGGCGCTGGAGGGGCTACTCAGCGAGCCCATCGTGTCTTCGGCGTCCAAGCAGGCGGAAGACGCCAGCTCGGCGCCAGCTCTATCGACCAGCCTGACCGCCGAAGATCTTCGCCGCTACGGCATCCGAACCTTGGCCGAAGCCATCGACTTCCTGTCGATCGCCGTCAGCACGTCGGACAACCTGAACGGCGGCGAAGTGGGCGCGCGTGGCGTGCTCTTGACCGGCGACCACGGCAGTCACTTCCTGGTCATGGTCGACGGTTACGCCGTCAACGACCCGCTGCGCGGCGGCTCGACGTTGGGGGTCGGCGCCGGCACGCCCATCGAGCTCATCGACCACATCGAGCTCATCGTGGGCCCCGGCTCGGTGCTGTACGGGTCCAACGCCATGTTCGGCCTCGTCAACGTCGTCACCAAACGGGCCAAGGACTACGACGGCGTCCACGTGATCGCCGAGTCGGCACTGCCCATCAGCATGCGAGCGGCCGCCGGCGCCGGCACGACTTTTACCCTTTTCGGACAGGCCGGAGAGCTCACCACCCAACTCGAGTACTACAAGCAAAAGGGGCCCGACCTCTTCTTCGACGTGGAGAACACCGGTGTCGACCGCTTCACCGGCCAGCCCGGTCGCAACTCCCGCGACGGTGGTCAGACCGGGCTGTGGGGCGGAGCTCGCGCCAAGAACTCCCTCTACGCCGAAAGCCCTTCGGCGCTGCTTCGGCTCGCCTTGGGCAACACCGAGCTTCACCTGCAGGCTTCGTACTACAAGCACGGAAGCCCGACCGGCACTGGGGATTTCGACGATCCGGACACCGGCGATCGAGAAACGCGAGCGTCGATCGGCCTCAATCACCGCATCGCGGTCTCGACCTTGCTAGATGTCTCAGCCCGCGCGTACGCCACCTACTACGAAAACAAGAGTGCGTTCGTGGCCTCGCGCGGTGTGTTGTGCCCGTTCGGTACCGTCACCTGCAACTACGTGGACAGCGCGAAAGCCCACTGGATCGGGCTCGAGCTGCAGTCGTCGTGGGATTGGTTTCGCGATAACCGCTTCGTCACGATCTTGGGCGCGGACGCCCGCCAGCGCAGTGTCGCCTCCACGAGCGAGACGCGGGACATCGAAACGGGCAGGTCTCTGTACCCGGCCGCAACCGGCCTCGACAACTCGGACGTGATCCTGGCGGCCTATGCGCAGCAGACCTGGTCCATCGCGTCTCCGGTGAAGCTCAGCGGCGGCGCGCGCGTCGATTCCGATCCGAGATTCAAGCCGGTGGTCACGCCGCGCATCGCCGCAAGCTGGAACCCCTGGACGAACGGGACCCTGAAAGCCTCGTACTCTACCGCATTTCGAGCGCCGAGCTGGGACGAGACCGACAACTCTACTTCACGCCGCATCCAGGCCGAGGACTTGCGACCGGAAAAGGTGCAGTCGGTCGACGTGAACCTGGAGCATCACGTCGGCGCCCACCGCTTGATTATCGGTGGGTTCTATTCGGATTGGAACAACCTGGTGGAGCTCGCGCCGCTCTCCGACGCTGAAGTCCGCAATGCCATCCGCAACGGCCAAACCAAGGTCCCGTTCACGCCCGGCATCCAGCTCACGCAGTATCGAAATACGAGCAACGTCACCAACTACGGTTTGAATACCGGCTTCGAAGGCTCGCTCCACTCCGGCTTCTTCCTGTATGGCTTCACGCTCACGGGCGCGATTGCCAACAAGCGCACCGGCGACTCTTCGACGCGCTTGCCCGTCGCGCCCCAGATTTTCGGCAAACGCCCGGGTCGCCTTCGTGCTCGGCGACCAGCTTCCGACGCTGGCGCTCGCTACCCACTTTTTGGGCTCCCGCCCCGCCGATCTTTCGAACGGCCAATTCGCCCGCGATCCGTTCGCGCGCTCGCAAATGGAGCTGCGCCTGACTTTGAGCGGGGATGCCCCTTTCCTGAAAGCCCTCAGCTATCGGGCGATGGTGAACTACGCGGTCGCCGACCGCGGCGCCTACGTGGTGGGTCCCGTGACCAGCTCCATCCCCACCCAGCCGACTCCTCAGCTCAATCCAATCGACCGTTTCCGAACGACTTTGGGGCTGCAGTATGCGTTCTAGCCGCACGCTCCAGCTGCTCAAGCACGTCGTCTGCGTGACGGCGCTGGCGCTGTCTTTGAGCAGCCCCGGCAGCGCGCAAAGCATGCCCGTGCCCACCGGCGCGCAAGCGGAGCTGGTCGCCAAGCTGGCCGGCTTCGACCGCAACTTTGCCGCCCGGGCCGGCAACAAAGCGGTGATCATTCTCGCCGCAGTGCCGGGCGACGCCGACTCGATGAGCGCGGCCCTGGAGATGAAGGCGGCGTTCGCACGCTTACCTACCGTGGGCAACTTGCCGCACGAAGAGCTGGTCGTCACCCAGGCCAACCCGAGCTCGCTCGCCGACTTGGTGCGCACGAAACACGCGGCCATCGTCTACTTCGGTCCCGGCTTCGAAAAGCAGATCCCGGCTATTCGCGACGCTCTCTCTTCGCTCGACGTGCTCAGTGTGGGCGCAATTCCGAGTTACGTGCCGGCCGGCATCGTGCTCGGCTTCGACCTGGTTTCTGGCCGCCCGAAGCTATTGATTCACGTCGTGCAGGCTCGCAAACAAAAGGTCGCTTTCCCTGCCTCGGTGTTGAGCCTGATGAAGGTTTACCCGTAACTCACTTAAGTTCCGAACAACTCAGTCGCTCGCTTTTAGAGCTCCAAAGGAGAACCAATGTCTTCGAAATTCGCAAACGCGGCAACGCTCGTCATGTTGTGCTCTGTTTTCTCGGTGGGGTGTGGCGACGACAAGACGGAAAAAGCCAGCGCCGCCGTTTGTGAGGAGCTGCCGCCGCTGGCGGTCAAGGACACCTATCGCGTCGGGTTTGCTCAGCTTTGGGAGGACCACGGCCCCTGGCGCGACGCGAACACCGCCAGCATGAAAGACGAAGCCGAAAAGCGCGGCTACGAGCTGGTGTTCGATCCCGGAACGTCCTCCGATCCTGCCGAGCAAGTCAGCCGCATGCAGGCGTTGATCGACGCCAAAGTCGACGCCATCTTCATCGCACCGCACGACGAAACCGTGTTGGCGCCATCGGTCGTCGCGGCCCGACGCGCCTGCATCCCCACGTTCATCGTCGACCGCGCCGTGGACACGACCGTCGCCATTCCCGGCGAGGACTACGTCTCCTACCTTGCCTCCGACTTCCGGCGTGAGGGTGAAATGGCGGCAGAGTGGCTGATTGACGCCACCAAGGGCGCAGCCGAGATCATCGAGCTCGAAGGCACGGTTGGCTCGTCGCCCGGCGTGCAGCGCAAGAAGGGCTTCGACGACAAGATCGCCGACGAGCCGGACATGCACATTTTGGTCTCGGAGAGCGCCGACTTCAACGAAGACAAGGGCTACGAAGCGACGCTGCGCCTGATGAAAGAATACCCGACCGCGAACGTCATCTATTCGCACAACGACGCCATGTCGTTCGGCGTCATCACCGCGCTCGAGGAGCTCGGCAAGGTGCCGGGTGAGGACGTGCTCATCGTCTCGATCGACGGCACCAAAAAGGCTACTCAAGATATCTTGGACGGCAAGATCGGCGTCGTCGTCGAATGCAATCCCAAGTTCGGCCCGGTCGCCTTCGACACCATGGAAGCGTACGCGCGGGGTGAAAACGTTCCGCTGCAGATCAGCAACGTCGATCGCGTGTTCGACATCACGAACGCGGCCGACTACCTGCCCGAAGCGTTCTGAGACGACGGTAACGACGCGGGCTCAGGCGCGCCCACGGCTCTTCCCGGTGGTCACGCCGCCCGCGATGAGATGAGCGACGCGAAGCGCTTCAGGCAAGTTGCCGTGCAGCGTAGTCGCGTCCACCAGCGCCTGGGCCTCGCCATGCGAGAGCCCGGCGCGCTGGCAAAAGATCTGCCCGAGCGGCTCGACCGGGCCCGCGGCCTCGATCAACTTCCATTTGCGGGCTGCGCCCGGGATATGGTTGATCAGCGCCGCTCGCATCGAGCTCAGGCGCGGGCGGCGGCGCATGAGCACCAGCACCGGCACGTTCAGCGCCGCTGCGAGCGCGTGAACGTCGACCACGTTGAAGCCCGCCACCGCGATGCCTTGCAGCAGCACGGCCTGAACGTGCTCCACGAATTGGCTGTGTTGCACGAGCTCGATCATTCGCGCGGTCGAATTGGCGCCGTCCCGCCGCACGAAGCCCGAGACCACGCCGTCTAGCCGAGTGCGCGCAAAAACGGCCCCCACCAGCCGCACTTGCCCTGGCCCGGTCTTCTGAAACGTGCCGTCATCGAAACCGATCACGTTGCTCAGGCCGCGCGCCACCGAATGAGTCTACAGCGGGTAGTCGTCGTTGGGCGACGCTGTAAGCTCGGCTTTTCGGCCCGATCGGCGCGCCGCTCACACGCGCAGGTCGTAAACCTGCACTCGCGCCCAGCTTGCCTGGAAGCGCTGCAAGAACTCCAGGTGTAGCGGGTGCTCTTGGTAGGCGTCGTGATCCGCCAAGCTGTCGAAGTGTTCCACCAGCCCCCAGTCGTAGCTCTGGTCGATCACCGGCCGGGGCGGCGTCTGCTCCGGCTTACCAAAGTGAGCCTGCTTGATCTGGGGAATGCTCGTCAGGCGGCGGAGACCGTTTGCGAAGTCGGCGACGACCGCCGGGTCGGCGTCGGATTTGAACCAGAAGTAGACGGAGTGAATCAGCATGGGGTGCCTCGGGTGCTCAAGCGCCGGGAATGTGCTCACCGTCGTGCCGGCGCGGCAAGACCTCGATGCGGCCGTGCAAGGGGTGCCGGGCGCGCTCTTCGTCGGACAAGATCAGGTATTCGAGCTGGCCCAAGCGCTGCAGCTCGTCGAGCGCGTTATAGCCACCGATGAAGCGGCCTCGCACGTAGACGTACGGTACCGTCTCCTGCTTCGTTTCCAGCTTCAGCTCGCGCAGCACCCTTTCGCCATCGTAGGTATCCAAATCGAAGTAGCTGTGCTCGATGCGGTTCGATTCCAAAAGCGCCAGGGCTCTGCCCGACCACGGACACGAGCGGCGCCCGAACACCTGGGCGGGTCGTGCCGGATCTCCGAGTCCTGCCGGCGGCGGCTTGACCACCGTGCGCTGTACGGCGCTAACCGGTGCCGGCGCGATCTTCGCGGGCGTCGCCGTCTTCAGCTCTTCCAACTTTTCGCTGATGCGGTCGCGCACTTTGCCGCCCAGCTCGTCGGCGCGTGACAACGCCCGCACGACCTCGCCCGAAGCGCGTCCCAGAAGTTTCTTGCCAAGCTCTCGACCGAAGCCCATGGCGCGGGAACATAGCTCGTTTTTTCTGCAAGGTTGCGGTCGAACGGCGTCCGCTCGGTGAGCTTTGCCTCACATTGCGCACACAGCGGCCGCGAGCAACGCACACGCCACCACGCTCGGGCAGGCGACGTGACGAGCGCGGTGCCCGAAGAGCAGCGTCGGGGGTTGACGAACACGAAAAATCGCCGTCTGCTTGAAGGTCGCCTACCCCACGCATGACCTCGACTACCGGAATGCTGCTGTTCTGCCGCTTTTGCAGCGGACCGCTGGCCCCCCATGGCAACGTCCAGCTCGACGACGGCAACGGCTACCTGCTCACGTTCTGCGATCAGGTCTGTTGCGACCAGTTCAAAGCCAAAGCAACCCGCCCTGATTCGCCGAGCTCGAAGCGTCGGCGGGCCGCGCAATCACCCTAGCCAGTGTGGCCAGGCTTCGCGAGGCTACTCACTGAGCTTCGCGTCCACCGCCGCCTTCTGATTGCGGATGAACTCGCGGACCCGCCCCAACAGTTGCGGCGACGTGATGGGCACGTGATCCGGATTCTCGAACGACGTGATTTTCGGTTCGACCACCCCGTTCGCGTCGCGGCTCAGGCTGATCTGAAACACGGCATACACCTTGTCCGTCACGTCCCGCGGCTGCGCGTCGACGTAGACCTTGCCGTCCTTCGGGTCTTTGCGCAGGTTGCCGACTTGGACCGTGATGTTTGCCATCCCGGCAGCACGCGCGCAGAACCGGCGAGAGTCAAGCGCGCTCAGGAAAGCGCATGCAAGCTTGCTACTTCACGCAGCGGACGTAGAACTTGGCGTTCACGCCGGCGTCGGCGGCAACGTTCAGGGTCGAGCCACCGCGCACGAACCAGGCGTTCTCGGGGCCGCGAGCGCTCACGGTCGAAGTCCAAAAAGTCGGATTCATGGTCGTTGGGAAGTCGGGGAACACTTCCGCGTCGATGTAGCTCGGTGCCTGCTCGTCGAGCACGGTCTGCAGCTCCTTCATGCTGGGAACGCGAAAACCGCCGCCCCCGAGCGTGAGCCCCGAGCAATAACCACTGGCTTCTGCGAACGTGTAAGTCTCGGTGCTGGGGCGCCGTTGCCAGGTGAGACCCGTGCCGCGATCGGTGACGGCGTCGTCCGGCGCTTCCCCGGCGAACGTGTAGCGCGGCTCGGCGGCGGGGTGCGTCACGTGAGTGCGAACGCAACGAACGCGCGCCATCGTCGACAGAGTGGCAGACAGCACGCGGGTCGCTCCGTCCGAACCGACACGCCAGCGGTAGTCCTTGACCGTGGACGTGGTGAGAAAGTCTCCGGTGGTCGTTGGCAGCGCCGGATCGAGCGCCGGATCGCGCCGAGTGAAGTCGACCAGGCTCACGAGCTCGATGCGCGTAGGCATGCGCCAGTCACAACGGTCGTCGAGCCGAAGGTCCGAGCAATACTTGGCCGCATCCTGCGCCGAGAGCATGGCCGTCCCCGGGGCGGCTTCCCACATCAGCCCCGTCGTGTTGTCCAGCACGACGCCGGGATGGGTCGTGTCGTAGCTTGGTGGGTTCGGTAGCCCGCTCGCCATGGGGTTGGGCATCGGCCAGGTCGCAAACGCTGGTGGTGGTACCGCCTTGCCGCATTCGCCAGCGGCTCCAACCATCCCTTCCCCCGCGCCGTTGACCTCGCCGGCTACGCCGTTGATCCCGCCGGCTGCGCCATTGACGCCACCCGCGGTGCCTTCGCCCCCGCCCGCGTCCCCACCGATGCCTTTTACGCCGGCGTGGCCAGCTCCTGCCGAAAGCGCACCGCGCGACTCACCGCCACAGCCTGCAAGCAGGGACAGGGCGGCGAGCCAACACAGATTGCCTCGGAGGAGCCTTCTCACCATTGAACCGCATCAATGTAGATCGGACCTGAGTATGGCGCGCTCAGGTAGATTTTCACGCCGATTTCCTGGGCCGGGAGCTGCGCGTTGGCGGGAACCACCGCACTTACGGGGATCCAGGCGTTGCGCGGCAGGTTCGTGTTGTAACGCTGCGCCCAAACGAAGTTTTTGTCCGCCACGTACGGCTGGATCGCCGTCACGGGTGCGCCCTGCGGGACATATACCCGGTAGCTCACGGTCGCGCCCGGCGGTGGAGAGACGAGCGGCTTCGTCCAGACTCGCCCCGTACCCGAGCCGTTGAGCGTCACCTTGAGCGACGAAGAGCCGAGGTAGGAGCGTGCGGCAGAGTTCGCGGCGGCCGTTACTGCACCTTCACGCTTTTCCCAGGTGCCGCCGCGCTCGAAGTCATGCTGCAGGACGAACGACGGTGTGACCGCGGGCAGCCCCAACGTGCCGGCGAAGCGCATGTTGTCGAGCAGGATTGCCGGCGAAGCATTGGGGCGGTTCACGGCAATGCTCCAGCGCACGTCGACATTCGCTTGCCCGAGCGCCGTACGGACCTGAGTTGGAAGCTGGAACGTCGCCGTATGCCAGCCGGTGCCGAGCGGAGTCAGCTCTACCTGGCCGATGTACGTGTTGATCATCTGCGCGCTCGGGATGGTCGCGAACAGCTGCACCTGGCCGAGCCACTGCGGCTGCGGCTGGCCCGTCGGCGAAACGTACACATCCAGATCCACGCGCGAGCCGAGGACGGGCAACGACCAGCTGTTGAAAGCTAGCGAATCGAGCAGCACATAGCCGCTGGCGTTCACTCCCATCGAAGCCGTGCCTTCGGTGAACAGGTTCGTGACCCGTGAAAGCGTGCCCGTCTGCGCGGACCAGTAGCCCTGCGGCCCCGGATCGAACGACATCATCTTCATCGACGAGTTGTCGGCGGGCCCGGGCGCGGCATTGCACGCGTTGACGAGCAGATCATACGGTGGAAAATCCGCCTGCTGCTCGTTGCCGGTCGGCGGCGGCGGCATGGTGCGGCCAAAGCTCTTCTTGAGGATGGTGCCGCAGTACGAACCGGTTTGGTTCGAAACCTCGGGGAAACGTCCGGCGATCGGTTGCCGGTGGCAGCTCAGGCAGCTGTCGGTTTGGCTCGGGTTGAAGAGGCTGCTCGGGTTCGGATACGTGCCCCACGAACCAGGCACCAGCGGATCGACCCAACGGTCGGGCATTCGACTCGGCACGAGGCCGAGGGTCGAAGCCGGATGCACGATGAAGACGTTCTCACCGCGATGACAGTCGATGCATTTGCCGCCGGGCGAATCTCCCCCGGGACCGAGCAGCTCGATGCCGCCAGCGAAGCGCTGCGAGATGTCACCGTCGCCAAAGCCCAGGGTGGTGAACGGGCTCACGCCGCCCGACGTGTACGAATCACCTTGGTCCCAAAAGCACGCCTTGCCCGAGACTTTGCCTTGGCAGATCACGCCGAGCAGGTGGATGGCAGTGGGCGGCCCTTGCTCCGGGGTTTGGCCCGCAGGAAACTCGCTGCGCGGCAGCGCGATGCACACGCCCGCCGGGCTCATTGACTCCCAGTAGAAGACTTCTCCCGTGGATTCCCCGGAAATAAAGGGGTCTTGGAGAAAGCCCGCCTTCTTCCATTGTGACGCGGGCCGTTGGTGCCAAGCGTCCTCGTAGTTGAAAGGCGGTGGCGTCGGAACGCCAGCGGCCGCGCACTCGTTGACGTACGCTTGTCCACCGGTCGTCGTCGGCGTCGCCTGCGCGACGGTCGCCAAAAAGACCCCGGCCAGGCCCACGCCAGCGCTCAACGCGCGTGAAAGCCAGAAACCCTTCCCTTTGCCCGCGATCGCAAATTGCCCATCCATGTTGGCCCCTCTGATTTGCAGGGATGAAAACATGTCTGGCTGTTGTCAGTCAAGCCACGTCCTTGCCGACTGACAAAAGTTTCATCGCTAAGCCATCACCCTTGACGGCTGACGTGTGAGCCGCGGACTCTCCTGCGTGGAGGCGAGTAGACGCGCATGACGAGACGCCGACGGTGGGGCCTGTGGATCGCTGCGCTATTGACGATCGCAGTCATGATCGGTGCGTGGTTTTTGTGGAGCGCCCGCCGCGCCCGCCTGGATGCGGACTCGAAAACGGCAGCCACGTGCTCGCCATTGTCGTGTCACACACTCAAGTGCGCGGCCGGCATGCATGCGCGCGTCGACAGCGATCTGTGCTGCCGCGAGTGCGTGCCGAACCCGCCAAGCGCAGCGATCACAGCCGGGCACGACCTGTGCGACCGCGAAAAATGCGCGCCGTGCGGTGACCTAGCTCGCGCCGAGCCCGTGGAGGGCGAATGCTGCCCACGCTGCGTGCCCCTCGACGGCGCCGCCTGCAAAGCAGGCAAAGCGCTCTACGACACCCGACGCACCGTGCTCGAGGCCGAGCTCCGCGCCTGCAACGTCGACGGCGACTGCATGGTCGCCTCGTTCGGCGACGCCTGCAGCGCCAGCTGCCCCACCCCGCTCAACAAACAAAAACTCGGCCCCGTCGTCGCCCACCTGCGCGAAGAAGCCGAAGTCTACTGCGAAAAGTGCCCCACCCCCGCCTTCGCCTGCCAATACCCCGACGCCACCGAAGCCAAATGCTCCAACGGTCGCTGCGAGTTCAACGGGCCTGCGCCGAAGCGGTGAGCGTCGGCGCGATTCAGGCGCGCCGCCCGCTGCGCGGGCTCGACGCAACTAGCGTTTCGGACGTTTGAAACAGGTTTTGTACCCAATTGGTCTTCGCGGGGAGGCGAAGGCCAGCGTCGGGCTCTGCACGTCGTTTATGCAACCGAGAAGCTAACGTAGCCCTCGTACGAGGGCGGCTTCAAAACTCGCGGTTCGGATCCCAGTGAATGATAGTGCGATCCGGTGTCAGGAAGGCGTTCTTGGCCTCGATCTCCGCAGCACTCACCCCATTCGCCAACGCCCGCTCATCTGCATCCCGCGACGCCTGCTTCTCGCGCTCCTGAGGATCAAAGTAGATGGGCTCTTGCGTCTCCATGTTCGTGCTCACGGACGGCCGCGTTTGACGGCGTGTCGAGAAATGTAGACCCAATGGGACCTACGAGCAACCGGCGCGCCGGACCGCCGAGCGACTACAGGGCGAGATCAGCCGGCGCCCAGCAGCTCAATCAGCAGGCCGTCGACGCGCTCGTAATCCACGTCGGTCGGCAATTGCGCGTTGGGAGCCGCCGCCTCCATCAACCGTTGGAGACCAGCCGCCATCGCGAGCAGCTCCTCGAAGGATAGAGCGCCGTCGCGAATAGCTGAAAGCTCCTCCGCGTCGTCGCGACGGACACGAAGGTCGCCAGTTTGAAGCACCTCCAGCCCCATGCGCATCAGGCGAATCAGGTGCATCGCGTGCTTGGTGTCGTAGCCGTGGCTGCGCTCGAGCTCGGCCCGTGCCGGATTTCTTTGAGCTTGCCAGGTTTGATACGAGTCCCAGTGCTTCAGCGCTGCTCGGTACCGCTTTTCGGCGTTCAACGTCGACGCGACGTCTGAGGGTATGCCCAGGGCCGCGGTGGCTACGGCCCGCTGTCGTCCTTCGACGTCGTCCGTCATGACCGACAGCGTGTCGCGATAGAAAGCGTCGAGTCGCTCCTGGAGCGCGAGCCGAGCCGGCTTGGGCAGATCGACGTTGTCGATGCCATAGCTTCGCACCTTCTCGGCGATGCCCTGCTCGATGCGATTTTGATCATCCGCGCTCAGTGTGCCGCCGTGAGCGGGCAGCCCAAAGTCCTCACGAGACGGCTTCTTCGCAGGAGGGTTCAACAGCCACGAGCGATGGGTTTGGATCTTCTTCAGCTGAGCCATCGCGTAGCCGAGAAAGGTCTGCTGCACCTTCCTCGTGAGAAACTGCGTACGCTGGTCGTGAAGGCGTCGCCACGCGGGCGCCGCGAGGAGCCAATCCGCTTCGTTGGCGAACAAAATTTCGAGAGCGTTCGGATTCGCCGCGGCACACAAGCTCAAGAACTTGGCGGCATCGTAGATGACGCACTCGGTCTTGACGCCAAGGCCCTGAGCAGCCGTGGGATGCTCATTAATGCGGGGAATAACCTGCTCGGCAAGGGCCGGGGGTAGCTCCCCCTCATACTGTTCGAATGTCTTGAACAACGAGACGCGGATCGGTAGCGGAGCGACGCAAACGCCATGCACGTCGACGTCGGAACCTTGGCGTGCGGTGCCATGCGCCTGACTCCCCGCCAGACTGAGGAAGATCGTGTGCTCCTCGAGCTTGAACATTACCCGCGCGCGCCAGCCGCCTTGAGTCGAAGGTCAACGACGAACTGGTCCAGAGCAGCCGCCGTAGTCGGCTCCTCAGGCAGACGACTGTCGTCATACGCCGCCTGGAGTTGTTGTTCCAAACGGTCCAGCACCTTGCCGTGCTGAACGTGATCGCTCTCCTCCAATGCCATCTTCTCAGCGCCAGCGCGCTTGCGAGCGACGAGCTCGTCAACCTCGCCGAGGCGAAACCGTTCGTTCAGTACCTGAATGTTGGCGACGACCTCCCCCGTTTGCATCAGGTGGATGCCGCTCAAAAAGACGCGGTAGGCGTAGAGCAGGTGTTTGACCGTGGGATCGGGCTCCGCCAGGCGATGGCGGCGGCCCCGCGCGAACCCCTGGTAGTGACGCACCGTCGGGCGGGTGATGCACCCCTTCCCCAGTCGCAGCAGCTCCTCGTGAGCCGGCGTAGTGACCACCACCAGCGGTGAGTACAGCTGCTCCAGCACGTAGCCGTTGTGGTTCGTCATCAACCGCGCGAACTTGCGAACATCGTGCGCCACCCAGTCCAGATCGATAATCGTCTTGTCCTCGATCGTGATCGTCTCGTCCGGCGGATGCAGCCCGAGCACGTCGCGCGCCGGCAGCATGAACGCACCGCGCAGATCGACATCGCTGTCCGGTGAAGCAAACCCGTACAGGTGCGCGCCGCTGATTGTCGCGAAGATCGGCTCCGGCCCCTTCCGCGCCACCTGAGCAAGGTGCTGGCGGTCCACCATCCCCCACACTTCCTGCACCATTTCTTCGTTCATCAGCTTCCGACCCTCTCAACCCTGCAGCGCCCGCCGTCTCTGCCCAGCTGCCCGCCTCTAGCGACGGCACGGGCGCAGCCGTTCGGGGAGAGGCAACCGCCGAACGGCGGCGAAGACCTCTCCGAACGCGCTCACCTGCTCGGCGGCGCCTTGGGCGCGCCCGGCTTTAGCTCGTCCGGTTTGAGGTGGACGATACGTCCGTCTTCGACTTGCACGATGTACGTGTTCGTCGCGATTGCGATTTCTTCCGCCCGTTGGCGCGCGCGCCGCAGCGCGGGTAGCGCCAAGGCGAGCTCGCGTGTACGGGCCTGTTCGACGGGCTTTGGGTTCATCGCTTCTCGCTCCAGTCTAGCAGAACCGGCGTAGGGCCGGAGCTTTCGTACAGCGCCCAGGCGTCGGCCAGTGGCTTGTAGAGGCTCTCGAAGTTGGCCCTTCCCGCCACAAATCTCCGGCGAATCACAGCTTCCGGAATGTCGTGTCCACCCTGGGCAACCCGCAATCGAACCCGCTCGATTGCGGCATCGGCGGACGGCAGCGCGAGGAACAAGATCGTGACGTGGTAGCCGGCGCGCTGCCACTCGGCGATGCGCCGAACATACCCTCGGTCTGCCAGAGTGGTTTCGAAAGCGAAACTCTCCCCTCGAGCGACCAGGTCGCCGATGAGCTCGAGCATCAAGCGCCCTGCACGCATCGCGGCCAGCTCGGGCCGAAACGGGGAAAGCCCCGCGGCAATGAGATCAGCGTTCACGAATGTCGGGCACTGAGCCTCATCCGGCAGAAATTCGCGCGCGAACGTTGTCTTGCCCGCACCGTTTGGACCGGCCAGGATCAAGATCCGCTTCCGCGATTGCTCCGTTCCACTCGGCTTCGTCACGTTTCCATGCTGTCAACGTTGAAGGGGTGGATGGGGCGACAGAGGCGCCATTCAGCAGGAGCTTGGTCGTCGAGCATGATCGTCGGCTTCGGCAAGAACGCCACGAAACAATGCTCCAACCCCAATTCTTGGGCAACCCCGCGCGCGTAGTCGGCGCCCCCCGTGCTCCAGCAGTAGAGCGTCGCGCCGGACGCTTTGAGCACCGCTACTCGGTGAGCAACGGGCGTGATGGGGATGCGCTTGCTGCCGGCTGGCCGCACCGGCGTGTCGTCGACATCAACGAACACGATTCAACGAACACGATCTCCGCCCGCGGCTCGTTGATGGACCAGAACCTACCATCGGTGCCGGAGGAGTGTGGCTCGCGTGTGTTCGGCGCCGCTAAGGATCTGGTCCGCGGGGCCGCCAACTTCGACGAGCCTCGCAGGCTTCGCCCCGCACACGTCTGCATCAACACAGCCCCCCGAAGTCTGGTCCATCCGCGCGGGCTGGACGCAATTAGCGCTTCGGGCGTTTGAAACAGGCTTTGTACCCCATTGGGCTCGCAGCGAAGCCCGACATTTCCCAACCATGAGCCCCGTATTTGTTGGCGCCTTCGGTGAGAGTCTCGCCGTCAAGCGAGGAGCACGCGTATTCCCAGACGGGGAGCATCGCTGCCTGCTGCGCGCTCGCCTTGGGGACCACCAGCTGGCTCGAGGCGCCGCCCACCGCACAGCCAACCAAGAACACCGCCGCCACACCGATTCGCTTCGTCATGAGGCCGATCTATTAACTATGCGGCCTTGGAACGCCGCAAACGAGATCCGCACAGCCACAAAGGCCTGCCGCTCCGCCCCCCTTCAGTTGCCCACAAAAGCCAACGACCGCCGAACCTTCTCAGGTGCGGCGGCCGCTGCTCGAATCATGGCGTCCCCAAGGGGATTCGAAGCGTTGCGGACACCGGGAGATCCCGCGGAAATCGCGGGATCTTTCGACCACCTTCGGATCGCGATGAAGCTCATCGCTTAGGGAGCACCCGGCATGCCAGCGCTGGACTTGGAATTCGCGACCGCGACTCGAACCGGGAGGCTGCTCGAGTGGCTTCGCACCGACGCGGCCAAGATCCGGAACGGCTCGCCGTCGGCCGAATGGCCGCATCCGAGCCTTGCCGCATTCGTTTTGGCGCACGGGCAGGCGTTTGCTGCGGGCGACATTGGCGGCTCCCAGCGCGGCGTGGCGCGTTCGCTCGCGGCCACGCATTGGCGCGTTCACGGACCCTTTCAGCACCGCGAGCCGTGCCTCAACGCCCAGCGCTGCCTGTTCTTGGACGAGCTTGAGCGGTTTGTTTACGCGGAGGGCTTCGTCTTGGACGGCCGTGCGGGATACCTGGAGCCGCACGCTTGGTTGTCGCTCGATGGCCACGTCGTCGACTTCACCGCCGCCATTCCCGGCGAACCGGCGCGCGGCAGCGAGCCCCCGCAGCTCATCGGCTCTTCCGAGCACCGGGCTTACGTCGGTGTCCGCTTCCGCCGCGACTACGTCCTGCGCCGCACGCGCGAGACCGGTCGCCTCGCGGCGCTGATCGACGACTGGGAGCGCGCCTTCCCTCTCCTGCGCTGCCCGCCTGCCGACTTTCGCGAAGGTGAACACGGAGGCCGCTCGTGACCGTTACATCGGCCGTTTCAGGCACCTCGCCGCCCGTTTCATCAGCCGTTTCACCGAAACGTTTCAGCGTTTCACCGGGCGTTTCCGCCTCGCGCGGTAACAGTTACCAAGAGTCGTCAGTTAGCCTTCTCAGAGAGAAAGAAGAAAGAGATCAAATAGATCCTCAATCCTCAATCCGCGCGCGAGAGCGTTACGCGGCGTTACATCGAGCGCGTTTCACGGTCGCGAAACGCGTTTCGGTTACGGCCGTTCCAAGCGCCGAGTGGCTTACCCTGCAGCGCGACGGCTCCGGACAAGCGCTGGGCGTGCTAAGAATGCCGAAACGCAGCCCGGATCGCCGACCATGGCCCAACCCACCCCGCAGCCCGTCACCTTCGATCCCCAGGAGCGAGAGCGCGAGAAGCAAGCCTCGCGCGACGCCGACGAGCGCGCTTTTGCGGCTGGCGAGAGTGGCGAATCCATCGACGCGCGGAACGCCTTTCTGACTGCGGACCGCACGATCGTGCATTGGGACCGCTCGCGACGCCTATGACCTAGCCGTTGGCGTTTCCGGGCGCTTTAACGCTCAGCGCTCCACGGGCTTCGGCGTGGCCTCGGCAACTTCGCTCGACGCTCGCTCGATGAGGCGCAGCCGTTCGGGCAGCGGCAACCGCCGAATCGCGGCTAGGATGTCTTCGAACGCGCTCGCCTGCTTGGCGGCGCTTTGGGCGCGCTCGCGCTTGAGTTCGTCCGGGGTGACGTGAACGACACGGCCGTCTTGCACCTGCACGATGCACGTGTTGGTGGCGATGGCGATCTCTTCCGCGCGTTGGCGCGCCCGCCGAAGCGCGGGCAACGCCAACGCCAGCTCACGTGTGCGGGCTTGTTCGATGGGTTTGGGGTTCATCCCTTCTCGCTCCAGTCTACCAGTGGGAGTGACCACGCTAATACCAGTCAGCTTCGTCGCTTGAGCGATCCTGGATCGTTAGCGCAACGTGTCGACTTGCAGAGCGCGCGACGATTTCCTCAGATTCAGCGCTGCTCACCGCAGCCCCGAGCAGGTCACTATCCGGCAGGAACGTGAGCCAAGTGCTGCCCAGTGGCACCTCGCACGGTGCCTTCGCCAGCAAGCTCACCAGCATGCCTCTGGAGAAGACAGCCCTGTAGCGCTCGCTCTCGTGCACGGTCGAAACTACGAGCCTCTCCGACAAAGCGTTCACGATTGCGCCAGAGAACCCCAGCCTCTGTTCGGGGCTGTGCAGATAGAGAAAGAATCGATAAAGGTCTGGATGGGCGACCGCGTTCGGAACCAGTTGGGACGCCCCGATCGGAAGAGGTTCGCCATCCCAAGCGATCGTGAGGGTCCCGTCACGCCACCGAGTCACGCGAATGGCCGAAGGTGCGGGCACGTCGTCCACAACTCCGTTGAGCGCTACCTCCAGCAGGCGTGGGCATAGGGACGCTCCTTCGGAATCGGCGGCGCCGATGTACATCGACGGACGCCGTCGAATTACCTCTAGCCCTTCGACAATGGTCAAGTTGTTGGTCGTGTAACGCACGTTCTCTAGCTTCCAGCCCGCTCGCGCAGACGAGGAAGGTACTCGGTGATGAACTTTTCACCGAGTCGCTCATCCAGCGGAATGGCTGCCAACGCGTCGGAACGTGTCAACGAGTTTGAGACAGCCTGTTCGTGAATTCTATGTAAGGTTCTCGGAATCGAGCTCGGCCGCGGGTTGATGAGCGGGAGCGGCGCTCGGGCTCGGTGGAGGTGTCGGATTCGGCGTGAGGGTGATGGGATCAGGGCAGCTCATCAGCCCGTGGCGAGCACCGTGCCGCCCATCAACGTTGTCGTTGGCAGGAGGGTCTTGCGGCGCGGCGTGGG
>JBEQSW010000159.1:0-7364 GCA_040348565.1 Myxococcales bacterium | reverse complement strand
CGGCCGAGGCAGACGCGCTGGCCGCGGGGGCGGGAGACGGAGCCGCCGCAACGGCGAGCTCCGGAGAATGCTGCAGCGATTCGGCCGGAACGGGGCTGGAAGCGGCGGCGCGCCCCGCCTGGCCGGAGCCGCCGACGACTTGGGCAATGCCACCCGCTACGAGCAGCAACGCCAGCACGGCGCCACCGAAGAACGCGAGCTTTGGTTTGGCTCGGCGCACGTCCGGTAGGTCCGGATCGACTCCGCTCGTCAACGTGTGAGAAGGCACCGGCACCGGCAGCGACAATGACGAGACCGAACGCGGATCCACGGAGATTGCGCGCAACGTGCCCACGCTGATTGAAGACGAAGATTCGGCGCGTTGTCGATCGGCGTGCTCTTGCGCCAACCGAATCGCCGCCCGGCGTTCGGTCGCGCGCGCTCCGAACAGCCCCTTCAGGTATGCTGCTACTTGCACCTCGAAGCTGGCTTCGAGCGGGCCCGGCATGGCCGCCTCGAGCGCGGTCAGCATGTCGTTGGCACTCGCAAAACGTTCGTCCGGATTCTTGGCCAGCGCTTTGAGCACGACTTGCTCGAGCGCCGGCGGATAGTCCGACAAGATGGCGCTGGGCGGCGTCGGGCCGTGCTCGGCGCAGATGTTCTGTACGGTCGCTCCCGGGTGCTCGCCGCGGAAGGGATGCTTTCCAGTGGTCAGCAGGTAGAGCAAGATGCCGAGCGCGAACAAATCGGTGCGCGCGTCGATGGCTTGCCCGCGCACCTGCTCGGGGGCCATGTACGCGAATTTGCCCTTGATTTCACCGGCTTCGGTCAACCCGGAGGCTTTGCTGGTCGCCTTGGCGATGCCGAAATCCACCAGCTTGGCGGTGCCCGAGAACGTGACCAGCAAGTTTTGCGGAGACACGTCGCGGTGCACCAAACCCAGCAACGCGCCGCTTTCGTCGCGCAAGTTGTGGGCCGCGTACAACCCCTGACACGCTTGCCCGATCAGGTTGACGGCAATCGGCAGCGGCATGCCGCCGCTCTGCGCGGCCTTGGCCAGCACCACGCTGAGCGACTCGCCGTCCACCCACTCCATCACCAAGTAGAGCGCGCTATTTTCCTCGCCCAGCTCGAGCGTACCCACCACGTTCGGGTGGTGGATTTGCGAAGCGAGCTGGGCCTCTTCCAGGAACATCTCCTCCATGCGCGTGTTGTCGATGACCCCGGCCAAGATGGTCTTGATCGCGACCAGCTTCTGAAAGCCGCGCGACCCCCGCAGTCGAGCTGCCCATACTTGCGCCATTCCGCCCTTGGCGATGGGCAGGAGCAGCTCGTAACGCCCCAGAATGGAACCGGGGTGGAGATCTTGGCTTTGCGGGGTGTCGTTCATGGCTGGTCTTGGCGTTAGCCGTGGCTGCGCGACCCGCTGAGCGGGTGGTCGGGCCCTTTCGATGGATGGGGTCGGTCGTTGAGGAAATCCTCGAGAATTTGCTGGCGCGCCGGCAAGAGCACGTTGATGAGCGTGTCGGAGATGCGGTAACGCTCTTCGCCGCCGACGATCTCGGTCTCGCGCTCGGTGACGTGGGTGAAGCCGAGCGAATTGGGCCAGGTCAGCCCGCCGCCGAGCGCCACGTTGTTGTTCAACCGGTGACAACCCGCGCACGTGAGCGCTTGCGCACGGAGCAAGATGTTGTCGACGGTGAGCGAGCTGCCGGCGTTGGTCAACGCGGTCTGCACGTTGCTGCGCAGCGTGCTCGTAAGCGGCCCGAGCTGGTCGACGTAGCGCATTTCGGCAGCCGTAGCTCCCGACGCTTGGCTTTGTCCCGTGTTGAAGGTGTTGGGCACGCTGATGTCGATTGCCGCCAGCGACGTCGCCGACAAGCTCGGCACCTGTGAGGGGAAGAACGATACGAACGCGGCCGCGTTCGACAACGTCGACGTCGGTGAGAAGAGGGGACCGAAGGCGTTGTTCTTGTCGCTCACCGGCGTAAAGCGAGGCGCCGTGCAGCTCCCGCCGCTGCAGCTACGCAGCAGCTTGAACTCACGCAGTGACCAACCGGTCGTGGTGTTGGAGAACTGGTTGGTGCGAATCTGGCCCGCGGACAGCGGGTTATCCCCGAAATTCGTGGTGGAAATCACGGGTCCCACGACGCCGCTGCCGTCGAAGTAGAAGTGCTCGAGGGCGGTCGCGCGCGCTTGGACGTCGCTCACCGTGGACAAATCGCCCCAGGTGTCGACGATCTGCTGGCAACCCTTGATACCTTGCTGCGGGTGCGGATTCGGCAACACCGCCTCGAAGATCAGTAGGTTGCGGTCGCTGGTGCTGGCGACGCCCGACTCTTTGGCGTACACGATGCGATACTCACCGCAATGTGCGCCGTTCTCTGGTGCCTGATCGAAGCGATTGAACAGGCCGATGGGAACGTAGGCGCAAGCGCTGGATGGCGCGAACGGATCGCAGTTGTATTGAGCGCCTTCGGCGCCATTTCGACACAGATACGGATAGCCGTTCACCACCGAGCCGAGCTGCGCGTCCACGGTGTCGTCGCAGTGTGGGCCAGCGTAGGTTCCAGGCTTGGGATTCTGCGTATCCCACCATTGTTGAAACAGCTGCAGAGCCGTTATGCTCGGCGTACCTGCCTGTGACGCCAGCTGCGTCAGCACTCGCTGGAGGGAGAAGCGCGCGAGAATCGATTTTTCGGTGACGGCCAGCGAGCGCCGAGGATCGACGGTGACGTTCTTGACCGACTGAGAGATGGCACCGATTCCAGCCGAGCCCGCGTCGGGCTCTGCCGAGCACCCCGCCAGCATCAGCAAAGAAATGCCAATACCGCCCGAATTCCAGCAAATCGACGCTGCTTTTCTACTCAATGGAAACTCCTGTTGTGCCCCCGAACGCAACGAAATAGCCGCGTTCGTCGTGTGATCCGAAGTCGGAGATAAAAGAGCCTCCCTAGCTTCGGTGCTTCATAAAACGGTCATGGCTATTGCCACTAAAGCGGCCCCGCGCCGTTTTGTCGCACCAATCCCCCGAGGACATTCGCTACGCGTTGCCTGGCGGGGCGGTACGTATTTGCCACACCGCCCTTAACTGCGTTTATCCGCTGATCTTCCCTCATGCTCGCGAGCGCGGCGCCGTTCCCAACGCTCGTCGCGTATGTCGCAAGGCAGAAAAGGGCAAGGCATGTCTCGGTGTGGTGGCTTCACGACCCGACCGAGGGCAGCGCTGCTCCTCCTGTCTACATTGGGATTGTTACTAGCGTGCAGCGCGGCCGCAGAGGTACCCAGCACACCCAGCGCCGCCGGCGGCCCCGGCGAAGATGCCAACGCCGGCAACGCGGGTGCACCCGTGCACAGCGGGCCCGATTGGTGTGCGGCGCGCGTGGTGTTGCAGGCCAAGTGTCAGCGCTGCCACGGCGAGCCCCAGGAAAATGGCGCGCCGTTTCCCCTACTGAGCTACGCGGACACGCAAGTCGTCGATCGCGCCGGCAGCCCGCGCTCCGACAAGATGAAGGCCGCGCTGGAATCCGACTTCATGCCGCCGCAATTCCTGAAGCTGACCCCCGAGGTCGAGCCGCTGAGCGATGACGAGCGCGCCACGCTGCTCGACTGGCTGGCGAATGAGCCGCCGCTCGACGCCGATTGCGACTAGCAATCCCGGCGAAGCGTTGCCGCTCGCGACTAGAGACCGAGCGCCGCATCGTACTGGGGAATGGCTGGAGTCGCTTGGACAAGCTGTTCCAGCTCCTGGACGGCCGGGAGCGCGAACAGCGCGGCGGAGTACCGGGCCGCGTCCTCCGGCAACGGGACACCGTAGGTGCGGAAGCGCGTTGCAACGGGGAAAAACATGCAATCGGCGATGCTGAAATCTCCGAGCAGAAACGGCCCTCCGGAGCTGGACAAGGAGGCGTGCCAAATGTCGAGCACCCGCGCGATGTCGGCGTCAATCTGCGGGCTTTGCGGAGTGCGCTTGGCGCGACCGCGCAAATTCATGTCGAGCGCGTTGCGCAGATGCGAAAAGCCGCTGTGCATTTCGCACGAAATCGCGCGGCCACGCGCGCGCAGCTTCTGATCTTCGGGCCACAAGCGAGCAGCCGGCGCAAGCTCGGCCACGTACTCGCAAATCGCCAGCGATTCGTGGATGCTGAGCGAGCCGTCGACCAGGATGGGCACGTAGCCTGCGCCCGAGAACGCCAGGATGCGATCCTTCCAGCCTTGCTCGGTCTTGAGCCCGATGTCGTGCGTCCGAAACGGCAGCCCCGCATGTTTGAGAGCAAGCCACGGGCGCACGCTCCACGACGAATAGTTCAAATTACCGCAAACCAAGCGCAACATCTGGGTACCTGGCGCGCAGGCTACAATGGGGACGGGTTGTTGGGGAGGCCCGGGTTCCTGGCGCGGGCTTTGCCCGCGCGCGCCGCGCCCAGCTGGGCGCGCACACCCCTAATGCGTCACGGTTTGGGGCAGCGAGCAATCGGGCGTGCCGACGCGCAGGCGCTCGTGGACGCCGATGCAGCTTTGATTGGGGTCGTCGTTGATGCCGGGGACGACCGCGCCGCAAGGGAAGGCACCCGTGACTTGGTTCCAGAGTGGCTCGCGCGTCAGGGTGCCGTCTTGATAGCGAAAGAGCACGTTGGCGCCGACGTCACCGTCCGCGCCGGCGGCGCCGCGCAGCAGGCTGTCGGAGCCCAGATACGCCAGGCAGGCGTCTTGGTTCGGCGCCGTGACGGGCAATTGGACGCGCTGATCGTTGGGCGAAAAATCGATGGCTTCGACGGCGGGCGCCTGCGCGGAGCAGTGGTCGAACGACCAGTCGGCGGCGTCGGTGGCCCAGAAGGCGACGCCGTTGAAGCCGCGCACGACGCCGCGCGCCGCGCTGGCCGAAAACTCGAGACCGGCGTTGCCGGAGCCGCGCTTCAAAACGACGCCGTTGGTGACGTCGACCAGCGTGACGTTGTCGACGCGCGTCCCCGGGGCCGCGTCGACCGAAACCCCAGTCGGCGTCTGTATGGCCACGCCGTTGACGATCAAAGTATCGGCCACGATGCGCTCGGGCCGCGTCGTGCACGGCGCCGCTTCGTCACAGCGCGTTTCGATGCGAAACCCCGAGCCGAGCGAGTCACGCACGATGTTGCCATACAAGCGCGCGCCGCTCACCGGATACGGAGCCGGATCCGTGTACGACGAGCCTATCGAGCGCCCCACGACGCTGAAGCCGGTGCCGACCACCTCGGCCACGTTGTTCTCGAGCACGCACGACGACGATTCCTCGATTTGAATCGCGACTTCGCCGCGGGTCGGGTCGTCGACGCTGACGGTGTTGCCTGCGCTCACCGCGTAGCGCGAGTGGAAGTAGTTGCGCCGAAACGTAACGCCCAGGCTCCGAACGGTCTCGAACGCGTTGTGGTAAAAATCGTAGGTTTCGCACTCCTCGACCAGCACGTGCTCGGCTTCGAGCACCCGCAAGATGTGCGAATGGCGGTCGTGGTTCGAGCGCATCAGCAGGAGCCGCCGCAGCGTGAGATCGTGCCCGCCGTGCAGCATCGCCACCGTCCCTACGTCGGTGCCTTTGGCCACGTCCGGGTTGTGCTCGTTCGCGAGCAGCAAACCCTCGATGACCCAGTCCGAGCAGCCCCACAGCTCGAGCGGCACGCTCGCGCCGTCCCCGTGCAACACCGCGCCCCGCTCGTTTTCGGCGCGCACCGTGATTGGCATGCCGGGCCGGCCGTGGTTCGGTGGGCCGCCGCAGTCGACGCTGAGCAGGCCGGTCGTTTCCAGCCGGTAGTCACCGTTCAAGAGCAACAGCGTCTGCCCCGGATGCAGCGCGCTGGTGGCGCGCGCCAGCGTCTTCCAAGGTTTCTCGCGCGTGCCCGGGTTCAGGTCGTCGCCGTCGGGACCAACGTAAAACAGGTTTTGCCTATCGGAGCCGATCGGTACGTCCAGCGCACCAATCTGGCAGCCGCAGGCCAACCACGAGGCCAACAGTGCGCCCGTACACCAGCGCCAGGTGCTCACGCTACTTGCAGGCGGCTTGCACGCGCGCCGCGGCTGGCGAGCTGGGGTAACGCTGCGCGAAGCGTGCCGCCGCCGCCCGCGCTTTTTCGACGCGACCGGCAGCGCAGAGCGCGAACACACGCGCCGCGTCGGCTTCAGCTCGCAGCATGCCGGCGGGAAACCGCCGGTCGTAGCTCTCGAGCTTGGTGAGGGCCGCCCCGCCTTGGCCGGAACGCAGCGCGCCTTGGACCTCTGCCAAGAGCGCGGCTTCCTCTTGCAAGCGCAGACCGGGCGACGGTTTGACCGCGCGAGCGGGAGGCACAGGAGCATCCGCGGGCGCGGACGACGGTGCCGTGGGCGGGAGCGCCGGGGGAGCCTCGGCCGCTGGCGCCGAGCGCGCGGTGGGGTGAAGCACGGGCGTGACCGGCGGCGGCGGCTCACGGCTTTGCAGCACGAAAAAACCAGCGGCGCCGGTCGCTATGGCAGCGGCCGCCACGAGCCCCTTCACGTACGCGCCCGCAGACGCCACCTTGGCGGTAGCCGTGGTTCCGGACGCCGCGCTCGCTCCCTCGGCAGCGATGCGGGCCGCAACGGCGCCGTGAAGGCTCAACAACTGGGCGGCGGACGGATCGTCTCCGCTGCGCGCAAGCTCGACCAGCCGATGCGCCTCGCGCGTCAGGCCCGTCATTTTGGTCCCTCCCCCAACAAGCCGCCCAGCTCGGCTTCGAACGCACGACGGGCCGCACGCAGGCGTGAATAGGCGGTGTTCAGATTGATCTCGAGCGCTTCGGCGGCCTCGGCCACGCTCGTCTGCTCGAGATCGACCATGATCAAGAGGGCACGCCTTTCGTCGTCCAGCCGCTCGAGCACTCGATGCAAGAGATCGGTCGCTTGGCGATGAAGGGTGCGCTCGAACGGACCTTCGTGAGCGGGAGCCGAGAGAGCTTGCCCGAGCTCGTGCGGGATCGCGGTCTCGCGAACGGCGATGCCACGCGCTTTTCGTCGATGCCGCGCTGCGACCTTGAGCACGATGCCGAAGATCCAGGTTCGCAAGCTGGACCTCCCCTCGAACTCGGGCAGGCGACGATGAACGACGAGAAAAACATCCTGCGCAGCGTCTTCCAGCGCCGGCTCGGGCACACCGAGGCGTCGCAGGTTTCGCCAGACCAACTTGGCGCAGCTTTCATACACCTCCGCAAAGGCGGGCGGTGCAGCAGGCCGCATCTCGAATGATCCGACGCTTTCGGGTTGGGACAAAATCGCGGGAGCCACTGCCGAAAAGAGCGGAGCGGCGTCGCTTGAGAATATCAGTGCAAGCGACCGAGCGATTCCGTGATCTGACGGAAAGCTGAGGGTGTCGATTTGGCTAGCGGTTCAAAATTCCAGAACGA
>JBEQSW010000137.1:0-11101 GCA_040348565.1 Myxococcales bacterium | reverse complement strand
GCTCGGATTTCTGACCGAAGGGCGCGGCGAAGACCGCGGCACCGACGAGCATGGCACCCCGCTACCCGACTTGTTGAGCTTGGCCTTCGACGTCGTGCAGAGCATCATTTTGGGTGGCCGGGCCGCCGATTATTTCCGGCAGGTGAAGCAAGATTTCGACGCGCAGTCAGGGCTGGACGGACGGAGCTCGCTGTCGCTGGCCAAGCACGCCGCCACCGTACGGCCTCGCACGCCCAGCAGCGCGCTCGAGAAAGCGGCGAGTGAGCTACGCGGACGACTGCAGCAGCTCGAAGCCCTCCAGTTGGACGACGAAGCGCTCGCTAGCTTGCAGCAGGCACTGCAAGGCTTCCGTGATTTCGGGGCCGAACGCTGGGTGGCGGCGACGTCGCACCTGCTGCTCGCGCTGCACGCGCTCGACGTCGGCACGCCGACGCGGCGCGCCACACAACGGCGCAAGGCGGGCAAAGCCGTCAAAGCCAAGCCGCGAGCGGAGCCTGAAGCCAAACCAGCGCGGGCGCGCGCCAAGCCGCGCACGAGCGCCAAAGCAACGCCGAAGCGGGCGAAGGGCGCAGCGCCAAAACGAACGGCAGCAAAGCCGAAGGCTTCGAAACAGAGAACGGCCGCGCAACGCCGACGCTGAAGTCACAACGCAGATTTTTCGCGGCGCGCGCGCGAGCCGCGAGCGCACGCCATCACCCGCCCGCAAATACCAAACAGCTCGAGCGAGCGCACCCACACTGGAAGCACGGAGCGCGCGTCACCATTTGCGCGCGCATGACCAAATACTGACTTTGCACACATTGCTGACTGCGAATGATCGTTCACACTAGATGGAAGATGCGTGAGCGCGTTGCCGCCGCTACCAGCCAAAAAGGCGCTACATGGTGCTAGGCCTCGCGCTCGGCCTATTGCACGCAAACGCCATTGAATGGCTCACCCACAAATACGTTCTGCACGGTCTCGGTAAGCACAAGGGCAGCATCTTCCGCTTTCACTGGGCCCAGCATCATCGGGTCGCCCGCAAAAACGCGATGTACGACAAGGGCTACGAGGCGCCCTTTTGGAGCTGGAAAGATCGGGGTAAAGAGATCCTGGGCATCATGGGGCTAGCCGTGCTGCACCTGCCGCTGCTCAAGCTGGCGCCGTACTTCACGCTGGCGGTGGTGTTTTCGGCTTTCAACTACCTGTACCGGCACCGCAAGGCACACGTCGACGTGGAATGGGGAAAGAAGCACATGCCCCATCACTACGACCATCACATGGGCCCCAACCAGGACGCCAATTGGTGCGTGTCCTATCCCTGGTTCGATTGGATTTTGGGCACGCGCATCAAGTCACCGGCGCCCGCTCAGGCAAAGCGGGCGCGCCGCACCCAGCGCCGGCCGAAGCGAGTCTTGGCGGAGTCCTAGACCCGGTGTTGCTGCGCGTTTGGACGCGCAGCGCGGCTTGGTCGACGCAACCGGGCAAACAGGCCCAAGCCGACCAGCAGCAGGGCTGTGCCCAGCTGATTTCGTCCAGTAGAAGCGGCAAGCCCGACGCTGCAGCCGGCGTCGTCGGTTGCGGGCGCGGTGGGGCTTGGGGTTGCCGACGACGACCCGCCAGCGTTCGTGCCGCTGACCGCGGCAGGCGTGCCCCCGCTCGGCGCGCCCCCGTTCGGCGCTGGGCCGCTCGTGCTTCCGGCGGTGCCGAGACCGGGGTCGCTCGGTGACGTGCCGCCGAGGCCGGAACCGCCCGAAGATGCACCGGCCGAAGATGCTGCCCCACCCGCGGCAGAGCCCCCGGTGGACGTGCCCGCCGAGCTGGAGCCGCCTGTCGCGGAGCCGCCAGCGCCGGCTCCGCCGGAGCTCGACCCACCGGAGCCCGAGCCTGCGCTGCCGTCGTTTTTGACGGCGTGGATGAAGCACTTGGCGCAGCTCTGTTGGGTCGAACGGCGGCTGGCTTGATTTTGCTCGACGATGGTCACCTTGGCGCCGGCCGCGTCGACGGTGTCCACGACCGCGACGTGACCGGTAGTGGCATCGGCGCCGCAACTGCCGGGCGCGAAAACGATGAGATCACCGTGGGTCGGCGACGTGGCCAGCGTGAGCGTGCTGGGCAGCGTGCCGTCGCACCATTCTCCAGCGTTGCCGTGCTGGTAGTCGATGCCCCAGTGGAACATGAAGTAGCGACGCGCAAACTCCGTGCATTGATAGCCGCCGCTGTTTTGGGTGCGTACCCAGCCCGCGCCCTGCGAGCTGGCCGCGGTGTCGATGCCGTTGTTCGACCAGATGGCGCCGTCTTGAATGGTCGCGCATTGGGCGTAGGCGGGAAAGCCATCCACCGCTCGGTTGGCAGGGACGGTTTCGGCGCAGGCGTTGACGGCTTCACGCGCGATGCCCAACGTTTCGTCCCCGGGCGCGTTGCCGCAGGCCCACAACATTGCAGCCAAGCCCACGCAGCAAAGCGGACGCCAGAGTGGGGTCATTCCTCTAGGTGCCAGAAGCGGCAAGGGACGGCTCAACGGAGCCAAAAGTGCGGACGCACGGCTCATGAGCTCCCGGGATGCGGCTGAATTTGGCAGCCGGCGGCTCCAGCCGATCAGGCGCACGGAGATTGCTCGCGTGGGCGCGTCGAACGTGCATGAATTCTCGCGGCACATGACCGCACCCGGCGTGAAGCTCTGGTACCAAAACCCGGCCGCCGAGGTCATCACCGAGGCGCTGCCCCTCGGCAACGGTCGACTGGGGGCGTTGATCACCGGCGGCGTTCCGAACGAGCGGCTGGCGTTGAACGAGGCCACGCTTTGGTCGGGCGGCCCCTACGACGCCACCAGCCCCGAAGCCCTGGCGAGCTTGCCGGAAGTGCGGCGCCTGCTGTTCGCCGGTCGCTACCGTGAGGCGGCTGAGCTGGCGCAAAACAAGCTGATGGCGCGTCCCATCATCCAGGCGTCGTACCAACCGTTGGCGGATTTGTGGCTCGAATTCGAGGGCCACGAGCGCCAAGGCTACGAGCGTGAGTTGGACCTGGAGACGGCGCTCGCCACGACGCGCTACTCCTCGGGCGGCGTTGGGTTCACTCGCGAATGCTTCATCAGCGCCGCCGACGACGTGCTGGTGCTGCGCGTCACGGCGTCCGAGCCGGGCAAGCTCGAGTGCGTGCTGCGCTTGACCTCGCAGCAACGCGGGCGCTTGGACTGGCAGCGCGGTGTGGAGACGTGGCACACCAGCCGAGAGCTTGGCATGCGCGGCCGCAATCGCGGCTTCGCCAAGATCGACGGCGACCTCGAGCTGGAGCTCGCGCTGCGCGTCCGCCTCGAAGGGGGCCGCGCCATGCCGGGTGAAGAGCGCCTCAGCTTGCGCGAAGCAACCTCCGTCGTCGTCGTCGGGGCCGCCGCGACCAGCTACGTGGACTGGCGAGGCGGCAAGCGCGCTCCCCGAGAGCAAGTGAAAGCGCGACTCGATGCGGTCGAGCAAGCTTCGTTCGAGGCGTTGAGAGCCCGCCACTTACAAGACTACCAGCCGAAATTCCGGCGTTTACACATCGATCTGGGCCGCAGCGGAGATCGGGCGCAAATTGCGACCGACGCGCGCGTCGCCGCTTTTGCCGACGGGCTAGATCCAGAGCTGGCGGCGCTGTACGTGCAATATGGCCGCTACTTGCTGCTCGCCTGCTCGCGCCCGGGCGGGCAGGCTGCGACCCTGCAGGGCTTGTGGAACGACAAGCCCGAGCCACCTTGGGGCAGCAAGTACACGATCAACATCAACACCGAGATGAACTACTGGCCAGCGCTGCCCGGAGCGTTGCCCGAGTGCGACGAGCCGCTGTTCGCGCTGGTGGAAGACCTGGCAGAAAGCGGTCAGCACACCGCGCGCGTGCACTACGGCGCTGGCGGTTGGGTCGCGCACCACAACGTCGACCTGTGGCGCGCCACCGCCCCCATCGACGGCGCGGAGTGGGGTCTATGGCCGACGGGCGGAGCGTGGCTGTGCCTGCAGCTGTGGGACCACTATCGGTTCACCGAAGACGTGGGAGTCCTCGGGCGCGTCTACCCGCTCTTGCGCGGAGCGGCGCAGTTCTTTTTGGACACGTTGCTGCCGCATCCGGATACCGGACATCTCGTCACTTGCCCCAGTATTTCTCCGGAGAACCAACACCCGCACGGCACCGCGTTGTGCGCTGGTCCCACCATGGACAACGCCATCTTGCGCGATCTGTTCGACGCCACCGCGGAGGCCGCGCAACGGCTCGGCGTGGACGTCGACTTTCGTGCTCGCGTGCAAGCCGCGCGTGAACGCCTACCGCCGTATCGCATCGGCCGCGGTGGCCAGCTGCAAGAATGGCTGGACGACTGGGACCTCGACGCGCCGGAGCCGAATCACCGCCACGTCTCGCACCTGTTCGGCCTCCATCCGTCGCAGCAGATTTCGCCCCAACGCACGCCGGAGCTGGCCGCCGCCGCGCGCCGCTCGCTCGAGCTGCGCGGCGACGCCGGCACCGGTTGGAGCCTGGCTTGGAAGCTGAACCTGTGGGCCCGCCTGCACGACGCCGAGCGCGCCTATACGCTGCTCCAGCTGCTGCTGAGCCCGGAGCGCACCTACACCAATCTATTCGACGCGCACCCGCCGTTTCAAATCGACGGCAACTTCGGGGCCACTGCGGGCGTGCTCGAAATGCTGGTGCAAAGCGAGCCGGGGCGCCTGCACCTGCTGCCCGCGCTGCCCGAGGCCTGGCCGTCCGGCAGCCTACGGGGCGTGCGGGCGCGCGGCGGCTTGCAGCTCGACTTTAGCTGGCGGGAAGGGCAAGTCGTCGCGCTTTCCATCACGTCCCAAAGCGCGCAAAGGGTCGAGCTGCAGCTGGGCGCCGCGCCTCCAGCTCAAGTTGCCCTAGACGCGGGGACCAACCCCTTGAGCGCGGCGCAAATGGCTGACACTCCCCTCGCGTGAGCCGTGACCGGTATTGAGTGGGCCCGGTTCGCGGCGCTGCCCGCTGGCCGTGCCCACGCGCTCAACGGGTGCACGTTTCGCCAACGACCACCGGCGAAAGATCCCGCGCCCTGCTGCAACGACACCCCGACGCCTGGCACACTCTGACACGATGCCTGGATTGCGTGTCGTCGTGCGCAGCGCCAAACGGGGTGTCGAGAAAGGGGTGCTAGGGAATCGCCGAGAGCGCGGCGGCGAGCGGTGCGGTCGCGGCGCCTTCCGGATCGACCAAATCGATTTGAGCCTTTTGCAGCTTGCCGGATAGATCCACGTTGACGGCTTGCCAGCGTGTGTACGAGTCGAGCACCCAGATGCCGCTTTCGCGCGTGCCGTTGCCGGACCAGCCGTTGCCGCCGAACGGCAAGTGAGCTTCCGCGCCGGTGGTGCTGTTGTTGATGCTGGTCATGCCCGCCTTGATTTCTTCTTTGAAGCGCAACATGGCGTGGGCGTCGCGGGTGTAGATGGCGCTGGACAGGCCGTAGGGCGTGCCGTTGGCGACGCGGATGGCTTCGTCCAAGCCGTCGACCTCGATCAGGTTGATGGTGGGGCCGAAGCATTCTTCTTGGGCGATGCGCATGTCGATGCGCACGTTGTCGAACAAGCGCGGGCTGCCGTAGAAGCCGCGCGTGGCGTCGCCGGTGAAGCCCGGCTGCTCGTCCCCCGCGCCGATGCGTTTGCCGTCGAGCAGCAAGCTGGCGCCGTCGGCCAGACCGGTCGCGCGTTGCTCGATCCAGCGCTCCAAAAAGCGCTGGTTGATGAAGGGGCCGTAGTCGTTGTGCTCGTCGAGCGGGTTGCCGATTTTCAGCGTGCTGGCGCGGCGCACGAAGCGATCGCGAAATGCGGGCAAGACCCGGCGGTCGACGATGATGTTACCGGCGCTGGTGCAGCGCTGCCCGGCCGTGCCGTACGAAGCCCACACCGCGCCTTCCACCGCCAGCTCCAAATCGGCGTCGGCCAGCACGACGAGCGGATTCTTGCCGCCCAGCTCGAGCGACGGCACCTGCAGGCGCCGCCCGCACACTTCCCCGATCTTGCGTCCGACGGCGGTCGAGCCGGTGAACGAAACTTTGTCGATTAAGCCGGCGTCGACGGCTTCAATCAGGTATTCGCCGGCGCCGCCCGCGCCGCCGCCGTGCACGATGTTCAAGACGCCGGCCGGCACCCCCGCGCGCCGCAGCAGCTCGAAGAACAAGGCCGCGGTACCGGGTGCGTCGTCGGAAGGCTTCCAGACGATGACGTTGCCGCACAAAAGCGCGGGCACGATCTTCCAACTCGGCACCGCGATCGGGAAATTTCCGGCGGTGATCAGGCCGACGACGCCGAGCGGGCGGCGGTAGGTGAACAGCTCTTTGTTGGGCAGCTCGCTCGGCACGGTTTGGCCGTAGAGGCGCCGGCCCTCGCTCTGAAAGAACTCAGCCGTGTCGATGGCTTCTTGCACGCTGCCCCGCGCTTCGCGCAGGGGCTTGCCCACCTCGCGCGAAACGAAGCGACTCAACCGCTCCTTCTCCTCCAACAGCAAGGCCGCCAGCCTGCCCAGCAGCCGGCCGCGTTCGGGAGCGGGCACGCGCGCCCAACCGGCGGCGGCTTCTCGCGCCGTCTCGCAAGCGGCGAACACCTGCTCGCGCGTGCTGGCCGGCGCAACGGTCACCAAATCGTCCCGATTGGCGGGGTTGCGGCGCTCGAATACCGCGCCCGGCGGTGACGCCGGCACGTTCGAAACCACGAGTGTGTGCGGAAGCCCGTCCTGCGCGCGCGTTTGGATCAAAGTCGCTACTCCTCGTGGTTGGTGAGACGAACTTGCGATCTACTTTAATGTAGCCGCAAGTCCGCGGCGGCAAGCGCCTAGTGCTCCGCCTGGATTTGCTTCAGCTCTTCTTCTTGCTGCTTTTGGCGTAAATTCATGCGTTCGACCGCGCTTTTGGCGTCATCGATCAGCGCGCTGGGCGAAGTGAGGCCCCCAGCGTCCGGCGCACCCGTGCTGCCCCGCACGACGCCTAGATAGAGCCCCGTCAGCACCGCCGCCACGCCCAACACGAGCGCGACGCGCGTCGCCATGCGCATGCCATTCGGCAAGACCTTGAACAGCGCCGCCAGCACCAGCGCCACCGCGAAGCCCACTCCGAACGAAACCCAATCCGGTCGCCAGCCGGCGCTGGGAAGACGCGGTACGGTCGGTGCCGCGTCGGGATCCAAGCTCACGACCGCCGCCTTGGCTCGCTCCGCTTGCGGCACGCTTTCGAGCGACGAGACGATGTGCACTCGGCCGCCCGCGTCCACCCAACGGTAGAAGGTCTGCTGATTGCCCGGCGTTGGTTTCACGGCGCCACCTGCAGAGTCCTGGACCAGCCGACGGCTCACTCCGAAACGGGAGGGCGCCGCACCGGATCACCATCGGGAATGGCCCAGGCGGGCTTGACCCAGCCGCCGTCCGGCAAGCTGGTGGCCGGCGCGGCGTGAGGCGCGCCGCTTGCCGAAGGCGCGGGCGCCTCTTGCTTGGGCGCGGGCCGCGGCTCGCTGGGCGCGCCCGAAACGGCAGGCGGAGCGGTAGGCGCGTCGCCGGGCAAGAACTCGAGCAGCGGTTTTTCGGCGGAAGGGGCCGGCGTAGGCGGCGCTTTAGCTTTGACCCGCGGCTCGCTGGGTTGGCGCGGCGACACCGGCAGCGGCGCTGGCAAAGCCCGGTGTTGGTCCGTCTCGCTGTCACGCTGGGTGCGCAGCAACATGACACCCGCGAGCAAGCCAACGAACAGCGCGGCGGCCGCGACGCCGACGACCAGGCCCGTGCCATCGGAGCTGGGCAGCGGCGTGGAGGGCGGGCTCTTCTGCGTGGTGCTGAACTGTCGCTCGGTCAGCGCCGGAATCTCGACTGGGGCGGAGGCCACCATGGTCGCCGCGTTCGGCTCCGCGACTTCGTCGGCCCGCACCGTGATGGGGGCTTGGGTGACGACGCCGGAAGCGTGCAGGCCCGGCACCGGATCGGTCGGAGGCGTGTCGCGCGCGGTGTCGGGTGCGCTGGTGACCTCGATGCTGGGCGCCGCGTTCGGCACCTCGCGCGAGATTTCGCGCGGCTCGAGGCCGAGCGCGTCGCGCAGCGCGTCGGTCAGCTCCCGCGCGCTTTGAAAGCGTTTTTCTGGGTCACGCGCGACGGCGCGGTTCCACCAGGCGTCGAAGCCGATGGGCACGCTAGCGATGGACGATGGCTGGGGAATGTCGCGGACGCAGATGGCCAGCACCAAATCGCCGAGGCCGTCGCTGTAGAACGGGCGCTTGCCGGTCAGGCACTCGAAGGCAATCACGCCCATGGCCCACAAATCGGTGCGCGAGTCGACGGTGCGGTTGCCCTGCGCCTGCTCGGGGCTCATGTAAAATGGCGTGCCGAGGATAGAGCCGGTGCGCGTGCGGGTTCCCTCTTCCAGCGCGTGCCGCTCGATCTTGGCCACACCGAAATCCAAGACCTTGGCGATCTCTTCGTCCTCGTTCTTCACCAGGAAGACGTTCTCGGGCTTGAGGTCGCGGTGCACGATGCCGGCTTCGTGAGCGCGCCCGATGGCGCAGCCGATGTGCGAAAGCACGCGCGCGGTGTCGGCGGGCGTGAGGCGCTTCACCCGCTTGATGCGCTGCGCGAGGTTTTCGCCCTCGAGCAGCTCCATGGCCATGAACGGCACTTTGCCGTCGATGCCGTAGTCGAGAATTTGCACGACGTGCGGGCTGCGCAGCGCGGCCGCCGACTGCGCTTCGCGCATGAAGCGCGACAGCGTCTCCTCGTCCGGAATCACCGTGCGGTCGATGACCTTGACCGCCACCGGCGCGTTCAGCACCAAATGCTGAGCGCGCCAAATGGTGCCCATGCCGCCTTGGCCCAGCTGCGTTTCGAGCCGATAGCGGCCGACGAGCACGTGGCCTGCAGAGACAGCCGATTCCGCCATGAGCTAAGGACTCCGACCATAGCGCGGATTCTCAGGCGCGCCTATGATTCCGCCCCCATGGAACGCATCGTCTGTGACTCGAAAGATCTGCCGGCCCGCGCGGCGGCGCGTATTGCGCTCGAGCTGACGCGCGCGCTCGGCGAGCGGGGCCGCGCGTCGCTCGCATTGGCCGGCGGAACGACGCCAAAAGCCACGTACGAAGCGCTGGCCGGCTTACCGCTCGATTGGTCGTCCATCGACGTTTTCTTCGGTGACGAGCGCTGCGTGCCTGCCGACCACGCCGACAGCAACTATCGGATGGCCAAGGCGGCACTGTTCGATCGCATTCAAATTCCGAGCGAGCGCGTGCACCGCATGCAGGGCGAGCTCGCCGATCGCGAGCAAGCGGCGCGCCTGTACGAAGCCCAGCTGCCCGACCGGCTGGACGTCGTGGTGCTGGGCATTGGCGAGGACGCGCACACCGCGTCGCTGTTTCCGGGCGCGGCCGCCCTGCGTGAAGAAGCGCGACGCGTGCTGCCGGTGACGGGGCCGAAGCCACCGCCCGAGCGGCTGTCGATCACGCCACCGGTGCTGCGCGCAGCTCGAGTTTGCCTGGTGCTGGGCAGCGGCGCCGGCAAAGCCGAGCCCGTGCGGCGCGCGCTGCTGGATCCGGTCGATGTCGTGTCGACGCCGATTCAATTGGCTCGCGACGGCGTGTGGTTCTTGGACCCGCCCGCCGCCTCAGCGCTGTGAAGCCAGCGCCTGAACGAGCTTGCCGACGGCGGGCAAGCTCGCGGCGCCCTCGAGCAGGAACGGCAGCTGCAGTAGCGGCGCACCCAGCTGGGCCAGGCGCTCGAGGCTCTGGCTCTGCACTTGCTCGCGCGCCGCGCGGCGAATGCCGGCCGCCAGCGCCAGCGACGCGGGGTCGCTCTCGCTCGGCTCTTCCAGATCGGCCAGCGCGTCGCGCTCGGCGGCGCCAAACAAGTTGGGCACGACTTGGTTCACCACCAGGGCCAAGAGCGGCAGCCCCAGCTCGCCGCGCAACGCCGAGCACAGCTCCAAGCTCTCGTTGGTGGGCATTTCCTCGGGCAAAGTCACGACCACGACCCCCGACTGTAGCGGATCGCGAAATTGCGCCCAAGCTCGCTCGGCGTCCGAACGCAGCACGCCCGGCGGCGACAAATCGATGATGGTCTTGGGCACGCGCAGCATGTCCAAGCCGTGACCGGTGGCGGGCGCGTCCAAAATCACGACGTCGAAGCGAGGCGAGCCGTCCGCCAAGCGCTCGGTGGAGTGGTACCAAGCCTTGCCGAGCGCCGCCCATTCTTTGAGGCCCGGCGCGCCGTGAAAGAAACCCTGCACCAGCTTGTTGTCGAACAGGGCGCTGACCAACCGTTCGCTCTTCAACACGAGCGCGCCGTACTCTTTGAGGGCCACGTCGGCGTCCAGCAGCACGCCGAACAAGCGCGGCGACAGCTCGGTGATCTGCGTCGGTAGAGACGCGCGCCCGAACAAGCCGGAGATGTGCTCTTTGGGGCTGGTCTCGGCCACCAGCACCCGCTTGCCCGCGCGCGCAAAGCGCTCGGCCAGCGCCGCGACCACGCTCGTCTTTCCCACGCCCCCCTTGCCGGTGACGAACAAGAAGCGGCGAGCAATCCAATCGTCAACCGAGTTGGCAGGCGCGCCTGCCAGGGGTGCGGTGCGGGAAGGTTCGGGGGTCATCGAGCGCGGTCTTGGTTCACGAAGGGGAATAGATAGGCGAGGCTACTAGCTCTGGGCCAAGCTATTGATGTGCTAATGACGCGGTTCGCGGGCTACCGCAACCAAGCTTGCCGAGGTCTCATGCGCTCAGTCGTTTACGCTCTTTCGTTCGTGTCTGCTTTGGGTTCGAGCCTCTGGTTGGCAGGCTGCGACGGCTGTCAAGGCAGCCACGGGCCGAGCGCGGAGGAGCGCAGCAAGCTCCTGGCAAGCGCCATCGCGGCGCCACCCATGCCGTCGGTCGGGCGCGGCGCCGTCGACAGCATCGGGCACGCGGCCAACGTGATCCCCGGCCAAGGTCCGAAGCGGATCGAGTTCATGGCCCCGCGCATGGGCAACCCGATGCCCATCTTGCCCGGCCAGGGCATCGGCCCCATTCGCTTCGGCGCCACCAAAGAGACGATTGAGCGGCTGATGGGCGCGCCTTGCGACGACGCCACGGAAACGTCGTGCCGTTACGTCGGCCGCGCCATCGACTTC
>JBEQSW010000104.1:0-5475 GCA_040348565.1 Myxococcales bacterium | reverse complement strand
CCGAGCCGTAGCTCTGATCACGACCCAAATGAAAGCGACCGCGGCTCGGGCGCTCGGTCTTGTGCAGCACGCCTTCGATCTCGCTGATGGTCTCGGGCGCCAGATGGTCGAGCTTCAGGTAGACGGGGCCGTTGGCGGAGTGTAGCTCGCGATAAAACTCGAGCATCATCCGCCCGCTCCAGTAGTCGCTTTCGATGAACCGATTACCGTGCGCGTTGACGGTGTGCCCGCCGAACGGCCCCGTCACGTACGCGCACGCGGGGCCGTTGTAGTCTTTGATCAACGGATTGATCTGAAAGCACTCGATACCGGTGAGCTCGGCCCCGGCTTGATAGGCCATCGAATAGCCGTCGCCGGCGTTCGAGGGGTTTTCGTACGTGCCAAAGAGGTAGCCCGATGCCGGTAGACCCAGCCGCCCGGAGGCGCCGCAGCACAGAATGACGGCCTTGCAGCGGATGACGTGGAGGTGCCCTTCCCGCGTATCCAAGCCCAAAACGCCGACGACCCGGCCACCTTCGACCACGATGCGGGTGGCCATGATCCGGTTGCTGACTTGCACCAGCGCGCGCTTGATACGGCGAGCCAGGATCTTCTTGAGGTCGTAGCCCTCCGGCATCGGCAACACGTAGTTGCCGTTGTGGTGGACCTTCTTCACGTCGAAGTCGCCGGTTTCGGTCTTTTGAAACTTGACGCCCCAGCTGTCGAGCTTCTGGATCATCGCAAAGCTGTTTTGCGCGTACGCCAGCACGGCGGCTTGATCGACGATGCCGTCATTGGCCATCGTGATCTCTTTGACGTATTGCTCGGGCGTGGCGTGTCCTGGAATCACGGCGTTGTTGAGGCCGTCCATGCCGATCGCGATGGCGCCGCTGCGCTTGATGTGCGCCTTTTCGAGCAACAGCACCTTCGCTTTCGGATTGAGCTCTTTGGCGCGAATGGCTGCCGTCGAGCCGGCGCTGCCACCGCCGATGACCACGACGTCGGCTTCGAATAGTTCGTCTTGCATGGCTAGACCGATATCGGTTGACCCCTTTGCAATAGCCAGGCCACGTGAGTTCGTGAGCGTGGTTTGGCCCGAGCAACGAGACGTTGCTTCCTGGGCAGCAGCGCTGCGTCCCCAGCAGCAACGGTGTTGAGCCGCCCGCAGGCCCATGCCGCAGGCCCTGTCTGGGGAAGGAGACGGCGCGAACGTCGACAAGTCCAGCAAATCTGCGTTTTCAGGGCCATAAATTCACAATAATATCCTTGGAGTCTCGTGCAGTGGACGAGGCGGAGCCCGCGTGTTAGCTCTCGGGGGCGCCGATGCCGGTCCTCACCCTCCCCAACAGCGGTCCCTCCTTGACCGTCCGCGCCAAGGCTCTCGTGTTCGAGGATCCGCGGTCCCGCGCGCTGCTGCAACAGATCGAACGGGTCGCGCCCAGCGACGCTACCGTGCTCATCACCGGCGAGACCGGCACCGGCAAGGAGATTGTCGCCCGGCATTTGCACGCGCTCAGCCAGCGGCGGGAGCGCAGCTTCGTGGCCGTCAATTGCGGCGCGATCGCCGAGCAATTGGTGGAGAGTGAGCTGTTCGGTCACGAGCGGGGCGCGTTCACGGGTGCGGCTACCAGCCGGGCCGGCTGGTTCGAGAGCGCGCATCAGGGCAGCCTATTTCTCGATGAGATCGGGGATCTATCGCTGCCGTTGCAGGTGAAGCTACTGCGGGTTCTGCAGGAGTCGGAAGTCGTCCGGCTCGGCTCCCGCGCGGCCATTCCCATCGACGTTCGGCTGGTGGCGGCCACCAACGTCGACTTGGAAGAAGCGATGGCGGCCGGACACTTCCGGGAAGATCTCTTCTACCGGCTCAACGTGACGCAGTTGCTTCTGCTGCCGCTGCGCGAGCGCCCGGGAGACATTTTGCCGCTCGCTCGACATTTCTTGGGCGTTTACTGCCGAAAGCTGAAGCTCGACGACGTCGAGCTGGGCGAGTCGGCTGGGCAACGCCTGTTGGAGCACGCCTGGCCGGGTAACATTCGCGAGCTTGAAAACGTGGTGCATCACGCGCTCTTGGTCGCGCGCGGCCCGCGCATCGACGCCGATGATTTGCGAATATCCGCGGCGAAAGGACGAACCCGCAGCAGTGTGCCGGCCGTCGCCGAAGACGGCTTCGGTCTGCTCGAGACCGCGCTCGCGCGCATTTTCGAGACGCCCGCGCCCGGCTTGTTCGAGCGGATCGAAGCCACGGTGGTGCGCTCGGCCTACGTTCACACCCAAAAAAACCAGCTGGCGACCGCTCGCCTGCTCGGCATCAGCCGCAATGTGGTGCGCGCCCGCTTGCTACAACACGGTGACCTCACCGCCGCTGGCGGCGCGCGTCCCCCTGCCAGCGAGCCGCCGCCCCCGCCGCGCAGTAGCCGCCACACGCGCGTGCGACTGGGCTATCACAAGTTCGGAGTGCTGACGGTGGTCAAGGCGCTCGGCAGCTTCGAAAGCCTGCTCGCGACCAAGGGCATTCAGGTCGAATGGTGCGAGTTTCCCGCAGGACCCGAGGTGGCAGCCGCGATTCAGTCGGGCGAGGTCGCGTTGGGGGTCGTCGGAGATTGCCCGTCGGTTCTGGCGCAGGCCAACGCGGCGTCGTTCGTGTACGTCGCGGCGGAAGCGCCGGCGCCGGAGGCCGAGGCCATCATCGTCCACGAAGACTCCGACATCCGTAGCGTTGCCGATCTGCGCGGGCGCAGCGTCGCCCTCAAACGTGGCTCGAACGTGCACTATCTGTTGATCCAAGCGTTGGAAGAAGCGGGCTTGAGCCTGAACGACGTGCGCCTCAGCTTCCTGGTCCCCGAAAAAGCCAAGGCCGCGTTCGAGTCCCGCCACGTCGATGCCTGGGTGATCTGGGATCCGCTCCTGTCCAGCATTCAGGACACGGCGCGGGCCCGGGTGCTGCGAGACGGAAGGGGTTTGACGCTCAACACCGCGTATTACCTTGCAAATCGCGCGTTCGCGGACGAGCACGCCGCGCTGGTTGACGAGCTCCTGCTCCACGCCGTCAAGGCCGTGGACTGGGCCAAGAGCAACACCGCCCTCGTGTCCGAGCTGGTGTCGGCGCAGCTCAACATCTCGTCGCGCGCGATCGCGAGCTGGCTCAAGCGACACCCTTCCACCGGCCCGCTCACCTCCGAGCTGCTCGCTTCGCAACAACGCATCGCCGATACCTTGTACCGGCTGCAGCTGCTACCGGCACCGCTCGAGGTTGCCGAAATCGAATGGCGGCGGCTCGCCAGTTGAGCTCGAAAACGGAGTCGCATGAGCTGGCTCGCGTTTTGCTTGGCATGGGTTCGATGATTCACAAGTCGCTTCGCGCTCTGGCCCTCTTGCTGCTGACCTTGGTGGTCGGTTGCCGCTCGAATTCGCACCCGCAGAAAACGTCGTCGTCGGCGGACGGGGTTCAGCCAGCCGCGCCGGGCGAAACGGTGCGGGTCGCCATCGGTACGCAGGACACCACCATCAATTGCGCGACCGGTGGGCCCATCGTGCGAGAGCTGCACCTGCTCGAGAAGTACTTGCCCAAGGACGGCCGCTACAAATCGGTCGAATACGACATTCACTGGGAAAACCAGCCGACCGGCGCGCAGCTGAACAGCAAGTACCTGGCGAACCAGCTCGACATCGTGCAGATGGCGGACTTCCCGTCGGTGCTGGGCGCGACCGCGCTCAAGGCCGCCGGCGACAAAGTGCAGTCGTTCTACATCGCCACGCTATCGGCCGGCATCAACGGAGCCGGCAACGCGATTTTGGTGCCGTCGGGGTCGAAGGTGCAGTCGTTGTCGGAGCTGAAGGGGAAAAAGATCTCCGTGCCGTTCGGCTCGACCGCGCACGCGATGTTGATTCGCGCCATCCAAGACTTGGGCTGGGACCCGACCAAAGACGTCGAGATCGTGACCCAGACCCCGGAAGTGGGCGGCAGCGCGCTGAAGGCCAACCAGATCGATGCCCACGCCAACTTCGTACCCTTCGGCGAGCTGTTTCCATTTCGCGGTTTCGCCAAGAAGATCTACGACGGCAGCTCCACGGGCGTGACCACCACTCACGGCGTGCAGGTTCGCTCCGATTACGCCCAGAAATATCCGGAAATCGTCGTCGCTTACCTCAAGGCAACCCTCGAAGCCGATCGCTTGTACCGCGAGGACCCCGAAGGCCTGTCGGAGAAGCTGGCCAAGTGGACGGGGGTCGACGCCGAGGTCTACTACGCTTTCCACGGCCCTCACGGCATTCAGACGCGCGACTACACCCTCAAGCCGGAGCACATTCGAGCCATCAGCAAGGCCCAAGAGTCGCTGAAGGTGCTGAAGAAGGTGACGAACGAGATCGACGTCGCTACCTACGTTAACGACAAGTTCATTCGCCAAGCCGCCCAAGAGTTTGGCTACGACTACGACGCGCGCCTGAAAGACTACGCGGCCCAACCCTTTACCGGCGACGCCCTGGATACGCACGCGCCGATCAAGGAACCGACGCTGGCCGGACAAATCTGGGTAAAGGGAGAACCCAAAGTGCGCCTGTACAGCACGCCCGAGGCGACGTTCAGCGCCCTGGCTCAGCTGGAGCAAGAGGGAAAGACCGCTCGCGTCACGTTCGTTCATGACCGAGAAACCGGCAACAAGCTGTTCGCCGACAAGGTTTGGTACGTCCGCGGTCCGAACGGGTTGTCGGCGTTTCTGCTCAAAAAATCGGCCGAGACCTGGGCCGCCAAGAACGGCGGCGGCCCGGTCATCGGTTTCGATGCGGCCCGCAAAGCGCCGGGGCAGGCGAGCTTGTGACCATGGCGGTCGGATCTTCAGAGCACGTCGCGGAGCTCTTGCCGAGCACGACCGAATTCGACGATTCAGCGGTCGAGCAATTGGCTGCGACGCGGGCAAGCCGCGCGGGGCGCTTTCGGTCTTCGCTCCGCTCGGCGGTGATTGGCGCGGTCTCGCTGGCAGTTTGGCTGGGCGCCTGGGAGCTTGCGTCGCGCTATGAGCTCGAGCTGTTCTTTCGCTTCGAGAACATCCCGGCCCCCAGCGAGGTCGTGCTCGCGCTGGGGGAGCTGCTGCAGACGCCCAAATTTGCGGCCCACGTGGGAAATAGCGTGATGCGCATCTTCATCGGCTTCGGCATCGCGGCCTGCTCGGCGGTCACGCTCGGTCTGTTGATCGGGCGGTTTCGTTTGGCCGCTCAGTCTTTGCTGCCGCCCCTGGAGGTGATTCGGCCGATCCCCGCGGTTGCTTGGATACCGATCGCGATTTTGCTGTTTTCGTCGGCCGAGCAAAGCATGGTGTTCATCACCGTCATCGGTGCCTTCTTCCCGATCCTGCTGAGCACGGTGCACGGGGTCGAATCGCTGGATCGGCGCCTGATTTTTGCGTCCCTGAGCCTCGGCGCGGGCCCGCTCGACGTCTTTCGCGAGGTCATTCTGCCGGGCGCCATGCCCTCCATCGTTACCGGGCTCAGCATCGGTAT
>JBEQSW010000098.1:0-3092 GCA_040348565.1 Myxococcales bacterium | reverse complement strand
GTGCGCGACCCGCGTTTTCACGCCGTTACCATCGTCGTGGCGGCCACCATCGGGGAGCCCGACCAATCCGGGGTGAACCCGCTCGAGATTACCGAGATTGGGCTGTTTCACGATCACGAGCTACCGACCGATTATTCGCACGGCATGGAAGACGTCGTGAAGAACGTGGTCTTAAAAAACGTGGTCTGGGAATGATAAGCTTCCGGCCCATGCGTCGCGCTGGCTGGTTGCTCGCCGTTTTGCCGTTGACCGGCTGCGGAGTCTTCCGACACGTCACCGTCGAGCCGTTGGCCACGACGTCGCAGCGGCCCAGCAACATCGGCGCGTACGTTTCGGTCAGCGATGGAGACACGCCGCTCACTGAGCTGCAGCCGTCCAATTTTCGCGTCTACGAAAACGAGCAGCTCGTTCCGTCCGACCAGACTCAGCTCACGCTGCTGGATCCGAACCTGGTCGCGGCGCACCAGGTGGTGCTGCTGGTGGACATGAGCAACGCTCAAACCCAGGAAGCGCGCACGCTGGTGGCCAAAGGCGCACTCAACTTCGTGCAGAAGGTGACGCCGCGCGAAGCGGTGTCGGTGTTCGCGTTCGACGGCGGGCCGGCGTTGGTGCCGATTGCAGCGTTTCCGCGCGGCAATCAAGGCGTGACCATGGCCGCGCTCGAGAGCTTCACGCCGCGCGATCCGTCCCGCAATTTGAACGGCGCCGTAGTGGCCGGGCTAGCCAAGCTCGAAATGCTGCTCACCCAAAGCGGCAAAGTCGTGCGAGTCGGCACGTTGGTCGTGTACTCGGGCGGGCCGGACGTGGCCGGGCGCGTGGATCGCGACAAGGCCCATGACCAGGTGTGGGAGAGCCCTTACGACGTGCTGGCCATTGGTGTGGCCGAGCAAGCCGATGCGGTGGAAGACCTGGCGCGGCGCGGTCTGGTGCGCGCGCAACGACCCGACACGCTGCCGATCGCGTTCGAAGAAGCCGCCAGCCAGACCCTGGAGCAGCTCGAGAAGCACTACTTGGTCTCGTACTGCTCGCCCGCGCGCGCCGGCAGCCGCCGCCTGCGCTTGGAGGTGTCTTACACCAACAAAGAGGGCGAAGAGCACCACGGTGATTTCGAGTTCGACTTCAGCGCCAAGAGCTTCGGCCCCGGTTGCAACCCGCAGATGACACCGCGCTTCACGTTGACGCCCAAAGCCGAGCCGGAGCCCGAGCCCAAACGCGACCAAGACCGCGAGCGCGATTGGGACGCGAGCAAGACGTCGAAGACCAAAAAAGCTCCCCCCGACGCGCGGGAGCACGATCAAGGCGAGGACGCGCCGGTCGCGCCCCCCGACCAGTCGGGCTACGCCAAGTAACTTTCATGGCCACGGCGGGCCCCCGCGAGCTGCAAATTGAGCTCACCGAAGGTGAGTACGTGGCCGCGCGCGGAAAGACCGCCGTCACCTGGCTGATCAAGCTGAACGACGCCTGGGTGCACGTGAGCGAATGGCCCGGCGCCGAGGTCGAACGCTGTCAGACCAAGTCGGGGATGGTATGGCAGAATCTCACGCGCCTCACCGTCCCGGCCGGCGCCCTACTCACGAGGGTGGAGTCGCGGCCGGCCCCCTACGCCCAGAAGGACGCGCTCGATTACTTGAAGAGCGCCCCGAAGGTGGCTCGTCGCGTCTTTCGGCAGGAATTCCGGGTCGGCCCGCGCGGCGACCTCGTCCGTGAAGGCTGAAACGTCTCGTTTCGAGGCGTGGCGGCCGGCCAAACCCGCCAATGGTTTCCGAATGATAGCGCGAGGCCCTTTAGGCCCTGCGGAATGCGCCGTTCGGGGAATGCATGGTCGCTTCAGCCCCTAAAGGCATGGCGGCGGGTGAAGCACAGGCGGCACCTAGCCAGCCGCCGAGCAGCAAACGCCGCTCGCAGGGAGCGCCGGCCCCCACTTCCGACGTGGAGCGCAAGGCCGAAGCAACCAAGGGCTGGATTCTGGTCGTCGACGACGAGCCGGAGCTGCTGCGCGGCGTGTGCCGGGGCCTGAAGCTGATGGGCTACAGCGTGACCGAGGCGCGCAACGGCGAGGAAGCCGTACAGCACCTGAGCCGGCGCGCGTTCGACGTCGTGGTCAGCGACATCGTGATGCCCGGCATGGGCGGCATTCAGCTGCTGAAAGAGATTCGCCAACACGACCTTCACGTGCCGGTGGTGCTGATGACCGGCGCGCCGGCGGTGAGCACGGCCGTGCAAGCCCTCGAATACGGCGCCTTTCACTATTTGACCAAACCGGTCGAGAGCGAAGCTCTCGATACGATCGTGCAAAAAGCCGTGCGCATGCACCGCATGGCGCGCGTGAAGCAACAAGCAGCCGAGCTGCTCGGCCACGCCGGCGCGCTGGGCGCCGACCGCGCGGGCCTGGAAGCCAGCTTCGACCGAGCCGTGCAGTCGATGTGGATGGCGTACCACCCCATCGTCGACGTGCGTCAAAAGACCGTCTTCGGCTACGAAGCGCTGCTGCGCAGCACCGAGCCGAGCCTGCCCCACCCCGGCGCGGTCATCGACGCGGCCATGCGCCTCGGGCGCCTCGAGTCGCTGGGGCGCGCAATTCGCTCGCGAGCGGCCGAGCCGATCCCGGCCGACACCGATTTTGCGCTGTTCGTGAACCTGCACGTCACCGACCTCACCGATCCGGCGCTGAGCGATCCCGAGTCGCCGTTGTCGAAGATCGCCAGCCGCGTGGTGCTCGAAATCACCGAGCGCTCGTCGCTGGACGAAGTCAAAGACGCGCGTCGCCGCGTGGCCGCTCTGCGCGAAATGGGCTTCCGTATCGCGGTCGACGACCTGGGCGCCGGTTATGCGGGGCTCTCCAGCTTCACTTTGTTGGAGCCGGAGATCGTCAAGCTGGACATGTCGCTGGTGCGCGACATTCACATCACCTCCACCAAGCAAAAGGTGGTTCGCTCGATGACGGCCCTGTCGAAAGACATGGGCATGACCGTGGTTGCCGAGGGCGTCGAGACGCGCGAAGAGCGCGACTGTTTGGTCGATCTGGGCTGCGATCTGCTGCAAGGCTTCTTGTTCGCCAAGCCGGGGCGCGCGTTCCCGGGGGTGGCGTGGTG